>CAJQNW010000033.1 GCA_905479765.1 uncultured Tepidamorphus sp. | reverse complement strand
TTCCAGCATGCATCGCATGCGGATCGCCCGGAACAGCCTGATTTTGGACGCCCCGTCGTCGGTGGCTTCGGTAGCCGCCCGTTCGAGCAGGTCGGTCACCTGATCCTGGCTCAGGATCTTGGGCAGCGGCCGCCCGCGCTTCGGGCTGTCCAGGGTCCGGGTCGGATCGTCCTCGCGTATGCCGCTTTCGACGAGGAACCGGTGGAACTGACGTAGCGCCGACAGGCGCCGCTGCTGCGAGGTCGCCGCAAATCCGCGTGCCTCGAGGTCGGCCAGGTAGGCGCGGATCTGATCGCTTGCCGCTGAGTCGATTGCCGCGCCGCGCTCACCGATGAATCCGGAGAAATCCTCCAGGTCGCGGCGATAGGCGTCCAGCGTGTTCACCGAAGCCAGCCGTTCGGCGGCGATCATTTCCAGGAACGCCTCGAGACGGGCGCCCGAACCGGAAGACCTGCCTGAAGACCGGCCCGGCGAACGGGGTGAGCGGGATTTATCGGAAGGATGGGCCGCGGCCAACAAAACCTCTCAGGGCTGCAATCGTTCGGCGGGTACGCGTACCGAAATCTCCCGCGGCTCGGGATCGACGAAGGTGACGAGAGCGAACATCACGGCATAGACCACACCGACAAGGAAGCCGATTGTCACCAGAAATCGAAATAAACTCGGCACGCCTCACGCCTCCCGTCCGCTCGAGCCGGACCCGATCGCCATCGCCCGACGCTTGTATCCAGACGTATCGGCGACTAGTGAAAGGTTTTTCCGGCCCTCCCGGCCGCCGATATAGGATAGTTTGGTGCCTTACGCCACCAAACAGCGCCGCGAAACGAACAATGACGTCGATCCGAAACGCTTCCAGAAACGCCCGCAGGACGTCGCCGCGCGCGGCGATTCCCGACTCGGCGGCCGTCCGCGAGCGGCTGGGCGGGCGTTCCGTGGTGCTGATCGGCATGATGGGCGCGGGCAAGTCGTCGGTCGGCCGGCGGCTGGCGGCACGCCTGGGATTGCCTTTCGTCGACGCCGATACCGAGATCGAAACGGCGGCTGGATGCACGATTCCCGAGATCTTCGAACGGCATGGCGAGGAGCATTTCCGCGACGGCGAGCGCAAGGTAATCGCCCGGCTGCTGGAAGGCGGAGTGCAGGTGCTGGCCACCGGCGGCGGGGCATGGATGAACGAGGTCACGCGCCAGACCATTGCCGCGCAGGGCATATCGGTCTGGCTGAAAGCCGATTTCGATGTGCTGTTGCGGCGGGTCAGGCGGCGCGGCAACCGGCCGCTCCTGAAGGTCAAGGATGTCGAAGGGACGCTGCGCGCACTGGTCGACGCACGCTATCCCATCTATGCCCTCGCCGAGGCCACCGTAACGTCGCGCGATGTGCCGCATGATACCGTCGTCGACGAGATTCTCGTCGCGCTCGACCGTTGCCTGGTGCCAAGTCCGGACGGAACCGAGACAGGAATGACCGAATGACCACTCACCTTAAAGCAAGCGATCTCAAAACACCCGACATCTCCGGCGAGACCGTTCGCGTCGAACTTGGCGAGCGCGGCTACGACATCGTTATCGGTCCGAACACGCTGGCCGGCCTTGGCGACCGGATTGCCGCGCTGGCGCCCGGCGCGCGTGTCGCCGTGGTCAGCGACCGCACGGTCGAGGGCATGCACGGCGACGCCCTGCGCGCGGCGCTCAAGGGCAAGGTCGAGATCGCGGCGACAATCACCGTGCCGCCGGGTGAATCCTCGAAATGCTTCGCCGAGTTGGAACGCGTCACCAACGCGCTGCTTGATGCCCGGATCGAACGCGGCGATCTGGTCATCGCCTTCGGGGGCGGCGTGGTCGGCGATCTCGCCGGTTTCGCGGCGGCAATCCTGCGCCGCGGTGTCCGCTACGTGCAGGTGCCCACCACCCTGCTCGCCCAGGTCGATTCCTCGGTGGGCGGCAAGACCGGCATCGATACGGCACACGGCAAGAACCTCGTCGGCGCTTTCCATCAGCCGGCCCTCGTTGTCGCCGATACCGCGCTCCTCGATACGCTTTCGCCCCGCGAGTTCCGCGCCGGATACGCCGAAGTCGCCAAATACGGCCTGATCGACGATCCCGGCTTCTTCGCCTGGCTGGAAGGCAGCTGGCGCGAGGTTTTCGCCGGCGGTCCCGCCCGCATCCGCGCGATCGCCACCAGCTGCCGCGCCAAGGCCCGCGTCGTCGCCGCCGACGAACGCGAGGGCGGACAGCGCGCGCTGCTCAATCTAGGCCACACCTTCGGGCACGCCTTCGAGGCGGACGCCGGCTTTACCGGTCGGCTGGTGCACGGCGAAGCCGTCGCCATCGGCATGATCATGGCGTTCGGCTTCTCCGCCCGGCTCGGTCTGTGTGCTCCCGAAGACGAAGACCGGGTGGCCCGCCACCTCGCAGCGGTTGGATTACCGACCAAGCCGTCCCATATCGAGGGAGGGCTCCCCTCGGCCGGCCGGCTGCTCGACCTGATTAGCCAGGACAAGAAGGTCGAGCGCGGCGCGTTGACGTTCGTGCTGGTCGAGGGCATCGGCAAGGCGTTCGTCAGGAAGGACGTGCCGGAATCGGAGGTTCGGGCGTTCCTGGTCGAACGATTGGAACAATGACACTCGCAGTATCTCTCATCATCGGTGCCGTTATCGGCCTGATCATCGCCTCGAGCTTCTTCTCCGGCTCCGAGACCGCGCTGACCGCCGCATCCCGCGCGCGCATGCATCACCTGGAAAAGACCGGCGACCTTCGCGCCAAGACGGTCACGCGGCTGCTCGAGAACCGCGAACGGCTGATCGGCGCGCTTCTGCTCGGCAACAATCTCGTCAACATCCTCGCTTCCGCGATGGCGACGAGCCTGGCGATCCACCTGTTCGGCGATGCCGGCGTGTTCTACGCCACTTTGGTCATGACGGCGCTGGTGGTCGTGTTCGCTGAGGTGATGCCCAAGACCTACGCCATCATCCATCCCGACCGGGTTGCGCTGTTCGTCTCGCCGGTCGTGCGCGTGCTGGTCTGGCTGTTCGGCCCGGTCACGCTTGCCATCGAGTTCGTCGTACGCGGCATCATGCGGGCCGCAGGCAGCAATATCTCCGATACGCAACCGCTGCTGTCAGCCCACGAGGAGCTGCGCGGCGCCATTGACCTGCACCACCGCGAGGGGGCCGTGGTTGCCGAGGACCGCTACATGCTCGGCGGCATTCTCGACCTGCGCGATCTCGATGTGTCCGACGTCATGGTGCATCGTACCGAGATGCGGATGCTGAACGGCGACGACCCGCCCGAGAAGATCGTCCAGGAGGTGCTGGCCAGCCCGCACACGCGAATGCCGATCTGGCGCAATGAGACGGAAAATATCGTCGGCGTCCTGCACGCCAAGGATCTCCTGCGCGCGCTGGCCGCCGCGGAAGCCGACGCCAGCAAGCTCGACATATCCGCGATCGTCTCGCCGCCGTGGTTCGTCCCCGACATCACGACGCTGCAGGACCAGCTCAGTGCCTTCCTGACACGGAAGGCCCATTTCGCACTCGTCGTCGACGAATACGGCGAGGTGATGGGTCTGGTGACACTTGAAGACATCCTCGAGGAAATCGTCGGCGACATCGCCGATGAGCACGATATCGTCGTCGAGGGCGTCCGGGCCCAGCCCGACGGGTCGGTCACCGTCGACGGGTCGGTGCCGATCCGCGACCTGAACCGGGCGATGGAATGGAGCTTGCCCGACGACGAGGCGACCACGATCGCCGGCCTGGTCATCCACGAGGCCCGCCAGATCCCAGAACCCGGCCAGGCGTTCACCTTTCACCGCTTCCGCTTCCAGGTGCTGCGCAAGAGCGGCAACCGGCTGACATCGTTGAAGATCACGCCGGTTTCGAAGCTGAAGGCCGCGCGCCCCGCAAAGCCGGCCGACGGCAAACCGGCCGATGCAAAGCCGGGAGAACCGTCCAGGCCGGCAAAGCCGGCCGAGGGTAGCGGCGGCCAGGCTTGAACCGCCAATGGCTTGAACCGCCGGGGTTTTGAACAGCCAGTGTCTTGAACCGGTCGCGTCTCAGGCCGTGGCAGGCAGCTCGTGCCTCGACAGCCGCCACGCCGCCCAGACACCGACCGCGGCAAGCGGCAGGAACGCCGCGAACACCCAGAACGCCGCCGCGTCGACGGCCTCCGGCGTGGTGCCCTGGCCAAGCCCGGACATGTTGGCGACGATGCCCGACAGCGCCGAGCCGACCGCGTAGCCGAGCATCTGCAGGGTCGGCGCGGCCGACGAGGCGCGTTCCCGCTCGGCCTGCCCGAAAGACGAAACGATGCGCCGGATGATGAAGGCCCAAGCCATGCCGAAACCCGCGCCCTGCAGGATCGCCCATGGAAGCAGCGCGCTCAGCGGTCCGTTGCGCATCACCAGCGCGAACCCCAGCACGCCGCCGGCGATCGCAAGCCCGCCGAGCCGGATCAGCCAGGGCTCGAGTTTCGGCCCCGCGTTGACGAAGACGATCGCGGCGATGGTCCAGGACACCGATTCGACCGCGATCATCAGTCCGGCGGTAAACGGCGTGACGCCGTAGAGCGCCTCCATCAGCAACGGACCGTAGACCGTGAAGGAGACGGTGGCCGCCGACAGGACGAACACCATCAGGTACCCCGCTCCCCAGGGTTTCGTCACGTCGAAGGGTCTCGGCGGCAGAAGGCGCACGGAGCCGCGCCCGTCGAGCCGCAGCGCGACCAGCAGAAGACCGAATCCGACCGCGACCAGCACGAACGCCGACACCGGCTCGGGCCGCACGCCGGCGGCCAGGATGATCAGCACGCCGGCGCTCACCGTGAACAGCCGCCGCCAGGGCAGCACGGCATCGTGCATGTCACCGGATTTACCGGCGGGAAACAGCACCAGCGCCAGCACCGCGAAGACCAGCGCCTGCACGCCGAAGGCGACGAACGCGCCGCGCCACAGGCCGATCGTCGCGAACGCCCCGCCGACCAGCGGTCCGACCAGCGCCGAGACGCCCCAGGTCGCCGATATCAGGGCGAGCAGCTTCGGCCAGTGGCGTTCGGGAAACAGCTGCGCCATGCCGACGTGGCAGAGCGCCATCATCCAGCCGCCGCCGAGCCCCTGCAGGAGCCGGCCGACGAGCATCGTCGGCATGTCCGGGGCAACGGCGCTCGCCGCGCAGCCGGCGGCATAGACGAGCGCGGCGCCCGCCATCGCGTGACGCAGGCCGAAGGTCAGCGCCACCAGGCCGGCCAGGAACCCGGCCGCGATCGAGCCCAGTTCGTAAAGCGCGATGGTCCAGTAGATGTAGGAAAGTCCGCCGATGTCGGCGACGGCGCTCGGCATGACGGTGGCCGCCAGCAGCGAATCCGCAGCATGCAGCCAGACGCCGAGGCAGAGCACCGCGACGGTTCCGATCCCGCCGCGGACGACTGTCGAAAAACTTGGTTCGCTCCCGTCGCTCAACGCCACGCCCCTTTTTAACAAGCAAAAACTTGCTAAACAGAAAATCGCTTTTTGACAAGACAAAACTTGTCTAACTTGGGCTCAACACACCCTTCGTGGAAAAAGACAGACCGCGCCGCAATGGACAAGCTGCTGTTTCAACTCAAGATGCTCGGCACCGCGACCGCGGCCGACCTGGCCGAACGGCTCGCTGTCTCGCCCCAGGCGATCCGCGAGAAGCTCGCCCGCCTGAGCGACGAGGGCATGGTCATCGGCCACGATGAGGTGCGCGGTATCGGGCGGCCGAAAAAGGTCTGGGAATTGTCGGACGCCGCCTGGAAGCAGTTTCCCGACACTCACGCGGATTTGACCGTCAGCCTGATCGGCGCAATCCGGGCGTCACTGGGCGAATCCGCGCTGGACCAACTGATCGCCCATCGCGAAGCCGAAACCGAGGCCCGCTACGCCAAGGCCCTTTCGGCGTGCCGGACGCTCGGCGACAGGGTCGCGGCGCTGGCCGACTTGCGCACCCGCGAGGGCTACATGGCCGAATGCAGGAGCGCCGACGACGGGTACGGGTACGTTCTTGTGGAAAACCACTGCCCGATCTGCGTCGCCGCGCGGGCCTGCCAGGGGTTCTGCCGGGCCGAGCAGGACGTTTTCGCCCGCGCGCTTGGTCCCGAATGCACCATCGAGCGCACCGAGCACCTGCTTGCCGGAGCGCATCGCTGCGCCTATCGGATCAGGCCCGCCTGACCCGGTTTTCCCAGGTAGGCATCTTTCCCGACTAAGCCTCGCCGGGCGCCTTGGCCGAAACAGCCAGAGCATGAACGCCCGCGTTCAGCTCGTCTGCCAGGGCCGTATTGACCATCCGGTGCCGGTCGACGCGATTTTTGCCGGTGAACGCTTCGGAAACGATCTTGACGCGAAAATGCGTTTCGCCACCTTCACGCCATCCGGCGTGGCCATGGTGTTGTTCCGACTCGTCGATGACTTCGAGCGCTGTTGGTGCGAAAGCCGATGTCAACATTTCGGCGATACGGTCTCGAGTAGTCTTTGCGTGCGTGTTCATGTGGTTTTCGTGGAGGCCGAAAGCATGACTGTCAAGATGCCAAGCTATGCATCACGCGCGACCCGTTGCCCCGCTTGTATCGATTCACACAGACACCCATAATCCAGCCCATGAAACTTGACTCGAAATGGTTTGACGGAATCCGGGTTCGCCCCGAAAACGATCGGCGCGCCGTCAAGAGCGAGCCGGCGTGCGAAGCAGCCGGCTGTCCAAACCCCGGCGTCCATCGCGCGCCGAAGGGGCGCAACCGCGAGGGCGAGTACTACAATTTCTGCATCGACCACGTCCGCGACTACAACAAGTCCTACAACTGGTTCTCCGGAATGTCGGATGACGACGTCAAGTCGTGGCTGTCGTCGCGGGCGACCGGCCATCGCCCGACCTGGTCGATGGGCGTCAACGGCAAGGGAAAGAACACATCGGGCCAGGCCGGCGCCGAAGCTTTCCGGTCGGGAAAATTCGACGATCCGCACGATTTCTTCGCCGAAGCGCGCCACGGCTCACCGAATACCGAGAAGAAAACGGTCCGCCGGCGCCGCGTCGGCGCGCTGGAACGACGCTCTCTCGACGTACTCGCGCTCGACGAGACGGCAACCGGCCCTGAAATAAAGCAACGCTACAAGGAGCTGGTGAAGCGCCATCACCCCGACGCCAATGGCGGCGACCGGTCGACCGAGGATCGCCTTCGCTCGATCATCGAAGCCTACAATACGCTGAAGGCCTCTGGCTTCTATCGCGATAGCTGAGTATTGTCGGCGCGCTTCAATCAACACGACCGGATGACAGACGGGACGCGATGCGTGTTCCGCAAGCTGGAGGCAGCATGAATACTGGAGTTTCTGAGCCGCAAGGTTTGCCGGACATGAAGGTGTCGGTCCGCCAGGTTTTCGGCATCGACAGCGATATGGAAGTCCCCGCCTATTCGGAGCCCGACGAGCACGTTCCGGAGGTCGACCCCGACTACCAGTTCAACCGCGAGACCACGCTGGCGATCCTGGCCGGCTTCGCCCACAACCGCCGTGTCCTGATTCAGGGCTATCACGGCACGGGCAAGTCGACCCATATCGAGCAAGTCGCGGCAAGGCTCAACTGGCCGTGCATCCGCGTCAACCTCGACAGCCACATCAGCCGGATCGACCTCATCGGCAAGGATGCGATCGTCCTCAAGGATGGCATGCAGGTCACCGAGTACCGCGAGGGCATCCTGCCCTGGTCGCTGCAGCGACCGGTGGCGCTGGTCTTCGACGAGTACGATGCCGGCCGCCCCGACGTGATGTTCGTGATCCAGCGCGTTCTG
>CAJQNW010000032.1 GCA_905479765.1 uncultured Tepidamorphus sp. | reverse complement strand
CGGCTGGACCGCCTATCCACCCTATTCGGGCATCGAGTACAGCCCCGGCGTCGGCGTCGACTACTGGCTGTGGGCGGTGATCCTGTCGGGCGTCGGCACGACGATGACCGGCATCAACTTCGTCGTGACCATCCTGAAGCGCCGCGCGCCGGGCATGAGCCTGATGCGGATGCCGCTGTTCACCTGGACGGCGCTGATTACCAGCGTGCTGATCGTCTTCGCCTTCCCCGCCATCACCGTCGTCGGCGCACAGCTGGCGCTCGACCGCTATCTGGGCATGCACTTCTTCACCAATGGCGGCGGCGGCAACATGATGAACTACATCAACCTGATCTGGATCTGGGGCCATCCGGAGGTCTACATCCTGATCCTGCCGGCCTTCGGCATATATTCGGAAGTGGTCGCGACGTTCTCGCGCAAGCGGCTGTTCGGCTACACGTCGCTGGTCTACGCGACCGCCGTGATCGGACTGTTGTCTTTCACCGTCTGGCTGCACCACTTCTTCACGATGGGCTCGAGTGCCGACGTGAACGGGTTCTTCGGCATCACCACGATGATCATCGCGGTGCCGACGGGCGTGAAGATCTACGACTGGCTTCTGACCATGTACGGCGGGCGGATCACCGTGTCGGTGCCGATGCTGTGGACGCTCGGCTTCATCTTCACCTTCGTCATCGGCGGCATGACCGGGGTGCTGCTGGCGATCCCGCCGGTCGATTACATGATGCACAACTCGACCTTCCTGATCGCGCACTTCCACAACATGCTGATCCCCGGCGCGCTGTTCGGCTATTTCGCGGGCTACACCTACTGGTTCCCGAAAGCGTTCGGCTTCCAGCTCGACGAGACCTGGGGCAAGCGCGCGTTCTGGTTCTGGATCGTCGGCTTCTACCTCGCCTTCATGCCGCTCTATGCGCTGGGCTTCATGGGCATGCCGCGCCGCATGGAGCACTACGACATGGTCGCCTGGCAGCCCTGGCTGATCGTCGCGGCGTTCGGCGCGTTCCTCGTGCTGCTCGGCATCGCCGCCCTGGTCATGCAGCTCTACGTCAGCATCCGCAACCGCGAGGCGCTGGCCGACACGACCGGCGATCCCTGGGACGCGCGCACGCTGGAATGGACGACGGCGTCGCCGCCGGCGCCCTACAACTTCGCCAAGATCCCCGTCGTGCACGACCGCGACGAACTGGTCTGGCGCAAGGCGCATCCGGACGAGGCGACGAAGGACGACATTTCCTCCGACATCGAGCTGCCGGACAACACCGCCGCCGGCGTCGTCATCGGGCTCACAGCCGGTGTCTTCGGCTTCGCCATGGTCTGGCACATCTGGTGGCTGGCGATCGTCGCCTTCCTGGTGATCCTCGCCACCTTCATCACCCGTAGCTTCTCCGACGACGACGAGCACAGCGTTTCGCCGAGCGACGTCGCGGCGCTGGAAAAACGCGGCAGCGGCCCGCTGCTGGGATACTGAGGATGGCCGTGACGCATCAAGACTTTCAGGACCGCCCATGACCGCCGACGCCACCACGAGCCCTCACGAGGGCGCTGCAAACGCCACGCTGGAAGAACGCGATTTCGGCTTCTGGATCTACCTGATGAGCGACGCGATCATCTTCGCGCTGCTGTTTGCCACCTACCTGACGCTGCTGCGGGGAACCGACGGCGGGCCGACCGGCCACGACCTGTTCGACATCGACAGGACGTTCGCCGAGACCATGCTTTTGCTGGCCTCCAGCGTCACCTTCGGCATGGCGAGCGTCGGGGTGGCTGCGCGGAACAAGTCCGCCGTGCTTCTGTGGCTTGCGATCACCTTTGCGCTTGGCGTGGGGTTCGTGTTTCTCGAGATCGGCGAGTTCAGCGGCATGATCGCGCAAGGTGCGGGGCCGGACCGCAGCGGCTTCCTGTCCTCGTTCTTCGCGCTGGTGGGCACGCACGGCCTGCATGTTTCGGGCGGCCTGGTCTGGATCGCCGTCATGGCCGCGCAGATCTCGATCAAGGGGTTCTCGGCGCCGGTGGTCTCGCGGATGTTCCGGCTCGGCCTGTTCTGGCACTTCCTCGATATCGTCTGGATTGGGATCTTTTCCGTGGTCTACCTGCCGGGAGTGATGTGAGATGGCGCTGGAAAAATCTCCCGGCGATCTGCGCAAGTCCTACCTGACCGGCGTGATCCTGGCGTTCATCCTGACCGCCATTCCCTTCGCGATCGCCGCCTTCGGGCTGATGCCGCGCTCGTCGGCGCTGGTCGTCATCGCGATCCTGGCGGTGATCCAGGTGTTCGTGCACCTGTATTTCTTCCTGCACATGGATCCGCGCACCGCGCCGAAGGAGAACATCCTGGCGCTCGGCTTCGCCGCCGTGCTGATCTTCATCATGATCGGCGGCTCGCTGTGGATCATGTTCGACCTCTATAACCGGATGATGATCTAGGCGGATGATGATCTAGGCGGATGACGATCCAGGGGCCGTTCATCGGACCGCTAGCCGGGCACGGCTTCAACTTCGGAAACGCAAAACCATGCCCCAGGCCTCGGCTCATCCGGGAGATCCGCATTACATCACGCGAAGCGGCTGGCTACGCGCCGCAGTCCTTGGCGCGAATGACGGGGTTGTTTCCGTCTCGTCCCTGATCGTCGGGGTAGCAGCCGCCGATCCGCATCCAAACACGGTCCTGATTGCCGGCCTTGCAGGGCTCTCGGCGGGTGCCATGTCGATGGCGGCAGGCGAGTATGTGTCGGTTTCCTCGCAATCCGACACGGAACGGGCCGACATCGCGCGGGAAGCCAAGGCATTGCAGGAGTTACCGGACGAGGAACTCGCCGAACTTGCCGCCATCTACCGGGAGAAGGGGCTGAGCGCGGACACCGCACTTGTGGTGGCGAAAGAGCTCACGGAGAACGATGCGCTCGGGACGCATGTTCGCGATGAACTGGGGCTGTCGGAGGTGCATGCGGCCAATCCGCTTCAGGCCGCGTTTACGTCGGGCGTGACGTTCAGCGTTGCCGCGGCGATCCCGCTGCTGGCTGCATTTCTTGCACCGGCGGGTTCGGTTATTCCGGTGGTCCTTGTCGTCACCGTCATCACCCTGGCCGCTCTTGGCGCGTTGGGGGCAAAGGCGGGCGCTGCCCCAATATTACGCGCAACCGTACGTGTGGTGATGTGGGGCGTGTTCGCAATGGCCGTTACCGCGGGCGTGGGCCGGCTTTTCGGTGTCAGCGTCTGAGCGAGGCGCGCATCACGCCGTCCCGCCCCCCGGGCAACCGGTGCCAGGCAACCGCCGGCTACGCGGATTCTAAAGGATGTCCAGCACCGCCTCGGGCGGCCGGCCGAGCGCGGCCTTGCTGCCCTTGATCACCACCGGCCGCTCGACCAGGACCGGCTCTGCCACCATCGCTTCTATCAGCGCTTCGTCGGTGAGCGCGGGATCGGCAAGACCGCGCTCCTTGTAGGCCGCCTCGCCCTTGCGCATCAGGTCGCGGGGCTTCAGGCCGAGCTTCTTCAGCACAGCCTTGAGGGCGGCCGCGTCCGGCGGCGTCTTCAGATACTCGACGATGGCCGGCTCGACGCCGTTGTCGCGCAACAGCGCAAGCGTCTGGCGCGACTTCGAGCAGCGTGGATTGTGCCAGATGGTGACCGTCATTCGATTGGCTCCCTTGCCCAGTCGTCGGTTCCCGTGCCGACCGCGTCGGCGACCTTAGCGAACCCGTCGCGCTCCAGACAGCGAACGAGGCCCGACTTGATCCCGCCGACCAGGCCGAGGCCCCCATAGATAAGCCCAGTGTAGACCTGCACCAGCGCCGCACCGGCGCGGATCTTCTCGTAGGCCGTCTCGGCGGAATCGATGCCACCGACGCCGACGATCGGGATGGCGGGATCGAGACGCTGGCGCATGCGCGCGAGCACGATGGTGGAGCGGCGAAACAGCGGCCGGCCCGACATGCCGCCGGCTTCGGAGGCCTGCGGATCGGCGAGGCCGGCGCGGCCAAGCGTGGTGTTGGAGACGATGACGCCGTCCAGTCCATGGCGCCGCACGGCGTCGGCGAGACCATCGAGATCGGCGTCCTCAAGGTCCGGCGCGATCTTGAGAAGCAGCGGCACGGGGCGGCCGAGCGCCTCCGACTGCCTGCCGCGTTCGTCCGTCACCCGCGACAGCAGGTCGTCGAGGGCTGCATCATGGTGAAGGTCGCGCAGGCCCGGTGTGTTCGGCGAGGAAATGTTCACGGCCAGATACGACGCATGGCCGGCGAACCGGGCGACGCCCGTCACGTAGTCGGCGGCGCGGTCGTCTGAGTCCTTGTTGGCGCCGATATTGACGCCGATCGGCCCGGGGCGGCGCGCATAGAGCTTCAGCCGGTCGATCGCGGCGGCCTGCCCGCCATTGTTGAAGCCGAGCCGGTTGACGATGGCGCGGTCCTCCTCCAGCCGGAAGATGCGCGGCCGCGGATTGCCGCGCTGGGGACGCGGGGTCAGCGTGCCGACCTCGGCGAAACCGAAGCCTAGATCGATGAACTGCAGCGGGACCTCGGCATTCTTGTCGACGCCGGCGGCCAGACCCAAGGGATTGGGAAAGGTCAGCCCGCCCACTTCGCTCGCCAGAACGGGGTCCGCGACCGGCCCGCCC
>CAJQNW010000031.1 GCA_905479765.1 uncultured Tepidamorphus sp. | reverse complement strand
GCCGTACCATTTCTCGTAGACCGCCGGGTCCTCGAGCCGGAAATCGGCCGACAGGTCGACGATCTTGAGCCGCTCCGGCAGGCCGGCGATGACGGTCTGCGTGGTGGCGTGCGGCAGCGCGCAGAACACCGCGTCGACGCTGTCCCAGTCGACCTCGTCGATCGTGGTCAGCGGCGGCAGGTCGAGGATCGCCAGATGCGGGAAGACGTCGGCCATCGTCTGGCCGGCCTTGCGGTCGGCGGTCATCGCGGTGATTTCCAGAGACGGATGGCGGGCGATCAGGCGGACCAATTCCGCTCCGGTGTAGCCGCTGGCGCCCAATATCGCGACCCGTGTCCCGGTCATGTCCATCTCCGTATCTTTCCTCAATCAACTGCAAACAAAAAAGGGCGCCCCGAGGGCGCCCTTTCGAATGACAAACGCTGCCTGCCCTGCGGGTCAGCGCTTCGAGAACTGGAAGCTTCGGCGGGCTTTCGCCTTGCCGTACTTCTTGCGTTCCACGACGCGGGAGTCGCGCGTCAGGAAGCCGCCCTTCTTCAGGACGGACCGGAGTTCCGGCTCGAAGTTGGTCAGCGCCTTGGAGACGCCGTGGCGCACCGCGCCGGCCTGGCCGGACAGTCCGCCACCCGTCACCGTGCAGACGATGTCGTACTGCTTGTCGCGGTTGGCCGCGACCAGCGGCTGCTGAAGCACCATGCGCAGCACCGGCCGGGCGAAGTACTTCTCGAACTCGCGGCCGTTGACCGTGATTACGCCCTTGCCGGGCTTGATCCAGACACGGGCGATCGCGTTCTTGCGCTTGCCGGTGGCATAGGCGCGGCCCTGCGCGTCGATCTTCTGCACATAGACCGGGGCTGCGTTTTCCTCGCCCTGGCCGATTGCGCCGCCGAGATCCTCGAGCGACTGAATTTCCTGATCGCTCATCGTCACTGGCTCCTGACATTCTTAGAGTTGAGGGCGCCCACATCGAGAGTGACGGGCTGCTGCGCCTCATGGGGATGTTCGGGGCCCGCGTAGACCCTGAGGCTCTTCATCTGCAGGCGACCAAGCGGTCCGCGCGGAACCATCCGCTCGACCGCCTTCTCGACCACCCGCTCGGGGTGCTTGCCATCGAGGATCTTCGCAGCCGTGCGTTCCTTGATGCCACCGGGATAGCCGGTGTGCCAGTAGTAGGTCTTGTTTTCGCGCTTGCGGCCGGTAAGGACCACCTTGTCCGCGTTGACGACAACGACATTGTCGCCGCAATCGACGTGCGGGGTATATATCGCCTTGTGCTTGCCACGCAGCCGGGTGGCGATCAGAGCGGCGAGGCGACCGACGACGAGACCGTCAGCGTCGATGACCACCCACTGCTTCTCCACCTCGGCCGGTTTTGCCGAAAAGGTCTTCATGAATTCACCTGTCGGATGACTGCCTGCCGGACCAATCCGACGGCATATATAAAACGACGCCCGTACGGGGCGCGTTTGTCGGAGCGTTATGTATCGCCGAACGGCAGGCCGGTCAAGTGAGTATTTTCCAAGCGCCCCGAAAATTCGTCAACAATACCAGACGCTTATAATTGCGGTAATATAATACCTCATTATTCGCCGCCCGGCCGCTGATCCGGTATCGAATAGGTGAGCACCGCGTGCGAGACCATTTCCTCGGAACCATCCGACCGCATGGCCACTTCGCCAACGGCAAGCCGGCGGCCGAGCTTGATGATCGAGCATTCGGCCAGCAGGTCCTTCTGGCCGGGCTTGCGCAGGAAGTTGATGTTCAGGTTCGTGGTCACCGCCAGCGCGACCGGTCCGATATTGGCAAGCAGCGCGACATACATCGTGTAATCGGCGAGCGCCATCATCGAAGGGCCAGATATCGTGCCGCCGGGACGAATGTGCTTATCGTGATAGTCCATCCTAACGATGGCGCCATTTGGCCGAAGGGATTCGACTGAAAACGTTTTGCCGCCATGCTGCATCTGCGGAAATTCACGATCGAGAAAGGCTTCCACCTCCTCCAACGTCATTCGCAGTGGCGTTTCGCCCGACTCCGCCATAGGATTGCCCCGCTTTGCTGCCGAAATTGTCCGGGCCATGCTTTGCCATGCCGGTGATGCCGGCTGCAAGAGACGACCGGCGCGCAGGCGCCGTTCGTCAGCTCCGCCTCGAACCAAAAGAACAGGCATAGTCCAGGATCCCGTCAATATGATCGCCCTGCTCCGCTCGATCACCGTAGCAACAGCCGCTGTTGTTGCCAGTTTCGCACTCGCCGCGCTTGTCGCTGCGCCGCCAGCCACCGCGCAAGACCAACAGCTGCCGCCCCAGGTGCCGCTCACCCCTCAACTGGTCGAGGGCTTCATCGCCAGCTACCCGGAACTGCACCAGCTCGGCGAACAGCTGGAGCAGAAATATGGAAAGGTCGATGCCGACCCCGAAGACCCCTCCAGCTTCGTCAGCGGCTTCGCGCAGTACGCCGACGCTCGGGCCCAGATGGAAGGAGTCGTCCAGCGGCACGGCATTTCCTCACTCCAGGAATGGGTACAGGTCGCGTATTCGGTGATGCTTGCCTATTCGTTCGCCGAACGCGGCGAAGGCGGAGGCAGCGTCGACAGCGAAATGGCCGAGGCGATCAATCAGATCAAGACCGACAAATCCATCCCCGATCAGCAGAAGGAACAGCTGATCGCGATGCTGGAGCAGCAGATGGCCCAGATCAGTCAGTTGCGCCCGCCCG
>CAJQNW010000030.1 GCA_905479765.1 uncultured Tepidamorphus sp. | reverse complement strand
CATGCCGAGCCGCTCGGCCAGAATGCCGCCGATCGGCGGGCCGCACATTCCCGCGACCAGGATCGCGCCGACGAACACCGCCATGCCGCGCGCGCGTTGCCTGGTGCTGGTCGAATCGATGACGAAGCCCTGCGCCGCGACGAAGACGAAAGCGAAGCCGACCGCGGTGATCGCGCGGGCCAGCGTCAGCCCGATCAGGTCATAGGCAAAAGCGGTCGCGACATAGCCGGCGGCCCCGAGCGCGGCGCCGGTCATCAGCGAACGGCGGCGTCCCGCCCGCTCGGTCACCGTGCCCAGGATCGGTTGAGCCAGCGCCACGATCGCCAGGAACACCACCATCGGCAGGCTGATCACCACCTCCGGGGACAGGCCGCCGATCGGCTTGGCCAGCCGCTGAATGTAGAGGGGCAGGAACGGACGGGTGACTTCCTCGGCGAGCATGAAGACGAACAGCGGCGCGCGGATCGCCACCACCATGACCGAGGAGGCACCGAACACCTCGCCAAGCCGGTAGCGGGTTTTAAGCGACTCCAGCGCCTTTTCACGCGCGGCCTGACCCTGCCCGCGCGCCTCCGCCAGAACCGCTAGAAGCCGGCTGGTGACGGCTTTCAGCCGCACGTCAAACCGGCGTGCAAGCACCCCGAAAACGTTGCCCGTCGCGACGTCTGGATGCTCGCTCAGATCTCCACGGCGCAGCGACTGAAGCCTCTGTTCCATGCCCTCGATGGCGCCGTAGTCGCCTACGCCGAAGCTGATATAGACAAGCTCCAGGGCGACCAGCGCTGTCACCACCATGACGATCGCCAGGTCGATCCACAGCTTGTAGACGACGCCTTTGGCATAGGTCGGATCGAGATCGACGTCGATGACGAGACCGCTGTCTGAAAGTTCCACCTGTGCACCGTCGAGCCCGGTCGGGGTGCCCGATGCATAAAGCGCTTCTCCGTTTTCATCGCGCAGGGCGATGTAGGACAGGCCCGCATTGTCGCGGACCATCGTGTCGAGATACCCGTCGAGCCCGACAAGCCGGTCGAGCGGAATGCCGACATCGAGCGCCTTGCCGACCAGGCCTGCAATCGACCGGCCGGCGGTTTCCGCCTTGTGCTCGATTTCGGGAAGAATGAGCGTCTCGGCGCGGTCGGCCGTGCGGAACGAGACGAACGCGAGCGCAAGCAACAGGACTGCGACGAGCGCGACGGACAGGTTGATCTGGATCCTGTTCATGACGCCCGATCCGCGCTCAACGCATCGATCTCGCGTTCGACCACGTCGATCACGTCGACGCCGTTCGCATTCACCGCCCGGTCAGCGCGCCTGTGCAGACGGCGAAGCACGAGAAGTGCGGCGAGACTGCCGGCGAGTGCAGCCAGAATGCCCGCCGGCAGGGCGTCGGACAGGATCGACGCCCCGAGTTTGTCGATGCGTTCGCTCGGAGCCTGACGGTCGTAATAGACGACCAGCTTGGCGACCGAGGCGCCGAAGTCGTTCTTCACCGTTCGCGCCAGCCGAAATGCGTTCTTAGAATTTGCCGGTGCATTCGTGCCGCCAGGGGCGCTGGTGAACAGCACCTCGCCGTCCGGCGTCAGGACATCGATGGAGCGGATCAGCGGATCGGCGACCGTGAGACGGGCGAGCAGGGTTGGCAGCAACGTCTGTTCGGAAGGCTGAATTCCGACCGATACCGCGGACTCGACGTTGGTCGCCACATCGTCGAGCACCATCGTCATGCGCGAGGCAATCAGGTCGAAATAGGCGCCGCGGACGCCCGAGTAATTCATGTACGCGCCGAGTGCCATGGCGAACCCGACGATGACGGCGAAGAGCGGCAGTGTTCTGAATGCGAGTTTCAGCATGGCGGGGCGTCGCGAATCCCATGAGCGATGGCGCAGGCTGGCGATACGCTTTATTAGTCAACAATTCCTATTATGAATCGTAAAGGCGGGTTTGATTTGTCACCTCAATCCGCTCATGCAGACCCAACTCCGGCAACGATGCACACTCCTGCGGCGGGTGCCGGCGTGTTTCGCCGGCATGTATTTCATAGACACCTTAAGGCAGCCGAACCACTCTGATGTCTCCCGCGTCGCGAACCGTTCTTGCCCTGTCGTTGCTGACGCTGCTGGGCGTCGTCCTGTCTGCCCTGCTGATCTACGGCGCCCTGGACCGGCTCCGGGTCCGCGCGGTGGAAGCCAATACCGATTTCGTCCTCACCGAATTGCGGGAGGCAATGGAAGCGAGCGCAACCCTCGGCCTCGCGCTTCGCGACGTGCCTGTCGCCCAGGACCTGATCGAGCGGGCGCGACTCAACAGCCCGGACATTCTCGCAGTCGAGGTCTTCGATTCCGCCGGTCTGTCTCTCTACAATACGGACAGGGGCAGCATCGGCGAACCCGTCACCGGCGACTGGCTGGAAGCGATCCGGTTGCGCGACGAACGACGCTGGCGACTCGAACAGCTCGGTGCCATCGTCATCGGCGACGAGATCCGCAACGATTTCGGCGAACCGATCGGGCATGTCGCCATCACGCTCTCCGATTCTGCCGGCAGTTCTTTGGACAGCGAATTGCTGACGACGCTGACGATCAGGGGCGTCCTGTTCGGTCTGGCCGGGATGCTGGTCGCCGGATTGATCGTGGCGGCTCTTTTCAAGACTGCGACGCGAGACTTGCGGGCAGTCACCCGCGAATTGTCGGGAGAGGGGCAAGCAACGGCCGTTGGCGCCAATCCCGATAGCCTGGTTCAGGCGGCAACACAGGTACGCCAAACAATTGCCGCGACAATCAGCGTTGTCGATGGCGTCGCCGCAGAGGTGCGGGCGCTGGACAAGGACGAGGAATCCCATGCTCCGTCCTGACCTGCGCTTCGACCTCCTCATCGCCTCGCTCGCGGGCGTCGCGCTCATGGTCGTGGTGGGAGCCGGCAGCGCGCTCATGCTTCGGGCAGCTGAGCAAAAAGCCCTGCCGGAGCTCGCCGAGACGATCCGCGACGGTGGCGATGCGGTCGGTACCGCCGTTGCCGGACAAATCGGCAAGGCGCTCGACTACGGCATTCCCCTGGACGGACTGGTCGGCGTCGACAGCTATTTCGACGGCGTCATCGCGGGCGTGCCGACCGTCGAGGCGCTGGCCCTTGTCGATCCCGACGACAAGACGCTGTTTTCGACCCGCCCGGAGGTGAGCGGCCTGACATTTCCGGTCATCTCCGGCGGACAGGAACGCGCAAGCGTGATCCTGTCGCCCGCCCCGCCCTATTTCGGCCGCGCATTAGAGCGTCTGCGCGCGGCATTGGCGGTGACAGCCATCCTGACCGGACTGGTCGGCGCGGCGATCGTATACCTCGTCCTCAGACGGCAGATATCGGCGGGCCGGGAAAGCCTGCGCGGCATGATGCGCCGCGTTGCCGCCGGCGACCTTCCCGCCATGCAGCCCGCCACCGGCCGCGGCGCCACCGTCGATGCCATGGCCGCATTCGAGCGTTGTACGACTCCCCTCAAGGCGTCCCTGAACCGGCTCGAAGACGAGGTTGCCGTCGTTCGCGCCATCGATTTTGACGGGAGCCTCGCCGCCGGGCTCGGTCCGGTCCTCGAACCGGTTGCCGTCCTTCGTTCGGCCGCCGATTCGAACGCCGCCGTCCCGGCGCGCTACCAAGACAGCCAATTCGCCCTGTGGCTCCTGGCGCTGGCGGTCGGTTTTTATGCATTGGTGCTTCCGTTCGTCGCGAATTTCGCGATCGACCGGCAATGGGCCTACACAGCGCCTGCGTGGTGGCCGGTCCTGCCTTGGATTTGCCAGAGCCTGGCGGCGTTTGCGGGTTACGCGCTTGCTCGCGGATTGCCCGCGCACTTCCGGTCATCGGCGGCTTTGACGGGGCTAGTTGTCGCCGGAACGGCCTTCGCCGGCATCACCTGGGCGCGGGACTACGGGCCGTTCCTCGGGTTTTTCTCGGCCTCGGGCGCGGGGCTTGGCGTCGCGGTCGCCACCTTTGCAGCGGACCGCGACGGATTGCGTCGCGACACGACCTTTTCTCTGATCGTGATTCTCGCAGCGCTTTTCGCCGGTCCACTCCTTGGCGGCCTTCTCGGCGAAGCGATAGGCCGGCGCACCACATTCCTGACTTCCGGCGCGCTGCTCGCGGCGACCGGGTTCCTCTCGCTGAGCGTTCGCTGGAACCCGGGGCAAGACGACACCGCGCATGCGGACCGGGCCGGCGCCGGGATCAGCGCCCTCCTGTTCGATCCAGGCGTGGCCGCCGGCATCGCGATCGGTGCGCTGGCAATCGTCTGGACCCCGATGTCGATTGGATTCGACGATTACCTGACCGGAGGCCTGCTGATCGCGGTCATCGGGGCAGGCGTCGCCTGCGGCCGGATTTTTCCGTGGCCGCTCACCGCCGGCCTCGCTCCACTGGGCCTGGCGGCCGTATCGGTTGCGCCGGCCAGCCTGTCGGGCACACCGTCCGTCATGGCAACGTTCGCCGCGGCGCTGCTGACCGGCGTCGGGAGCGGCACGTTGTTGCGATTATCGCTCGATCGGGGACAGCACCTCCTTTGGTCCCTGGTCCTCGGGAACTGCCTCGGGGCAGCCTGCGTCGCCGTCGCCGTATCGCTCGCGCTTCCGCTGCTTTCCTTGGCCGCGCTGATTGTCGCGCTGCTGACTTTGGCCGGGTGGTTCGCACCCGGCGGACGCGCGATTGTGGCGGCGCGAGGCTAAGCGATGCTGCTCAGAACCCGCATCACGGTCCTCGTGACAGCCGTCTTCATCGTCACGTTCGGTGGTTTGATTCTCGCCGGGCTGCAGCGCGAGCGGCTGGCCGAACAGCCGTCCGCGCAAATCGCGATAAACGGAACCGAAGCCCTGTGGCGCGAAATCCTTCTCGACGCGAGCACAAGGCTCGCTGATTTCGCCGCCGGCGTCGCCGCGGACCCGCAGCTCGCCGCCGCCGTTCGCGACGATGAAGGCGACCGCATTCGCTCTTTGACCGTCGATTTGACCAGGCCGCTGATTTCCGCCGGCGATCTCAGCGACCTACAGATCCTGGATCCGGACGGCCGGATCCTGTTCGCGAGCTCGGCGAGCGCGGAACCGGTGCGCCTTCTCGATCTCGGCACGATCCGCACGGTCGCCGAAGGCAAGGAATTGAGCGGCATCCGCCAGGTCTCCTCCGACCGGTTCAGCGTGGTCTCGGCCAGGTCCTATCGGGCATCGCCGGCTTCGCTTCCCCTGGTCCTCGCGGTCGCCGCTCCGATTGAGAAATCGCTCGAACGGTTCTCTCGCGCCATCGGCGCCGAAGCGATGTTGCTCAACACTCGCAACCGCCTCGTGGAAGGTACCGATCCCGCCCTCTGGCTGGCGCTCCACGTCAATCTGCCGCGGCGCGTTGCTTCGGTATCACGGGCCGAATACGGGGATCTGAATTTCACGGTGACGTCGGTGCCGCTTGCCGATCTCGCGGCCGGCGACGCCGGATTGCTGGTCACCGTGCAGGACGCCACTGAAAGCCTCGCCGCCCTGGACAGGCTGACCGTGGTCACCGTTGCCGGAACGCTCGCCACGCTGCTTGCGGTCCTCGTCGGCATCTACGTCTACCTGCGCAGCAGCTTCCGCCCTCTCGACCGGGCCGTTTCGGTTCTCGGCGATTTGTCGCGCGGCGACATTTCCGCCGACCTGGTCAAGGAATCCGACGACGAGATCGGCCAGATCGCCGACGCCGTGCGCGGCCTCAGGCAAAACCTCATCGCCTTCAACGACACGCGCCGCCAACGCGAGTTGCAGCGTCGCCGGCAGGAGCGGTTCATCCGGCGTCAGATGGAGACGCTGGCCGAGACGCTCGAACCGGGCGCGCGCGAGGAGGTTTTGTCGGATCTGAAGCGCATCGTCGCGGCGACATCCGGACAGCCCGCGTCGGCCAGAGACGACAAGCAGATTGTAAGACTGATCCGCGAAGACGACCAGCTCGGCCCGCTCGCAGCGGTGCTGCAGCAGATGTCGGGCCGGGCCGTCGAACAGCACCGCCGCCTCTCCGAACTGATCACGCGGCTGCGTGAAGCGCTGGTGCGTGAAACCGAACTGGCCAGCCTGCAGCAGGAGCTGTCGATCGCCCGCGACCTGCAGCGATCCGTGCTGCCGGTCGATTTCCCGGACCTCGACACCTACTCTATCTTCGGACTGATGGAATCGGCCCGTGAGGTCGGCGGCGATTTCTACGATTTCTTCGAACGCAGCGACGGCCACATCGCGTTCGTCATCGCGGATGTTTCGGGCAAGGGCGTGCCTGCCGCGTTCTTCATGGCGATCTGCCGCA
>CAJQNW010000029.1 GCA_905479765.1 uncultured Tepidamorphus sp. | reverse complement strand
CGTCTGCGAGCCGGTCGACCTGCCCGTCAACAAGCGCCACATGGACATGGTCTACAGCCACATGCGGCTGTCGGACAAAGCGTTCATGGGCTCGGTGACGGCACCGGAACGGGCAGCGGACTGCATCGAGATGAGCCGCATCCTGTTCGGCGCCGATTTCCTCGAAGAGAACTGCGTCATCCTCGGCAACGTCAACGTCAATTCACCGCTGGTGTGGGACGGCATGACCACGCAGGTGATCCGCACCTACGCGCGCGCCAACCAGGGGTCGGTCATCGTGCCGTTCATCCTCGGCGGCGCCATGGGGCCTGTCACCAATGCCGGCGCCATCGCCCAGTCGATCGGCGAGGCGATGGTGGGCTGCGCGCTCACCCAGCTGGAACGGCCCGGGGCGCCCTGCATCCTGGGCAATTTCCTGTCGTCGACGGCGCTGAAATCCGGCTCGCCGACCTTCGGCACGCCGGAGCCGGCGGTCGGGACTCTGGTAATCGGCCAGCTGGTACGCCGTCTGGGGCTGCCGCTGAGGTGTTCCGGCTCGTTCACGACCTCGAAGCTGCCGGACGCCCAGGCGATGGCCGAAAGCGTCAATTCGATGCTGGCGGCCATCCAGGCCGGCGCGAACTTCCTGTTGCATTCGGCCGGTTTCCTCGACGGGCTTCTGTCGATGTCCTACGAGAAGTTCGTCCTCGACGTCGATGTCTGCGGGGCGCTGCACGCCTACGCCAAGGGCGTGCCGGTCGACGACAACCAGCTTGCCGTCGACGCCTTTGCTGAAGTCGGACCGGGCAACCATTTCTTCGGCTCCTCGCATACGCTGGCCAACTACGAGACCGCCTACTGGGAGTCCCAGATGTCCGACAACGACCCCTGGGAGACGTGGAGCGAGCGCGGCTCGCTGGATGCGGCGACGCGGGCGAACCGGCGCTGGAAGCAAATCCTGGCCGACTACGAGGCGCCGCCGCTCGATCCAGGAACGGACGAGGCGTTGCGGGATTTCATGGATCGCCGCAAGGCGGACATGCCGGATGCGTGGCATTGAAGGGTGCCGTACTGCTTGACCGCATCCAGTGCACCTGCACCACATTCCCGCTCGTCCCCGCGAAGGCGGGGACCCAGGGCGATATGGCAAGGCAATCCCTTGTGGCACTGGATTCCCGCCTTCGCGGAAATGAGCGGAGTATGGTGTTGTCCCTGAGCAATCCCAAAGATTTCGCCCAAACCTGAAGAACCGTTACCCTTTGATCCGATGACCGCGACCGATCCCCTCCTGCAGCCCTACCGGCTCAAGCATCTGACGCTTCGCAACCGGCTGATGTCGACGGCGCACGAACCGGCCTATTCGGAAGACGGGCTGCCGACGGACCGCTACCGGCTGTACCACGTGGAAAAGGCCAAGGGCGGCATCGCGCTGACGATGACCGCGGGCTCGGCGATCGTGGCGGAGGATTCACCGCCCGCCTTCGGCAACCTGCACGGCTACCGCGATGAGATCGTTCCGTGGCTGAAGGCCCTCACCGACGACTGCCACGAGCACGGCGCGGCGGTGATGATCCAGCTCACCCACCTGGGCCGTCGCACGGCCTGGAACAAGGCCGACTGGCTGCCGGTGCTGGCGCCCTCTCCGGTCCGCGAACCGGCACACCGCGCGTTTCCCAAACAGGCCGAGGACTGGGACCTCGACCGGATCGTGGCCGCCTACGCGGCGGCGGCCGAGCGGATGCAGGCCGCCGGCCTCGATGGCATCGAGCTTGAATGCTACGGCCACCTCCTAGACCAGTTCTGGTCGCCGGCCACCAACCTGCGCGACGACGAGCATGGCGGATCGCTCGACAACCGGCTGCGGTTCACCCACCGCGTGCTCGACGCGATCAGGCAACGCGTCGGACCGGACTTCATCATGGGGCTGCGGCTCGTCGCCGACGAGGACTGGGAGCGCGGCTTGTCGCGCGAGGAAGGCCTTGAGATCTGCCGGCGGCTCGTCGGGACAGGCCAGATCGACTTCCTCAACATCATCCGCGGCCACATCGAGACCGACGCGGCGCTGTCGAAGGTGATCCCGGTGCAGGGCATGGCCTCGGCGCCGCATCTCGATTTCGCCGGCGCGGTGCGCGATGCGACAAAGTTTCCGGTGTTCCACGCCGCGCGCATCAGCGACGTCGCGACCGCCCGGCACGCCATCGCCGAGGGCAAGCTCGACATGGTTGGCATGACGCGGGCCCATATCGCCGATCCGCATATCGGCGTGAAGGTGGCCGGCGGACGCGAGCACGAAATCCGCCCCTGCGTCGGCGCGACCTACTGCCTCGACCGTATCTACGAAGGCCACGAGGCGCTGTGCATCCACAACCCGGCGACCGGTCGCGAGGCGACCATGCCGCACGTGATCCGGCGCTCCGAGGGACCGCGCCGTCGTGTCGCCGTGGTCGGCGCCGGGCCGGCCGGGCTCGAGGCGGCGCGGGTGTCGGCCGAGCGCGGCCATTCCGTGGTGCTGTTCGAGGCCGCAGACGAGGCCGGCGGCCAGGTGCGGCTCGCAGCGCGGACGAAACGCCGCGCCGAACTGATCGGCATCGTCGACTGGCGGGTCGAGCGCTGCGAGGCGGCGGGTGTCGAGATGCGCTTCAATACGTTGGCCGAGGCCTCCAACGTGCTGGCCGGCGAACACGATATCGTGATCGTGGCGACGGGCGGATTGCCCAACACCGAGATCCTCGAGGAAGGCAGCGACCTGGCCGTTTCGAGCTGGGACATCCTGTCGGGCGACGTGAAGCCCGGCGCGGACGTACTGGTCTTCGACGACAACGGCGGGCATCCGGCCATGCAGGCCGCCGAGCTGCTGGCCGAGGCCGGCGCGCGGGTCGAGATCGTCACGCCGGAACGCTTCTTCGCGCCCGAGATCGGCGGGTTGAATCATGTGCCCTATGCCGAGACGTTCCAGCGGCACGGCGTGCGCATCACCATTGCGCGCCGGCTTCTCAGCGTCAGCCGGGACGGCAACGGGCTCAAGGCGGTCATCGGCAGCGACTACGGCGACGACATCCGCGAGACCCGCCAGGTCGACCAGGTGGTCGTCGAGCATGGCACGCTTCCCCTCGACGACATCTACCTGGACCTCAAGGATGGGTCGCTGAACGGCGGCGAAGTCGACTACGCGGCGCTGATCGCCGGACGGCCGCAAAAGGTCGTGCGGAATCCGGACGGCAACTACCGGCTGTACCGGATCGGCGATGCCGTCTCATCGCGGAACATTCATGCCGCGATCTACGATGCGCTGCGGCTCGCGAAGGATTTCTGAGTGTTGCGACAAAGTTACGCAATGGTCACTTTTTGGGTGATAAAAATTTTTACTGATTCGTTTTTGTTTCAGGGCTGACCAATAGGGGCTAAAAAATGACGTTTCGGGCCAAGAAAGATAGTGATTCGAGTATATTATTAAGCCGTCGCACTTTAGTGGTGGGCGGCGTATCCGTGGCACTGGCCGGGTGCACGGCGCAGAC
>CAJQNW010000028.1 GCA_905479765.1 uncultured Tepidamorphus sp. | reverse complement strand
GCGGGCATGCCCGAGCTTGTAGTTCCCGGCTTCCTTCTGCGCCTCGGTCGGCTGGGGCAGGTCGTTCTTGGGCGACGTTGAGGCCTCATGCGCCGCTTCCTCGATCGCGGGAGGCGCCGGCGGCTCCTGCGGTTCCTTTGTCGCGGCGCGGCGGCTTTCGGTCGCGAGGCGTTGCCTCATCTTGTCGTTGACCGCGTTTATCTGAACGGGGAGTTCGGAACGGGCGCCCTTGGCCGACCGTTCGACGCGGTAGCGGTAGTCGTCGGCCATCTGACCGAGCTCGCGTTCGCCCATGTCGAAGCGTTCGGCGAGCTTGCGCTGTGCGGCCGGGCTCACCCGATCGCGCTCAAGCTGACCCTTGCCGACGAGGCGAACGCTTTCCTGACGCATCTTGCCGAGGTCATAGAGCTCGGCGTGCCCGACGTCCGGGAACTGGATGTTGGCGCCATGGACGCGCCGAAAGTTCTCACCGGCCGGGGTTTCGGTGGCCGGTTCGGCGGGATTTAGCGCCAGCTCCTGCTGTTCAACCTCCTTGCTGGTCAGTTTGCTGATCTTGAGATCGTCGACCGACACCTGGCGCGGAGTTCCGTCATCGCCGACGACAATCGCTTCGGTCCCGTCTTCCTCGTAGCTCTCGACACGGGCAGGAAACCGCCCGGCCGGGCTGTCGACGATGACCCGGCTCCCGGGCTCGGGTGCCGTGGGGAACCGGTCGGTAGCGAACTTCTGCTCTGCCTGGGGCGGGAGCGTTGTGGTGGTCTCGGCCGGAATCGGCTCGGTGGGGGGAAGGGCGTCCGCCAAATCCGCCGTTGCGGTGTCAATCGTATCGATCTCGACCGTCGACGCGCTGTCGCTGGGATGCTCGCGGCGCGCATTGAAGTCTTCCACCGTGCCGGCTATCCGGGTGACCGAACCAATCGGCACCTGATAAATCTCGCCTGTCGAGTGATCGACGACGACGGGTTCATCGCCCTCATAACTGTCGATCGTCCCCATGATCGGATCGACACCGTCCGCATCGATCCGAACGGTAGCGCCGATCTCGGGCGCGCCTTCGGGCGGTGCCGAAGCGGGTGAGGGCTGGACTGCTGCTGCGCTCTGTCGAGCATGCTCCAAGGCGCCCTCCAGCGGGCCGGAGGGGCGCGTGGGCTCCCCAGCGGGTGCGACGGGGGACGCCGGCACAGGCTTGCCGGTCGCATCGGCGGACGCATCGTCGTCGATGTCATCGGCCTGTTCGCCCGGGGAACGGACGCCATGCGCTACGCCACCGGTCACGCCACCGGCGAGGGCGCCGGCGATCGCGTTGTCGACGACGGCGACGACACGCTCGGACATTTCCTTGTCATCGCCGAGGGCCGCTTGGGTGGCCTGCGAAATGACCTCCTGCAGGCCTTCGGTGATTGCCTCGATGGTGGCGCCGGACGTAAGCCCCTGAACCACGCGCCGCTTGAGTTCTGCCTTGAGAGGCGCAGTCCCGAACCCAACCACCTTCGCGAGACCAAAGGCGTCAAGCGCCGCCATGGCGCTACCGCCGGCAAGGCTCGCGGCGGCCGCCTGGCGCTCGGTAATGGCGCCGGACTTGATTTTCTCCTGAATGGCAGGGCTTTCGAGCACGGCACCATGCACATCGCCCGTGTTCAGGACGAGCGAGCTCGACACCGCGCCGACGATTGCACCGGCTGCGGCGCCGGGCGGGCCGCCCACGGCGAAGCCGACGCCGGCGCCGACCAGACCGTTGGCGATCGACGTCGCGATCGAGCCGAGGCCCTGGCCGAGCATGGAGCTCGCATAACTGACCGCCTCGCCGGCGGAGCCGACGTCAGCGATCGAGCCAACCTCCGGAGCGCGGGTCCAAGCCCCGGCGTCACCGGTTTCTCGGACGGACGCCGCCCAATCGTGAGGGGTTTCGAGGCCGGTGAGCGAGCCGAACAGGTCTAGAACGTTGGCTGCAAGGCCCGGATTCTGGTCGATAATGGACGACTTGAACGCCTTAACGATATCGCTCGACTGGTCCAACTGGCCATCGCGCCATGTGTCGACATCGCCGGCGTACTCCCACTTGTCGCCTTCGGCGTTCAATTCATCGAGAGTGCGTTCCCAAGCCGGCGCCTGCGGTGCGCCGCGCTCGGGGCCCCGGCGCCGGCGCTGCCGTGGGGGTGCGGTCTCAGGAATGAGACCCATCGGGTCGTAGGAGCCGAACCCGTCGCGGGAAGCGACCTGCCGCGGTGCCGCCTCGCTCGCCGACGTCGAAGCCGCGCCGCCGCCCTTCTTGGCGGTCCAGTCGCGGAACCATCCGGCCGTCTTGCCTCTGAGGAACGGATTGGCGTCGAGAACGTCTTCGCCCACCAGCGTCTCCATAGAGGCGTGGGCGGGGGCGGTGAGGGGGGCAACGGCCCCGCGCGATCCGAGGAAATGCGCCGCATAGAGCGTTCCGCCATCGATCGGCAGGCCTGCACGTTCGAGAGCGGTGGCGTTTTCTTCGGTCAAGCGCCGGACAGCGCGCTCCTGTTGGCCGTCATCGGCGCGTCCGTCTGGCGTCAGCCCCAGGTCGGGATGACGGGTGGCGAGATCGGCCCAAGTGCCTTTCGTGAACTGATAGAGGCCCTCGGCACTCGATCGAGGATTGCGGGCGGTCGGATCGCCGCTGGATTCAGCAGCCTTCGTGCGGGCGTAGTAGTCCTCGGGCACGGCAATGCCGCCGCGTTGGCGTTGCGGCGCAAGAGTGTTCTCAGGGTCGGGAGATTTGAAAAGGCCGAGAGGATCTAGGCTGCCGAAGGTGTCATCGCCGTCTGGGGACATGAGGGGGGCTCCATTGCCCGGCACCTCATGCGCCTGTGATCAACTCCCTCTTTTAGCCCGCGCTCGGGCTCGGGTAAACGCCGCACGTTTACAGGGAGCGCGCCAGATTTGAATTTCCTTCAGGGATGGTGGGCCGGGAACGGAGGGCGGATCCGAAGGCGCCGAGTATCGGCTTCTGCGCCAGAAGCTCAAACAGGTGTGAGGTCAGCTCGCGGCCCAAAGCTGCTGTTCGTGTTCGTCGCAGCGAATGGCGGCTTCGAGCCCAAACTTCCCGATGCTGCGCATCGACCGAACTGGTGCGAAGTGCGCAAAGCTGACATTGCCCCTAACGAAATTTGGCCTAAGCCAGTCATTCGTCAGTTGACTGACGTCGCAATGCTCCGCGACAGGCAGATTGCTGGAACAAACAAAGTGAACTATTGACATGTAACGGTCGTTACATCATATGTGTCCGCATGACGGATATCACCTGGCTTCTCCTGACCTACAAGGTCCCTGCCGAACCCTCGGCCAAACGCATCGCCATCTGGCGACGGCTGAAAGGGATGGGGGCGGTCTACCTGCAGAACGGTGTCTGCGTTCTGCCGAAGACGGATGACCACATACGCCGCCTGAAGATGGTCGAGAACGACATCATGAAGGCTGAGGGCGAGTGCGTCATCCTGGAGACCATCGCTCTCGACCGCGCGCAGGAAGAGAAAGTAGTTGCGCGCTTCAAGGCTGACAGGGACGACGCCTACGAAGAGTTCATCGATAAATGTGACGACTTCGAGCGCGAGGTCGCAAAGGAGATCACAGCTGGGCACTACAGCTATGCCGAGCTGGAAGAGAACGATGTCGATCTGAAGAAGCTTCAGGGCTGGATCGAGAAGATCGCCAAGCTGGATTTCTACGGAGGCGCGCGCGCCGAGGAGGCGCAGGCGCGGCTGAAGGGCTGCGAGGCCGTGCTGGACGATTACGCCCGCCGCGTCTTCGACGCCACGGGCGAACATGGCTGAGGTCGGAGGATGCAGATAACCCATAACGACACGAGCGACGCGTTCTTTCCGCATTTTCCGCCAGAGGTTCTGGTCCGTGCGCCGTCGCGGCTTCTGGCCTGGTTGGATCGGCAGCGTCAGCGCGCGGCGCTGGCGCTTCTGGACGATCGCCTGCTGGACGATATCGGCGTCACGCGAGGCGAGGCTGCGGCCGAAAGTCGTCGGTGGGATTGAGGCACGAGACCAGGGAGCGCGATCATGGCGGATACAGCAGAGGTGAAAGCAGGCTCCTCCTGGCGCGGGTTGCCAACAGGTATCTGGGCACTGGGTTTCGTGTCGATGCTGATGGATGTCTCCTCTGAGATGATCCATGCGCTCTTGCCAGTCTATCTAACCGTGGGGCTGGGGGCGACGGCGCTGGCCGTGGGCGTGATCGAGGGGATTGCCGAGGCGACGGCTGCCATCACCAAAGTCTTTTCCGGCGCGCTGTCTGACAGGATCGGGCGGCGGAAGGAGTTGGCTGCGCTCGGCTACGGTCTGGCTGCGGTGACGAAGCCGGTCTTTCCGTTGGCCCCCTCGATCAGCTGGCTGGTCGCCGCGCGCTTCATCGACCGGGTAGGCAAGGGCATCCGGGGGGCACCGCGCGATGCGCTGGTCGCGGATCTTGCGCCGGAAGGGCGGCGGGGTTCAGCCTTCGGCCTGCGTCAGTCGCTGGACACATTGGGAGCCTTCATCGGGCCGCTGGCCGCCATTGGCCTGATGTGGGCCTTTGCCAATGACTTCCAGGCGGTGTTCTGGGTCGCGGTGATTCCGGCATTCCTCGCGCTTGGGCTGATCCTCGTTGCGGTCAAGGAACCCGCGCGTCCGGAAGGCCTGCGCCACGTTCGCAATCCGCTGTCGCGGGTCGAACTGCAGCTTTTGGGCGGCATGTATTGGGCGGTGGTGGCGGTGGCGGCAGTGTTTACGCTGGCGCGGTTTTCCGAGGCCTTCCTGATCCTTCGGGCGGAAGAGGTGGGGCTTTCCGTCATGTTGGTGCCGCTGGTCTTTGTCGGAATGAACGCGGTCTACGCGCTGTCGGCCTGGCCTGCAGGCGTGCTGTCTGATCGGATGAGCCGCCCCGGCCTGTTGATGGCGGGTCTTGTCTTACTGATCGCCGCCGATCTGGTGCTGGCGCTGGCGCCGGGCCTTTCGGGCCTTGCGCTTGGCATCGCGCTTTGGGGCTTGCACATGGGCCTGACGCAGGGGCTTCTGGCCGCTTTGGTGGCCGAGGCAGTTCCGGCGGAATTGCGCGGCACGGCTTACGGCATGTTCAACCTGATTACCGGCGGCGCCCTGTTACTGGCCAGCGTGATCGCGGGCGGGCTCTGGCAGGGCTTCGGGTCGGCGGCCACCTTCCTGGTTGGGGCCGCCTTCGCGTTCGTCGCCTTGCTTGGCCTGATCCCGCTTCGCCACAGGCTGGCCTGAGGTACGGCAAGGCGCTGCGAGTGCATCGGTTCGCAATTCGCCTGAGGTGATGTTCACCTTGGCCGCGAACCGCAGGAAGCTGCCATTGATGGACGGAGACCGAACGACCGCTCCGTCCGCAGAGCTGTCGTTCGTTCACATTGCAGCGAACGACCGGTCTCCGCCCTAAGCCGACAGATATGCAGGAGTGCTTTCGGCCCAGAGCCGCCGTTCGACCGCCAGTTTAGTGTATGACCGCTCACGAGCTTTTATGGTTGCGGCGTCTTTTTCATAGTTGCGCAATTGCGTCGAGCACCGGACAGTCTGGAACTTCGGCACCAGAACACCTGGATGCGGTTGCGGCGAGGACGGATTCGATACGCCTGAGGTCCGCGATCCTCCCACGAACATCGGCAAGATGCCGCTCCGTCCGCTCCTTGACCTCGGCGCAGGTCGGCGCCGCGCCGTCTTCTAGCCCCATCAGCCCGCGAATGTCCGCCATCGAGAACCCGAGTTCGCGGGCGCGCAGGATGAAGCGCAGGCGCGTGGTGTGTGCGACGGAATATATGCGGTAGCCGGCGTCGGTCCGGGGCGGGTCGGGCAGCAGGCCGGTCTTCTCGTAATAGCGGATCGTCTCGATGTTGCAGCCGGTCGCCCGGGCCAGATCTCCGCGTGTGAAGCCGCTCTCGCGGTCGTGATCGGTCATGGGCAAGTTTCCTCTTGAGCCTGTAGCTGCTACAGACCCTACACCTCTCGTCAATCACAGACGAGAGGTGCGCGAGATGGCGCTGACGGACGACAGAACGAACACCGCGGGCGCGGATCGTCCGGCCCGAAAGGGCTGGCTCGCGGCGGGTGGGGTGCTAGGCGCCTTTCTCGCCTCGGCCTGTTGCGTCGGGCCGCTGGTGCTGCTGACTCTCGGCATCTCGGGGGCCTGGATCGGCAAGCTGACGGCGCTCGAGCCTTACAAGCCGATCTTCGCAGTGATTGCACTCGGCTTCGTCGGGGCCGGATTTTGGCAGGTGTATTTCCGCAAGCCGACCGTCTGCGAGCCCGGTTCATATTGCGCGCGCCCATCCTCGGCGCGGATCACCAAGTTTGCGCTCTGGGCATCCCTGATCCTCGTTATCGCCGCGGTCACCATCGACTGGTGGGCGCCGCTTCTCTACTGACCCCGAAAGGACACCCTCATGAAGAAGATTCTTGCTCTTGCCCTGTTCGGTCTGACTGCCGTCGCGCCGATCACGGCCATCCCAGTTGCCGCGCAGTCCGTCGCTGCCGAGCAGACCGTCACCTTCGCGGTCGAAAACATGACCTGCGCACTGTGTCCGATCACCGTCAAGCGCGCGATGGAGGGCGTCGAGGGCGTACGCGCAGTCGAGATCGACTTCGAGGCGCGCACCGCCACCGTAGTCTTCGACACCGGCGCGACGAGCGCCGACGCCATAGCAACCGCGTCGGCCAATGCAGGCTACCCGGCGCGCGTCGCGGGCTGACGGGATGACCGAGCAGACCGACCGCAAGCTGATCGCGACAGGGATCGTCGGGACGGTCATCGCGGCGCTCTGCTGCTTCACGCCGGTGCTCGTGCTGCTTCTGGGCGCCGTGGGCCTGTCGACCTGGCTTGGCTGGCTCGACTACGTGCTCCTGCCCGCGCTCGCCTTCTTCGTCGCGCTGACCGTGTATGCGGTCTGGCGGCGGAGGTGGCGACTGAACACTCGAACGGATGGATGACCTTTTGAAAGACGATTGCTGCGCGCCGAAGGGCGGCTTCGACCTTGCGGTGATCGGCGCCGGATCGGCCGGGTTCTCGGCCGCCATCACTGCTGCCGAAGGAGGCAAGCGGGTCGTGCTGATCGGGCATGGGACCATCGGGGGCACCTGCGTGAACGTGGGTTGCGTGCCCTCCAAGACGATGATCCGCGCCGCGGAAGCCCTGCACGGTGCGCAGGCGGCGCATCGGTTCCCAGGCCTGCACGGCGAGGCGCAGGTCGCCGACTGGGCGGCGGTCGTCGCGGCCAAGGACGATCTCGTCTCGACGCTGCGCCAGAAGAAGTACGCCGACCTGCTACCGGGCTACGATGGCGTGACCTATATCGACGAGGGTCCGGCGCGTCTCCTCCCCGGCGGGGTCGAGGTCGCCGGTCGCCGGATCACGGTTCCCAAGGTCATCGTCGCGACCGGCGGCCGACCCGCCGTGCCCGAAGTCTCCGGCATCCAGGACGTCCCGACCCTCGACAGCAGGTCGCTGCTGGAGCTCGAGCAGTTGCCCGAGAGCCTGATCTTCCTCGGCGGCGGCTACATCGGCGTGGAACTCGCGCAGATGATGGCGCGGATGGGCACCCGCGTCACCATCGTCTGCCGCTCGCGCCTTCTGCCGCGCACCGAGCCGGAGGTGTCCGAAGCGCTCACAGCGACCCTGCGCTCTGAAGGTCTCAAGATCCTCGATGGCGCGACCTACCACGCCGCGCAGCGCGACGGGGACCGTGCGGTCCTGACCGTGACGGTGGACGGCGCCGAACGCAATCTGACGGCCGACCGCCTTGTGCTGACGACGGGACGCGCACCAAACACCGAGGGGCTGGGCCTGTCTGAAGTTGGCGTCCAGACCGACGCACGCGGTGCGATCCGGGTGGGCGACGACATGCAGACCTCGAAGGCCGGGATCTTTGCAGCGGGTGACGTGACGGACCGCGACCAGTTCGTCTACATGGCCGCCTATGGCGCCAAGCTCGCGGCCCGCAACGCCGTGCTGGACGGGGCAGAGCGCTACGACAACGCCGCGATGCCCTGGGTGGTGTTCACCGATCCGCAGATCGCCGGCGTCGGGCTGACCGAGACGCAGGCGCGTGCGGCGGGACATGACGTCAAGACGAGCGTGCTGGCCCTCGACAACGTGCCCCGTGCGCTCGCCGCCCGCGACACCCGGGGCCTGATCAAGCTGGTCGCGGATGCGCAGACCGACCGCCTGCTGGGCGGCGTCATTATGGCGCCGGAGGGGGCCGACAGTGTCCAGACGCTTGTCATGGCGCAGAAAGCCGCCATGACAACCAAGGCGCTCGGCGAGACGATTTTCCCCTATCTCACCACGGTCGAGGGCCTCAAGCTTGCCGCGCAGACATTCGACATGGACGTGGCGAAGCTGTCGTGCTGCGCGGGGTGATCCCAAAAACGCGAGTACTCATTCATCATTTAAACTGGCGACCGATCTCAGGACAATTGCGCTATAGTGTGAGAATGTTGCCACAATCGTGGCAACTCAGCGTCTGCGAACCGGACATTCAGCAGTGGTGCAACGAACGACCGGAATCCGCCCATTGTGACGCTTCGATGCGATGCAGCGAATAACCACTCCGGGCCTAGTGCCGAAACTCGATACGAGAACCTACGCCTCAGCACGATTTCCAGACGCCGTCCGCGAGCCACCCGTGCCAATGCCCGACGTGGTTGACGCTGGGCGACAGCGTCGGCGCTTCCAGTGAGCCGTTCCAGTTCCAGGATGGACCTGCAGCCGGCTTGAAATTCGTGCCGACATTGAGCCCGCCAACTTTCCCGCAGCCGCAGGGGCAGCAGTACCAGAATATCTGCTCGCCATCTTCATCCGGCTGATCGACGCGGAAGGAGCCGGGCACCTTGCCCTTGATGCCTTCCCGAAAGTCCTGCTTGTCGGGGATGTAGACCGCGGCGAGGGGCTGTGTCTTGACCTCGCTCACGTCGGCACGCGCCGGCCGGTAAGCTTGCCGCGATACCGCAGCACCAGAAACGCCCCGAGAACGATACCGACCGCGACCGCGCCCCACATCAGCACATCGGGAAGCATGTCGAGCGGCACCTGGGTGATGTCACCGGATCCGGTGACCTGATCCGTCGCGGCAGATCCGCCACCGCCGGCTGTGGCCGCTGCGGCCGTGCTGTTGTTGGTGGCCTTGGCGTCGAGTGCGCGGATCAGGGCCGCGCGGGTCGCCGGGCCAACCACACCGTCGATCTTGAGCCCCTTGTCCCGCTGGAATGTCTCGATCGCCGTGTCGGTCTTGTCCCCCCGGAAACCGTCGATCTTGCCCTTGTAGTAGCCGAGCTTGGCGAGCATGCCCTGATACTCCTTGATCGCGGCAGACGACGTCGAAACCGAGTCGACCATAATGGCGGGGCCGCCCAGGGCGTAGTCTGCAACCTCGATCAACCGGGCTTCGAGCTCCCGCCTGTTCACGAGGCCTTGAAGCCTGCGTCCGTTGGCGGTGACTCCCGTGGTGCGTAGGAGACGACCGCACTCTTTCACGTCGCTGGCGGCGAGCGCCTTGGCCCAGCGCCAGTTGAGTGCCCCGGTGCCGCAGTTCAGCGCCATCGAGCTCGCCCCGTCGAAATGATGCTGTTTGGTGGGCGCCACCGTCCGAGCAACGGCCCTGCCGTACTCCTCGTCGACGATCATGCGCAGGATCTTCAGGGATTCATCGCGGGTGATCGTGTCGCCCATGCGAAGCGCGTGGCCCCGGGTCGCCATCCAGTATGCGGCGAAAACCTTCGATCCCATGGTGAAACCGTTGCCGATCGTGGGGACGCCGGCCGGGCAAAGGTAGGTGCGGCTTACGAAACCCTCGCGGCGGTCGATGAAGAAGACCCCTTCGACAGAGGCCGTGGTGATCGCGTTCATTGCTGTTCCTTCAGCGATTAGCGGTAGCTGCGTTGTTCTCTGTCTCTGCCGCGTATTCCGGGCGCACCGGCAGATGCGATGCCAAGCCCAGAAGCGGCCGGGCGGGCTCGCGGCGTCGGCGGGGTCACGCTGGCGTCCATGTGCTGCCCCCGGATGTGCGCGGCGCGTTCTTCGAGCGCGGCGCGCATGGCGTCGAAATTGCGGGTAGGGGCAGGCGCAGCGGCTTCGTGCGCCCCGCCAACACCGGTTTCGGGAGCTCTCATCGGCTCCGGCTGCCCGGGAGACGGGGTCGCCTGCTCTTGCCTCTCGATTTCGCTGAGCGGGACGGTCTCGCCAGTCTCGCGGTTCACCAGTCCCGCGCGTGGGCCCGGCTCCGGGCGATCCCCGCCCATGATGCCCGGAGACTGCCGCCCTCGGCCGCCGACGAACCGTTCGCGCTGACGCGCCTGGTCATTGACCATCCGGCGCTGATCTTCCGGCGAGGCGTCCTGGTAGTCGATCGAGTCCTTGAGGGCGTCGACGGCCGCGTCGTAGGAATCAGCCTTGCCCTCGCGCCGTTCCTTCGGCCTGCCGGTGCGAGCCTTGATCTTTTCCTTGGTCGCGAAGTCTTCGAGCTCGGCTTTTCGCCCCTGTTCGGCGACCTTGCGCGCCCGAGTGGCTTCGAACGCCGCCTGGGGCGATACGGTTGTGCTGTAGAAGTCGCCCAGCTTGTCGATCGGGATGTCCTGCCGGTATTCCTTCCCATCGCCGTCCTTGAATGTGACGCGAAACCCCTGCATCTGCCCGTCTTCGCCGTAATGCGGCTCAGGCTTGCCCGACAGTTCGTACTGGTCGCCGTAGCCGTTCAGCTTTCCGAGCTTGTTGGCCTTCTCGAAGAAGGCGTCGTAGTTGCCACGGTTCAGGTCGACGAGGCCTTCGGCGAACAGGTCGGCGCCGGCGCGTGTCTTCCGATCCTTGGCGAAATCGAGCCAACTGGTCGCGCCCTCGATGTCGCCGGTCTCAGCGAGCACCCCGGCGTAGCGGTCGGCCATGTAGAGGTAGGCTTCGTCATCGAGCCCGCCGAACTTCTCCTTTGCCTCCTGCGTGATCTTCTGGCGCTCGCGCCGATCCTGGCCCTCCCGAAAGTCCTCCTTGAAGCCCTTGCCGAGGCCGTAGCCGGTCGCGAGCCCGCCAACGAATGAGCTGAGCCCGGCCATTACGCTGCCATCCTTTCAGGTTTGCGGCCGCCACCGCGCCCCGCGGCGATCCGATCGACCTTCTCGTCGAGATCCTGAACGGCCTTCATGGTGATGCCGATCGCATCGCCGACCGGGATCATGTGGTCGGAGCCGAGGCCGGTGATCTTCTTGAAGTCTTCCGCGTAGGTGCCGACGTGTTCAGGCCCGCCACCGGCCCGGCCATCGGCAACGCCCTCTTTGTAGCTCCACGTCTCGACCGGCATGTCCTTGACCGCCTTGAGCGCGAGGCCCGGCGCGACGGTCTTGCCCTTGGTCTTCGCTTCGCGGGTGGAAAGGATGCCGCCGACAAGGCCGACGCCTGCGCCAATGTCCGAGAGCAGATCGGGGCCGTACTTCTGTTGAGCCGCCCATCCGGAAATCTGGTTGGAGTAGAGGTTGTTCAGGGTGGACGCCTGACCGGCAGCGCCCCGCATCTGGCCCGCGAAACCGCTGTTCATGATGCCGGTGGACGCGAGGTATTGCTGATTGGCGTTCAGATTGAGCCCGACCGCCCCCGATCCGGCACCAAGGCCAAGTGAAGCCGCCTGCGAAGACTGCGCCGGCAGCCCCCGTCCAAGGTTGGCCACGTCCGCCTTGAGTGCGAGCCCCTTGTCACGGACCCCCTGGCGCGCCTGATTGGCCGCGCCGGCCGATGCCACGGCCGCGCCGAGCTCGGCCGCGCGGCTTACGCCAGCATGTCGGCCCGAATCGGGGCGGACGCCGAGCGAACTCTGCTCGCGGAGCGTTTGGGCTCGCTGGGACGCGGACGCGGACTGGACGTCGGCCCGCGCTTCTGCCGCGGCTTCCTGCTGCCGTTCCGGCGAAGCATAGGTCGACGCCTCGCGGATAAATTCATCTTCGATGGGCTGGAAGACGCGCGCGTATCGCCGGCGGTCCTGCCGAGCCCATTTGAATTGCTTGCGGCTGGTCGCGAGCTGCTGCTTGGTTACGCGCTGGGTGAGCTTGTCGAGATCGGCTTGCCTTTCCTGGCTGACGGCAAAGGCATCTCGCGAGAAGGCCAGCCAGTCGCTACCGGTCTGCGCCTGCAATAGCGCGGCCGCACCGATCTGGGGATCTGCGGACGGGGTTTCTGGAGTGGAGTATTTACCCATGAGCGCGGCCTTTGTGGCGGCGCCTCATGCGCGTGGACGAATTCAGAAATACTCCAACGGCCCTCGGATTGGAAGGCTCACAGGATAGCGAAGCGGCGCGCCGATCGTTCGATCATCTTCGCGGAGAGCCACAACGCTTCCGCGTCGTCACGCAGCAGGCCAAGCAGGACAAGATCATCTCCGTCAGATCCACCGCGCCGCATCAGCCCTTCCTCGACGAACCCCGCTTTGTAGGCGAGAGCCAATGCGGCCTCATTGTGTTCGGAAATGAGCGCGGAGACCCTTGGCAGGGCGCACGTCCTGAACGGGTACATCATGGCATGGACGAGGAAGTCGCGTGTAAACCAGCGACGGCCGGGCGACCCGACGATATGGACGTGGCAGAAGGTGCTGGAAAAGGTGTCGTAGATCACGACGCCGACGAGCTCGCCGTCATCGTCGCGGCAACCGATCGCTCGGGCATCGTCGCGAAAACCGACGCCCAGCCGGTCGCGCGCCCAATCGATCATCATGTCTTGAGGCTCGAAGAAGACCCTGAGCACGTCAAAGCCCCGCGCCCGGATCTGAGGGGAAGCTGGTATCCTTCTTCAGGCGCCGGCGCTGCAACTGAGCGACCACCCCGGCAAGGGCTTCGTGTATCGCCTGGACGTCTTTCTGCAGGGCGTTGATGGCGGCCCCGTCCCAGCTCGAATGCTGGGTCGATTTGAGTTTCTTCGGCAAATCCATCAACGATTGGAGGTCGCCGACGGTTACAGCCGCTTTCTCGACATTGCCGGAAAGCCCCGCGAGCGCTTCGACGGCGGGATCATGTACTTTTTCCTTCAGCCGGTTCTTCATGTCGTCGGCGCCTGTTCGAGGTCTTCCATGGTCTCGCCCAGAGTTACGCGCTCGATCCTGACATTGCCGGTGATTGCCACCTGCCATTCCTTCGCCTTGAAGCCGGAGGGAAGCCGCTGTGCCTCGTTGAACCGAACGATCGAGCGGACCGCGCGGCCATCGGCGTAGACCGAGACAAGCGCATAGACGAGGGGATCGGGCAGCTCGGCGAGGTTGTCGCCGGCGAACGTGAAATCGGCGACGGGACCGCCGCCGAAGGTGCCGCCGACGCCATCGTCATCGATGATGACCTGGTTGGCCGCGGTGACAGTCTCCCGCTCGGCCTCGACGCGCAGGATCGCTTCTTCTTCGACGTTGTCCTCACCCTCGACCAGAACGGCGCCGAAGTTTGTCGGGTTGCTGAGTATGAACGGCTTGGACGTCCAGGACATCTGCCGGCGCGAGCCGAGTGGATGGTCAAACCGGCGGATCTCGCTCGTTTCGTCCTCCAGAAAGTACAGGCCGCTGGTTCGATGGTCGAAATATGCCGCGTTCGCGATCGTGGCGGAGCGGAGCAGGAACGACGCATCGCCGACCGAAATCTGCATCAGACCTGCCCGTCGATCCCCGAGCTCGTCGACGGTATTGTAGAACGCAGCGTAGAGCCCGCCGATTTGCGAGCCGATCATCGTGCTCGGGCCGTGTTTCAGCCAGTCGTCGCGATTGAATAGCTGCCGCGTGACAAGGGACGCGCTGCCGTCGCTCCGGACTGCCGCGAGGCCATCGTTCGACGGGTAGGCGATCGCAAAGCCCAGATCCACGATACCGCGCGCATTCGTACAGGGCAGGTTCTCCTCGACCTTGACCATTTGCATGACAGAGGGGTCTGAGCCCACCACGACGTAGGCGTCTGTCTCGGTCAGCACCACGAGGGTCAGGCCGATCGCCCCTAGGCCGACAATGGCCGCGTCCGTCGTCAGGATGTACTTTTCCGGCCAGGCGTGAGGCCGCCACGGCTCGCAGAAATAGAGCTCCTTCCCGACGAAGGCGGCCATCAAGCCGCCCGGCATGTTGACCAGGCCTTCCAGGTCGTCGGGCGGCGGGTTCCAGTCCGCCGAAGGTAGTGGCTCGGCAAAGGCGTCCGGGGCGACGTCGTCGATGAAATCGGAGCTCGATGCGGCGCGCTCGGCGATGAAATAGAGGTAGGTGCCGAGATATCCGGTCTGGGTTCGGTAGAACCGCTGTTTGGTGATGTTTCGGCCACCCGGCACGGCCTCGATGTCGGACAGGGTAACGGTGTTGCCCGGCTGCCAGTCGAGTTCGTCCGACGCCGGCGACGGTTCGGATTCCTCATCGAACTCCGTCACCCATGTGTAGACATAGACGCGCGACACGACGTCCCCGGCGACCACCCCACCCAAGGCGACCGAGGGAGCGGTGGCCGGCGCTGTCACTGCGAGGACATAGTCAG
>CAJQNW010000027.1 GCA_905479765.1 uncultured Tepidamorphus sp. | reverse complement strand
GAAAAAGACCACCGGAAGATCGGCGGTCGCGTCCGAGCCGATCGGCTGCTGGGTGAAGCAGAAGCACTCGATCTTGTTGAAATAGGCGCCTGCCGACTGCGGCGACACATTGAACGAAGACGTTCCGACAGTCGCTTCCTGGCTGAGATTGTGGGCGACATAGATCATCTGCCCGGTCTCGCCGATCTTCAGCGTCAGCGTCGTCTGCTGCGGCTTCACCTTCCACGGCAGATCGCCTGCGACGGTCGAATCGAAGCGCACCGTGATGGTCTGGTCGAGCACCCTGTCCGACCCCTGGTCGGCACGCTGCGTCGTGCCGGCATAGCCGGTTACGCGGCAGAACAGGTCGTAGAGCGGCACGGCTGCAAACGACAAGCCGACCATGCAGGCGACAAGGACGCCAAGCGATATGGCCGTCACGGCCTGACGGTCAGTCCGCTTCGCGGCCGGCGTCTTGTCGGGAGACTGCTGGTTGTTGCCGGTGCTCATGCGCCCGCTTTCACAAAGGCCGGTCGGACACGCCGGGACCGAGCCTGGCGATGGTGATGAGATAGAACAGGACCACCAGCGCGCCCAGCGCGATGCCGATCGCGATCGAGCGCATGCGCCGGCGCCGTTTCTGTTCTTCCGTCAGGACGATGCCTTCTTCTTCCATGGATCACGCGGTAATCCCCGGAAGAGAAAGGAAAGCGAACTTTATCGGCGGGAGGCCGACGATCTGCTCGATGAAAAGTGCCGCATAGACGGCGAAGAGATAGAGGATCGAGAATGCGAACAGGCGGCGCGCCACCGGACCGATCGCATCGCCCTTGCCCGTATAGAGACGCCAGGCAAGCCCCAGGAACACAGCGCCGAGTACCACCGAAACAGTGAGATAGAGCCAGCCGGCGAACCCGAGCACGGCAGGTGCAATGCCGAGCGGCACGAGGATAAGCGAATACAAGAAGATCTGGCGGCGGGTCTCGTCGACACCGGCTACAACGGGTAGCATCGGCACGCCGGCGCGCGCATAGTCGCCGGATCGCACCAGCGCCAGCGCCCAGAAGTGCGGAGGCGTCCAGAAGAAGATGATCAGGAACAGGACGACCGGCTCCAGAGTCACCGTCCCGGTTGCCGCGGCCCAGGCCACGATCGGGGGAAACGCGCCGGCCGCGCCGCCGATGACGATGTTCTGCGGCGTCGACCGCTTCAGCCACATTGTATAGATAACGGCATAGAAGAAGATCGTGAATCCGAGCAGGCCGGCGGCCAGCCAATTGGTGGCCAGCCCCAGCACGACCACCGAGAATGCCGACAGGATCATCCCGAAGGCGAGCGCTTCGTCGCGCCCGACCATGCCGGCGGGGATCGGGCGTTCCCGCGTACGCGTCATGATCTGGTCGATATCGGAATCGTACCACATGTTCAGTGCGCCGGCGGCACCCGCGCCGATAGCGATGCACAGGATCGCGGTGATTGCGATGATCGGGTGCGGCGTGACGGGCGCAGCCGCCAGCGCCACGACGGCGGTGAAAACGACAAGCGACATCACGCGCGGCTTCAAAAGTGCCACGAAGTCGCCAACACCGCCGCGCCCGGCAAGCGTCGTATCGACCGTCGTATTCATTTCTATGCCCGCTTCGCTCATGCGATGCCGTTGCCTATCTGTACTTTACTGCTGCGACTTGAAGGCGATCCGGCGGCATCGTCACGACACCACCGGACCGATTCCTGTTCCCTGCGATCAGTTGATCCTGGGCAGGGTATTGAACTGATGGAACGGCGGCGGCGAGGACAGGGTCCACTCCAGCGTCGTTGCACCTGCGCCCCACGGATTGTCGGCAGCCTTGCGCTTCATCACGAACGCCTGGATCACGCCGAACAGGAAGATGAACACGGCGAAGGCGGAGATGTAGGAGCCGATCGAGGAGACGTAGTTCCATCCGGCAAACGCGTCGGGGTAATCGACGTAACGGCGCGGCATGCCGGCCAGGCCAAGGAAATGCTGCGGGAAGAACAGCAGGTTCACGCCGATGAACGAGACCCAGAAGTGCAGCTTGCCTACGAACTCCGAATAGAGATAGCCGCTCATCTTCGGGAACCAGTAGTACCAGGCGGCGAAGATGCCGAACAACGCGCCCAGCGACATCACGTAATGGAAGTGCGCGACCACGTAGTAGGTATCGTGCAGCGAGCGGTCAACGCCCGCATTCGACAGCACGACGCCGGTGACGCCGCCCAGCGTGAACAGGAAGATGAAGCCGATCGCCCAGAGCATCGGGGTGCGGAATTCGATGGAGCCGCCCCACATGGTGGCGATCCACGAGAAGATCTTCACACCCGTCGGCACCGCGATAATCATCGTCGCGGCAACGAAGTAGGCCTGCGTGTCGACGTCCATGCCAACCGTGTACATGTGGTGCGCCCAAACGACGAAGCCGATGCCGCCAATCGCGACCATTGCGTAGGCCATGCCGAGATAACCGAAAACGGGCTTGCGCGAGAAGGTCGCTACGATCTGGCTCACCACGCCGAAGGCGGGAAGAATGATGATGTAGACTTCCGGGTGGCCGAAGAACCAGAATAGGTGCTGGTAGAGGATCGGGTCACCGCCGCCTTCCGGCGAGAAGAACGTCGTGCCGAAGTTGCGATCGGTCAGCAGCATCGTGATGGCGCCGGCCAGCACTGGCAGGGCCAGCAGCAGCAGGAACGCCGTCACCAGGCACGACCAGACGAACAGCGGCATCTTGTGCAGCGTCATGCCCGGAGCGCGCATGTTGAAGATCGTGGTGATGAAGTTGATCGCGCCGAGGATCGAGGACGCACCGGCCAGATGCAGCGAGAAGATCGCAAGGTCCATGGCCGGTCCTGTATGCCCGGTCGTCGACAGCGGCGCGTAGACGGTCCAGCCGGCGCCGACGCCATTGCCTGCATCCGTGCCTGGAACGAACAGCGACATGACCAGAAGGGCGAACGCGGCGGCCAGCAGCCAGAACGAAATGTTGTTCATGCGCGGGAACGCCATGTCTGGCGCGCCGATCATCAGCGGTATGAACCAGTTGCCGAAGCCGCCCATCAAGGCCGGCATGACCATGAAGAACACCATGATCAGGCCATGGCCCGTGACGAAGACGTTGAAAAGCTGGCCGGATCCGAAGATCTGCATCCCCGGTTCCATCAGCTCCGCGCGCATCATCACCGACAGAAACCCGCCGATGAGGCCGCCGGTCATGGCAAGGATCAGGTAGAGCGTCCCGATGTCCTTGTGGTTGGTCGAAAGAAGCCAGCGCCGCCAGCCGGTGGGATGGTGGTCGTCGCCTTCGTGAGCCGCTGCGTATGCCATTTGCCGTCGTCCTCTTTATCGTATTCCGCCGCGCCGGGACCGGTTCACTCGCCCTGAGCCACTTTCGTGGCGGCCGATTCCGAGACCTGCGCGATCCGGGTGGTCTCCTCGCGCGGCATCAGTTCAGCCGTCTGCTCGGCGATCCAGGCGTCGTATTCCTCCTGGGTCACGACCTTGACCGAAATAGGCATGAAGGCGTGATCCTTGCCGCACAGCTCGGAGCACTGACCGTAGTAGATGCCGGTCTTGGTCGCCTTGAACCAGGTCTCGTTCATGCGGCCGGGCACGGCGTCGACCTTCGAGCCGAAAGCGGGGATCGTCCAGGAATGGATAACACCGAGAGGGTCCGCCGTAACCAGCACCTTGACGATCTTGTCGACCGGCACGATCACGTTATTGTCGGTCGCCAGAAGGCGCGGCTGGCCGGGCTGGAGTTCTTCATCGGTCAGCATGAGAGCGTCGAAGCTGAGGTCGCCGTGGTCGGGGTACTCGTAGCCCCAATACCACTGATACCCGGTCGCCTTGATGGTCACGTCCGGCTCGGGCACCTCGAGCTCGAAGTACAGAAGCCGGAACGAGGGAATCGCGATCACGACGAGAATAATGACCGGAATGACCGTCCAGGCGACTTCGAGGAGGGTGTTGTGGGAGGTCTTCGTGGGTTCGCTGCGCGCCTTCGAATTGAAGCGGACCATCACGATCACCAGAAGCGCCAGCACGAACAGTGTAACCAGCGTAATGATGACCAACAGGAAATTGTGGAATCCGGTTATCGATTCCATCACCGGCGTGCCGGCATCCTGAAAACCCAGCTGCCATTCCTTTGGCTGCTGGGCCAGCGCGGGCATCGCCCCAATAAACAATACCGCCGCCGCCGCGAGGGCTGCCGCGATTCGCGATCTCGAAGCCATATCGAGCGTGCTCCCTTACCTCTTGCCCTGTCCCCAGGCGCCTTATTCAGTCCCCGCGCCTGCCAGCGAATAAGACACGCCGGCAAATATGGGCCTGCCTTAAAATCACACTTTCGCCGCTCTCGGCAATGACCTTCGTCCAATAATGGCGCGACAATTTTCCGCATCCAGCCACGCGTCGCAACGGCAGATCGCAGGTGCCCCTAGGGAATACAGGTAATATCTCTCAACTAGAACGTTTCAAAGGCGGCGTTTGGCCGCAGAGCCACGCCCTGGTGCAGTGAATCGGTACGGCGCGGTGACTCTTGACAGTACGAAGGGGTCTGGTAGCACCGCTCGAACGGTTTGCCGGGATGCGCAACCGCAATCATGAAAAGGCGAAACGAAATGGCGAATCGGTTCGAACTGCGGACCACCGGGCGGCATGGCAGACGGGCCGGACAGCCGCGGAGCCGTATTGCCGCGCCGAAGCCGCGCCTGCGCATGACCATGACAGCTATGATGGCTAGTCTCATGGCATTTGGTGGCCTGTTTGTCGCCGGCGCCTCGACAGCGAATGCGCAGGGCGCGGTGCGTGCCACGCATGGTGACTGGCAGATTCGCTGCGACACGCCGCCCGGCGCGCAAGCGGAGCAATGCGCGCTTATCCAGAGCGTCACCGCCGAAGACCGGCAGAATGTCGGATTGACGGTGATCGTCCTGAAGACAGCCGACGGCAAGGATCAGATCCTGCGCGTGCTGGCGCCGCTTGGCGTACTTTTGCCGACCGGCCTCGGCCTGAAGATCGACGACGATGACGTCGGCCGCGCCCAGTTCATCCGCTGCCTGCCGAACGGCTGCGTGGCAGAGGTCATCATCGACGCGGAACTGGTGAAAAAGCTGGAGAGCGGCGGCCTGGCCACCTTCATCATCTTCCAGACCCCGGAGGAAGGCATCGGCATCCCGATGTCGCTCGCCGGCTTCACCGAGGGCTACGCAGCGTTGCCGTAAGGCCGCAAGCCGGGCCCGCCCGGCCGCTCGACCCGTCGGTTGCCCCTTCGGATCGGCTCGCGCCGACGTTATTAAAGCCTGGTAGATCCGGCGTGATCGCAATGGCCGGAATGGTCGCGCTTCGGGCCGGCTGCGTATATATCAACGGCAAAACAGCATCCTGACCAGCTGTGTCCGGGAGAGGAAACCTGCCATGAGCGAGCCGTGGAGCCCGGACGGAGGTTCCGGGGCCGCTTCCGACTCCCGGCCGGACGGCGAGATACCGGCTCGCCCGGCTTCCATTCCAAAGCACTTCATCAATGGCGGCACCATGCGCCACGTGGTGGTGATGACGCTGACCGCTTCGTTCGGCCTGATGGCGGTGTTCCTGGTGGATCTCGCCGACCTCTATTTCCTCTCTCTGCTCGGCGAAGTCGCCGTTGCCGCGGCGATCGGCTATGCTGGCACGCTGCTGTTCTTCACGATCTCCATCTCGGTAGGCGTGACGATCGCCGGCTCTGCACTGGTCTCGCGGGCGATCGGTTCCGGTGACACCGGACACGCCCGGCGGCTGGCGACATCGAGCCTCGTCTACGCGGCCGTCGTTGCCGGCATCCTGGCAACGGTGATGCTGATCTATGTCGAGCAATTCCTGACGCTGCTCGGTGCTACGGGGCGGGCGCATGAACTGGCGACGGGCTATCTCTGGATCGTCCTGCCGGCAACGCCGCTGATGGGCATCGGCATGTGCGCTGGCGGGATCCTGCGGGCACGCGGTGACCCGCGCCGGGCGATGTACGTGACCTTGTCGGGCGCGATCGTCAACGCGGCGCTCGATCCGGTTTTCATTTTCGCGTTCGGACTTGGCGTCGACGGAGCGGCAATCGCTTCGGTGCTTGCGCGCGTATCCTTCGTGGTCGTCGGATTGAACGGGCTCATACGGGTCCACGACCTGCTGAAGCCGCCGAGCCTGAAGGACTTCGCTACCGATTTCGGTCCAATTTCAGCGATCGCCGCACCGGCCATGCTGACAAACGTCGCGACACCTGTCGGCAACGCCTACATGACTTGGGCGGTCTCTGCCTACGGCGTCTCGGCGGTCGCCGGCTGGGCCATCGTCGGGCGTATCCTGCCAGTGGCCTTCGGCGGCATCTTCGCGCTGTCGGGCGCAATCGGTCCAATCATCGGCCAGAACTATGGCGCCGGGCATCTCGACCGGGTCCGGCGCGCCTATATCGACGGGCTGATCTATGTCCTCGTCTATGTCGGCATCGTCTGGACGATCCTGTTCTTCACCCGCGACATGCTGGTCGATGCGTTCTCGGCAACCGGCGAAGGGGCTGAACTGGTGCGGCTATTCTGCTCGGTCATCGCCGGCAGCTTCGTGTTCGTTGGAACGCTGTTTGTCTCCAATGCCGCCTTCAACACGCTCGGTTATCCGTTCATTTCAACCCTGTTCAACTGGGGCCGGGCGACGCTCGGGACATTTCCCTTCGTCTGGTTCGGTTCAATGTGGCTCGGCGTTCCCGGCGTCTTGTGGGGCCAGGCAGCCGGCTCAATCCTTTTCGGTGCTGCCGCCGCGATCGTCGGCTACCGGCTCGTCACCCACTTGCATCGCCGTCCACCGGGCGATCCGCCCGTGCCCATCTGGCGCATCGCATTGTCGCCATTCTCCACTGGCAAAAGCCTGACAGGCATTTGATCTTGCGCTACCGATCTGGAAATTACGGAGAGCACGGGTTATCTAGAAGCCGAGCTTGCTTTCCGAGCGAAATCAGGTCCTGACGGGGACACCATGAACCGCTACGAACGACCGGCCGCGCAAGACGAAGCGGTCATCCAGTATCTCGACGGCGACTTCCGGGTTCTGAAAGCCGGCGGCTTCGTGCTGTGCGCGGTGACCGGAAAACAGATTCCGCTGACCGAGCTTCGCTATTGGAGCGTCGAGCGGCAGGAAGCCTATGCGGACCACGAAGTGGCCATGCAGGTCTACGCGGAGAAACTGCGCGCGCCGCGCGACTGACACCAAGCGACTGGCTGGGCGCGACCAGGATCTTCACGTCCCGTCCAAGGTATCCTCGAGCAGAGCCTGAAGCGCCTGCGCACTCGGTTCGTCGAACGCCAGCGTGACCGGCAGGCCGACCATCGCCTCGGCCAGCGTCTTCAGCGCGCCGCCACTGGGCGTCCCGATCCGCACGAGATCCTTTTCCGTCGTCACGGGGATCGCGCCGCTGCGTTTCTGAAGCGCCATCAGCCCGCGCGCATCGGCGTCCGAATAGCGATGGTGATCGGCGAATGCGCGAGTCTCGACGACTTGCACACCGATATCGCCGAGCGTCTCGAAGAACTTGTCCGGACGGCCGATACCAGCAAAGGCGATCGCCGGACGCCCGGACAGCGCCGTCGTCATCGCAGGATCCGCCACCAGCCGGCCGCGCAGCACCGGTACGCCACGCGCCCCGGCCTGTTTCGCAACCGCCTCCCCGGCCTCGCCTTCGCCGACCATCACCACCGCGCCGGCCCGGGCGAGTTGCGGGCCAAGCGGCAGGCGCAGCGGCCCGGCGGGCAAACAGTAACCGTCGCCGACGCCGTAGGCGGCGTCGATCACCAGGAGCGAGAGATCCTTGTGCAGGGCCGGGTTCTGAAAACCGTCGTCCATGACGATGATGTCGCCCAGGCCCTCCGCCATCTCCGCGCCAAGCGCGCGGTCGGGCGAAACCACCGTCGGCGCGGTGCGGGCGAGCAGCAGCGGCTCATCGCCGACATCGGCGGCGGTGTGGACCTTTGGGTCGACGGTCACCGGCCCAGACACCTTTGCGCCGTAGCCGCGGCTGAGGAACACCGGCCTGCGGCCGAGCGCTTCAAGCAGCCGCGCAATCAGGATCGCCGTCGGCGTCTTGCCTGAGCCGCCTACCGTCGGATTGCCGACACAGATCACCGGCGCGCCGGCACGGACCATGGGCGCACGGCGGAACCGGGCGAGCGCTACCGCTGCGTACAGAAGCGAAATCGGCCACAGGCACATGGCCTGCCAGCCCGGCCGCGGACCTCGCCAGAAGCCTGGCGCACGCATTCTCAGCGTCCTCCGGCGACGGCCGCCAGGAGAGGATCGAGCGCGTCCATCGAGCGATCAAGGGCGCCGGAGAAATCGGTCACCGCCGAATTCGCCGCAGCGGCATGGCGACCGACGTCATCTGGCGCGGAAAGAAACTGACAGACACGCGCGGCTAATTCCTCCGCGTCGGCCACTTCCACGGCGCCGCCCGCCCGATGCAAAGCCGCGTATATCTCGGTGGAATTCGAAATATGCGGCCCGTGAAGGATCGCCGAGGCCAATTTGGCTGCTTCGATGGGATTGTGACCGCCAATGGCGGCGAGCGAACCGCCGACGAAAACGATCGGCGCCAAACGGTAGGCAAGCCCCATCTCTCCTATCGTGTCGAAAAGATAGATGTCCGTGTCCACCCCCGGTATCTCGCCGCGCGAGCGCATCGCGACCGTCAAGCCACGGGCCTCGATGGCGGCGACGATTTCCGCCGCGCGCGCTGGATGACGCGGCGCGAAAACCGTCAGGAGCCCCGAATACCGGGCAGCAATCGCCTGATGGGCGTCGAGGATCGGCTCGTCTTCGCCTGGATGCAGGCTCGCCGCGGTCCAGCGCGGCCGCCCGCCCAGCGCCCCGGTGAACCGGCTCAGCTCGGCGTCGTCGGCTGCCGGCGCGGGCACATCGTATTTCAGGTTGCCGGAACAGATCACCGCCCCGGCCCCGAGTGCGCGAAGCCGCTCGGCGTCGCCCTCGGACTGAGCCAGACACAGGTCGAAATGCGACAGCAGCGCCCCGATCATCGAAGAGCCTTTCTGCCAGCGCCGGAAGGATCGGTCGGACATGCGCGCGTTGACCAGTGACAGCCGGGCGCCGGAGCGTGCTGTCTCGATGATCAGGTTCGGCCACAGCTCGGATTCAGCGAAGATCGCCAAGCCCGGCTTCCAGTGATCGAGGAAACGCCGCACGAAACGCGGGCCATCCAGGGGAATATACTGGTGGGTCGCCCGGCCACCGAAACGGGCCGCGCTGAGCCGCGCCTTGGCGATTTTGGTCGACGTCATGGTGCCGGTCGTCATCAGCACCGAAACCTTACCGTTGCTCAGGATGCGCTCGATCATCGGCAGCACGGACATCGTCTCGCCTACGCTTGCCGCATGCACCCAGACCAGGGGCCCATCGGGACGCGGTCTGCTCGCTTCGCCGTAGCGCTCCTGGCGATGTGCCGGGTCTTCCTTGCCGTGCCGGGTGCGCCAGGCCAGGAGGGGCCGGGCCAGGGGATGTGCCATCGAGGTTGCAAACCGGTAGACGCGGAGCAAGCGCGAGCGCGCCGCCTCAGCCATCGGCGGGTCCGTCGACGATCTCGTAGGCCCTGCGTGTGACGGCGTTGATCGCATCCTCAACCTGCAGCCTTATCGTCTCCTGCAAAGCCCGATCGGCGTCTGGGGGGACTGTGATCTCGTCGCCCACGACCGCCGACAGATGGCTGAACGGCAGATTCAAGGCCGCCTTGTCCCAGCTTTTGGCCACCTTACGCCGACTCGTGGCCAAAGCGAGAGGCCTGATCGGCCGGCCGGACTGCATGGCGAGCTTGACGATGCCCAAGCCCGCGCGCCGCGAAATCTTCGGCACGTCTGCGGTCAACGCAACGTTTACGCCGTCGTCGAGTGTCGCCAGCATCTGCCGGAATGCCACCGAGCCACCCTTTACATGGAACTTGCCCTTGGTGTCGCCCGAGCCGCGGATCGTCTCGATACCAAGCCGGTGGGCGGCTTGTGCGTTGATCTCGCCGTCGCGATGCCGGGAAATCAACACGGCTGCCCTGTGATAGGGCTTCTTGACGAACGGCATGAGGAAGTGCTGGCCGTGCCAGAAAGTCAGGATCAGCGGTAGGTTGCGATCGATCCGATCGTAGATATCCGGCGGTTCGATGGTGACGCGGCTGGTCGCGTAGACGAGCCTCAGGTAGGCGGCTATCAACGCCCCCAGCAAGACCTGCACCCAACGGGCAGAGAACAAACGCTTTAGCATCGACTCAAGCGTTGTTCGCCGGGGCCGGGGCACGCTTGCGCGGCTTACTGGGCTTGCCTGGCTCGTTGGGCGCTGGAACACCTGCGGCAGTCTCGGCAGCGCCAAACTGAGTGCGGTGCAACCTTGCGTAGACGCCGTCGTGGGAAACCAGCTCGTCATGCGTGCCGCTCTCGACGACCTGGCCGGCCTCCATCACGTGGATGACATCGGCCTTCTTCACCGTCGACAGCCGGTGCGCGATCATAACGACGGTGCGCCCCTTGAGCAGCACGTCGAGAGCTTCCTGAATCTGCGCCTCGGCCTCGGTGTCGAGCGAAGAGGTCGGCTCGTCTAGCAGCAGGATCGGTGCGTCGCGCAGCATGGCGCGGGCAAAGGCGATGCGCTGGCGCTGGCCGCCCGACAACATGCCGCCGGCCTCGCCGACCGGCGTGTCGTAGCCCTTAGGAAAGGCCATGATGAAATCGTGTGCTACGGCGGCCTTGGCGGCTGCCATCACCTGTTCCTCGCTGGCGCCCTCCGATCCGTACATGATGTTGGCGCGGATCGTGTCGTCGAACAGCACAGGGTCCTGGGTAACCAGGGCGCTGGCCAGCCGCACGCTGGAAACGGTGCAGTCGGTTATTGTCTGGCCGTCTATCTTCACGGCACCGGATTGCGGGTCGTAGAAGCGCAGCAGCAGGTTAAGGACGGTGCTCTTGCCCGCGCCGCTCGGTCCAACCAGAGCGATTCGCTTGCCGGCCGGGACGGTCATCGAGAAGTCGCGCAGCACCGGTTCGCCATCGCGGTAGAAGAACGAAACGTCCTCGAACTCGATCTCGCCGGCCGATACCTTCAGCGGCAATGCGCCGGATTTCTCGGAAACCTTCGAGTCCAGATCGATGATGCCGAATACGCGGTTCGCCGCGACGACGCCTTCCTGCAGCATGGTCTGCAGCGAGGCGACCGTTTTCATCGGCTGGTACATCAGCATGGCGGCGGTGACGAAGCCCATGAACTGGCCGGCCGTCAGCGTGCCGTTGATGCCCTGATAGCCGCCGTAGAAAATGGCGAGTGCGAAGCCGATTCCTGTCAGCGCCTCCACCACCGGTCCTGACGAGGCCTTGGTGCGCACCGAGCGCATGATGAATTCAAGCGTGCGGTCGATGATGCGCTTGGCCCGTTCCGTCTCCTGCTTCTCGCGATCGTAGGCCTTGACCACGCGGATGCCGGTCAGGGTCTGGGAGACGAGGATGCCGAGATCGCCGGTTTCCTGGAACGTCTTGGTTGCCGAGCGGTGGATGCGGCGGCGCTGGCGGCCGAGTATCCTGAGCGCGAAGGGAATGGCGATTACCGCGAAGATCGACAGGCGCCAGTCCATGTAGACCATCGATCCGGTAAGCAGGATGACCTTCAGGATATTCTGGCCGAGCGCCACGATGGTCAGGCTGGCGGCCTCGCGGATCGCCAGCACGTCATTCATGAAGCTCGAGACGAAGCGGCCGGAGTGGGTGCGCTGCAGCCAGCCAAGATCGGCCTGGGTCAGGCGTTCGAACATCTCGACGCGCAGGTCGGCGACGATGGAGTTGCCGACATAGGCCTGGCCGACAGTGGAAAAATACTCAGCCGTCGCCTTGATGCCGACCATGATGATCACGAGGACCGGCAAGATGTAGAGCATCTTTTCGTTCTTGCCGAGAAACACCTCGTCGGCGGCCTGCTGCATGAGAAACGGCAGCGAACCGGTGGTCAGCGCCGAAAACAGCATCGCGGCGAAGCAGCCGGCCAGCAGCTTCTTGCGCGGCAGCAGATGATCGTGCAGCAGCCGATTGACCACCTGCCACGTCGACAGATTCGTCGCGTGAAGGCTGTCGTCGATCCGATCGACGGAACTGCTATCGGTGAATACGTTCGAAACCACGCGGTCTTTCCTCGAGCGCGGGATGATCCGCGTGCGTTCTATCCCGTCTACGGCCTGCCGTCACCTGTCATGGCCGGCGACATGCAGACATCTTTTCCGGTCCAATTGGCGAAAATCCGGCGTATGCGCCGTTTTAATGCGCCTCGCCGGTTGCCTCAGGATCGAGCAGCCGGTGCATATGCACAATAAAATAGCGTACTTGCGCGTTGTCGACAGTGCGCTGGGCGGCATTTTTCCACGCATCGTAGGCAGTGGCATAGTTCGGGTAGATACCGACGACATCCAGCTTTTCAAGGTCTTCGAACACCAGTTTCTCGACGTCCTGCAGCTCGCCGCCAAAGACGAGGTGGAGAAGCTGCTTTGCGGATTCGCTTTCGGCCATGGGGCTCACTCCTGCGCTTCGGCTTCGATTTTCGTTCTCTGTTGCCCGATCAGCTTCAAAATAACGCCGTGCAGCCCCGGTCCGGCCGCGATAAAGGCGGGGTGCCGGGCCGTGGCCCCGTTGAGGCGAATCGGACCGCCTTCGAAATCGGATACCTGTCCGCCGGCTTCCTGCACGATCAGAAGCGCGGCGGCAAGGTCCCAGTCGGCACTTCCTGGCGTCGCCAGGGCAGCATCGACGTCGCCCTTGGCGACGCGGGCGAGCCGATGGGCGAGCGATCTCAGAAAGCGGTGATCGGTCGGAAACTCTGTTTCCGCAAGTCCCGCCCGCGCCATTGCCTTCCTGGACGCCGAGACAGTCGCCGATTGGAGTTCCGTGGCGTCGGAAACGCGGAGGCGCTCGCCATTGTAGAAGGCGCCACCGCCAGAAAAGGCCGACCACAGCTCGTCGCGCACCGGATTGTAGAGCACGCCTGCGACGGATGCGCCGTTTTCGACGATGCCGATCGAAATCACCCATTCGTCGCCGCGCTCGACGAAGGCGCGGGTGCCGTCGATGGGGTCGACGACGAAGACGCGCTTCGTCTGGTGGCGCGAGCCATCGTCCTCACGCTCCTCCGACAGCCAGCCGTAGTCCGGCCGGTAGGCGGTCAGCCGTTCGAAAAGGAATTCGTCGACGGCGATATCGGCCTCTGTGACGACGGACTGGTCGTGCTTGTTCCAGCGCCGCGGATCGCCCTTGAAGTAGTCGAGCGCCAGCGCCCCGGCCTCACGGCCGACAGCATCGATCATGTCGCGGTCTTTGCGGTCAACGTCTGACACGAAGTGGGGTCCAATCGGAATTTCGGGCGGATGCGCTAAGCGAAAGCGGCCGACTACAGGCGGCAGAGCCCGGTAAACTCAACTGTTGTGTAGTGTTCCTGCCCGAAAGGTTCAAGAACAGGTTCCATTTAGAACTCAATCTGGCGCATCCCGGTCACTCGCTTTTAACCCATCCTTTTAAGCCGATTCCAAGCTTTCACTGAGACACTCCCCATCGACACGGGCACCAAACAAAGGGCCCGGCAGGGAGACTTTTGATGAGGCGTCAGACCGCGAGCACCGCTGAGGTGCACGGGGACGAGAATCGTCGTGCGCGGCTCGATCCCTTCGAATTGCCGGCCCGGGTCACCTATCGAGGGGCGGCTCAAGCCGGCACCGCGCTACAGGTGGCCATTATCGGCCATGACAGCGTCATGATCCGGCGCGAAACGAACGCCGGCGTACCGCTTTACGTCACGGTTCCGCTTGCCGCCTATTCCGGCGTGCTGCTCACCGCCACGGATACCGTGCATGGTCCGAGTGTCGCGCTTACACTGCACCATCCCAACGGCGATCTCGACGTACCGCTTTTCGAGGCCGACGACACAGACGACGTGATCGCCGACTGGCAGGCATGGTCACGGACGCTGGCGCGGCCTCTGCTTATCCGGAATTCCGATGGTGAAATCCGCGAGCCCCGCAGGCGGCTCGGCGGGCTCACTATCAAGTCGCCGACGGCGCGCCGCGCCAACCGGTTCTTCGCCGATCGCCGCCCGCGCTTCCTGTGTGAACGGCGCACCGGCGGCCCGGCGCTTGGGGCCATTTACGTCGAAGACGAGATGTTCGCCCGGAGTTCAAACGACTAGCGGCACCCACCGTTTTTTACAGCACAACAACAAAAATGTTTCGCGCGGCCGGGCCAGGAGGTCCGGCAGCTTCCCACTCCCCCAGAAGGATCTTTCACATGTCAATTCGCAATGCACTTCTCGGGCTTCTGCCCGCCGCCTTCCTCGGTCTTGCTCCGGCCGCAGCCGACGCCGCCGTAGTCTACTGCACGTCTGCCGGCTATCCGGCCGGCTGCGTCGTCCGCGCAGCTCCGCGCGTCGTCGTCAATCCCGCTCCGGTCGTCGTGGCGCCCCGCGTTGTGGCCCCGCGCTATGTCGCGCCGCGCTACGTGGCACCGCGCTCGGCGGTCAATCTCGGCGGTCCGGTCAACCGGCGCGGCGTACGCTGAATTCCGCAGAAGTACCGCTTCCGCCAGCCCATGTCGGCGACAGCGGCATTTTGCGTTACAAGGCCGTTTCCCGCGCTATTCAGACGCATTACGGTCGACATGCGCGTTTATGGATCGATCCGCGCGTCAAATTCAGAGGCGCGGATCAATAAAGGGAAGAATGACCATGATTCGACGGCTTGTCTTCGCCACACTCGTCCTGGCGGCCTCCGGGGCCTATGCCGACCAGCAGCAAGGTA
>CAJQNW010000026.1 GCA_905479765.1 uncultured Tepidamorphus sp. | reverse complement strand
CCGGCCTCGTCGACCCAGACGGTGAAGTAGGTGAGATGGACCGGAATATGGCGCTTGACGGGAAGCGAGCCGTTCTCGCCGCCACTGATGAGATGCTTGATGCGCTGACCGTTGATCTGCTCTTCGCGAGACAGCAGCGCGTCGGCGAACTCGACGGGCTTGTCGACCCGCACGCAACCGTGGCTGAACGAGCGAACCGAGCGGCTGAATAGATTACGCGTCGGCGTGTCGTGCAGGTAGACGGCGTGCTTGTTGGGGAACATGAACTTGACGCGGCCAAGCGCGTTTTCGCCGCCGGGCGGCTGGCGGAACCGGAACGGCATGTTCTCCGGGTTCCACAGGTTCCAGTCTACCGTCCGGGGATCGATGACCATGTCGCCGCCGCCGCCGGTGTAGATCACTTCAAGGCCGCGCCGGGCGAAGAAGTCCGGGTCCCGACGGATCTGCGGCATCATCTCATTGACGGCGATGGAGCGCGGCACGTTCCAGTAGGGATTGACGTCGACGTATTCTATCTCGTCACTGAATATCGGTGTCTGGTTCTTGGAAGTGCCTACAATCACACGCGTTTCGAACCTGGGCGTGCCGTCGGTCACGACCCGGAGTTGGTATTCGGGAATGTTCACCCAGACGTGGTGGCTGCCCATCTTGCGCGGCACCCAGCGCCAGCGCTCCATATTGACGAGCACGTCGGCGACGGCGACCTGCGTGCCCCCGTTCAGTGCCGAGCGGGTCTGCGGTCCGATCACCCCGTCGATGTCGAGGCCTGCGTAGTCCTGGAACGTCTTGACCGCTTCGACGGTCGCTTCGTCATAGAACAGCGGGCCTACGTCGGTGGGTTCGGCCACGCCAAGGCGGAGGCGAAGAACGGGCACGCGATCGTCGCTCATACCCGGCTTCAGCGTCGGGCCTTCCGGGATTTCCGGCGGAGCGTCTTCCACAGTGCGGTCACGCAACTCCGCGAGCAGCTTCTTGAGCGCCGCGAACTGGGGGTGCGGCGGGTTGAAACCCTCCAGATAGGCGACCTTGTCGTCTGTCGCGGCCAAGCCATCGAGAACGGTCTTGGTCGCCGGGCGAGCCGGGTTGACGGTCATCAGGTCGCCGAGCGTCGAGGGATCGAAGGTGCCGGCCTGGGCGTCGCCGGCAAACGTCAGGGCTGCGACCGTCAGTCGCAGGTCGGCCGCGGCAAGATCGCCGGCATCCGCCGCGCCATCAAGCCCGACATCGAGTGGAGGCAGGTCGTAACGCGCGGGGTCGAGGCCATAAGCGTCGGCGCGCTGGAGGCGATGAATGACCGCCCGGGCCGCGCCGTCCAGCTTGCCGCCGTCGATCCACAGCGGGGCGAACTCGCGTTCGGCATAGAAGGTGGTAACCGCCTTGCGATCAGCCGCGCCGATCATGCCGGGGGCGTCGAGGGTGGTTTCGATCGCTGCCGCGATCGCGGCGGAATCCGGACCGGCGGGGATGGTCTCGGCAACCGAAGGTTCTTCAGCGGTTGCGGGTTCCTCCGCGACCGCGGGTTCCGCTGTGATTTCGGGTTCCTTGTCGGCTGTCGCCGTATCCGGGGCGTCTGTGGTCGGGGCAGCCGTTTCAGTAATGCCCGCGTCCGGGACGGCGGGCTCCGCCGTCGCGGTTTCCGGCGCGGGCGGCTCAGACACCGGTGTCCCAGATGTTGTTGTCTCTGGCTTCGGCTTTTCAGACACGGGCGTCTCGGGCTCGCTGTCGCCGGCCGTCTCGGCAACCGCCTCCGTCGTGGGAGCGGGTTCCGCGGGATCTTCCGCGGCTATCTCGCCCGTAGCCGGATCGGATGCTTCCGATGGGGCAGGCTCGGGCTGGGCGGCGGCGGTATCGGTGGTGTCGACGGGCGCGGCTGCCGGATCCGATACCGGCGATGCGGCGCTTTCGGCCATAGCTTCGGCAGGCGCCTCGGCCGGGGCCGCAGTCGATGACTCAGGTGACGTTGGGTTACCCGTTTCGGCGATGTCGCCGGGCGCTAACTGATTTCGAGGCGCCTGGCTTTGGGGCGTTTCCGCCATCGGCGCGCTGTCTTGCGCGGCGCCGGGCAACACCCAGACGGAGGTGAGCAGGAGGCCAATTGCCAGCGGACGGGCGCGGAACGTGCGCAAGGGGAGCCGTGTTTTCATCCGCCGAATCTAACCGTATTCGCTTGGAATCGCCACTACTTCCATTATTGCCGCGCGGGCTACTCGGCTGCGTCGAGCTCCAACTCCTTGAGGCGGCGGTAAAGCGTCGACCGGCCGATGCCAAGCCGGCGTGCAACCTCGCTCATGCGACCGCGATAATGCTCGACGGCGAAGCGGATCAGGTCGGCTTCGATTTCCTCCAGCGGGCGCACATCTCCGTCCTCCGACAGGATCGGCACGACGCCGCGGGATGGGTCGGGCCGGGCGGGGAATCCAATCGCTGATGGCGGCATCGGCTCATGACGCTGTGGCGGCCGGTTCGGATCACGGCGCTCCGGCCTGTCGGGCAGTGCGGTGAGCTCCACCGTCGGCAGCGTCGGTTCGACGTTCTCGAAGTCGTCGATTTGCGCGGCGATCTGCGGGAAATGGTCGACGTCGAGCACGTTTCCGTCGGCGAGCACCACAGCGCGGAACACCGTATTTTCCAACTGGCGGACATTGCCTGGCCAGCGATGGCGCATCAGAAGCGTGAGGGCTTCGGGGGTGATGCTATCCACCCGCTTGCCTTCCTCGGCACCGAACCGGGTCAGGAAATGCTTGACCAGCAGGGGGACATCCTCGGAGCGCTCCCGGAGCGGGGGCACGATCACCGGGAAGACATTCAGCCGGTAATACAGATCCTCGCGGAAGCGGCCCTGGCGCACCAGGTCGATCATCGAGCGATTGGTCGCCGAAATGAGCCGGAAATCGGTCTTCACCGGCTTGCGGGAGCCGACCGGATCGACTTCGTTTTCCTGCAGGGCGCGTAGGAGCTTGACCTGCACGTCGGGGGGAAGCTCGCCGACCTCGTCGAGGAACAGCGTGCCGCCGTCGGCTTCGACGAACTTGCCGATGCGCTTTTCGGTGGCACCGGTGAAGGCGCCCTTCTCGTGCCCGAACAGGGTCGACTCGACAAGATTCTCGGGGATCGCGCCGCAATTGACCGCGACGAACGGTTTGCCGGCACGGGGGCTGGACCCCTGGATGGCACGGGCAACCAGTTCCTTGCCGACTCCGGATTCGCCTTCGATGATGATCGGAATGTTGGAGTCGGCAGCCCGTTCGCCGAGTTCGATGACGCGCTGCATGGCCGGCGAGCGGGTGACGATGTCCTCGAACGTCAGCGTTCCGTCGACCCGGCGCTTGATGCGGGCGATCTCGCCTTCCAGCGCGTTGACCTTCAGCGCGTTGCGGATCGAGACCTCGAGGCGCTCGGGGCTGACCGGCTTGACGAAGAAGTCGATGGCGCCGGCGCGCACGGCGCTGACCACCGTGTCGATGCCGCCGTGGGCGGTCTGCACGATGACAGGCCGGTAGATGCCTTCCTTGCGCATGCGCTCCAGCGTGCCCATGCCGTCGAGATCGGGCATCACCAGATCGAGCACGATCAGGACGATTTCTTCCGCGTCCGGTCCGGTCAGCGCGGCAAGGGCCTCGTCACCGGTCTCGGCGGTCAACGTCTCGAAACCGAACCGCTTGATCGCGGCTTCCAAAATGCGGCGTTGTACGGGATCATCATCGACGATCAGGATCCGCTCGGCCATAACACCTCCGAATCGGACTTTACCTTCCGGCAGTCCGGGCCCGTCTGTTCTTCGGCCTATATTGACGGCGTCCGGTAAAGGGGGCCTTAAGGTAATCGCATAGCAATTGCAGTGCCGGCGAAGTTCGCGAAATGGGATTGTCCAGAGCGAATAGGACCGGAAAGTCCCGATCTTCCTTGAAGCGACACGACGCGTGGCTAATATCCCCCAACGGTTCGCCCGAGGCGGCGGATACCCGAAATTCTCCGGCCGGATTTAATTCAAAAGAGATGGAGCGTGAGCGAATGCAGGTCCGAAACGTGGTCACGGGAGCGCAGGCAGCCCGGAAAACCGATCTCGGCGCGCTGCCCGCCTGGAATCTCGACGATCTCTATCCGGGCATGGAGTCTGCCGAGGTCAAGACCGACCTCGACCGCTCGCTAAGGGAGTCGGAAACTTTCGAGGCCAAGTGGAAAGGGACGCTCGCCGAGCTGCTCGACGGTCCGGACGGAGCGAAGAAGCTCACCGAGGCGATCGCCGAATTCGAGGCGCTGCAGGACGTGCTCGGCCGGCTCATTTCCTACGCGGGCCTCCAGCACGCGCTCGACGTGTCCGATCCGAAGCGCGCCAAGTTCTTTGGCGACATCCGCGAAAAGGTCACCAACGCGAGCATCCATCTGCTGTTTTTTCCGCTGGAACTGAACCGGCTGGACGAGGCGAAGATCGAGACCGCGATGCAGGCGGAGCCGGCGCTCGGCCACTACCGTCCCTGGATCGAGGACGAGCGCAAGGAGCGCCCCTACCAGCTCGACGACAAGTTGGAGCAGCTGTTTCACGAAAAATCGATCACCGGGCGCGGCGCCTGGAACCGGCTGTTCGACGAGACGATGGCGTCGCTGCGGTTCGACATCGACGGCGAGGAACTGACGCTGGAGCCGACGCTCAACCTGCTCCAGGACAGCGATGGCGACAAGCGGCGCAAGGCGGCCGAGGCGCTGGTCGCGACTTTCCGGTCGCACCTGTCGACCTTCTCGCTGGTCACAAACACGCTGTCCAAGGACAAGGAGATTTCCGACCGCTGGCGCGGCTTCGAGGATGTCGCCGACTCGCGGCATATGGCGAACCGGGTCGAGCGCGAGGTGGTCGACGCGCTGGTGGAGAGCGTGCGCGGCGCCTATCCGCAGCTGTCGCACCGCTATTACGCGCTGAAGGCGCGCTGGTTCGGCAAGGATGTGCTGGACTACTGGGACCGCAACGCGCCGCTGCCGAAGATCGAACAGAAGACCTACGGGTGGACGGAAGCCCGCGACACCGTTCTGTCTGCCTATTCGGCGTTCTCGCCGGAAATGGCGAAGATTGCCGAGCCGTTCTTCGAGAAAGGCTGGATCGACGCCGCGGTGAAGCCCGGAAAGTCGCCCGGCGCGTTTTCCCATCCCACCGTGCCGAGCGCGCACCCCTACGTGCTGCTCAACTATCTGGGCCGGCCGCGCGACGTGATGACGCTGGCGCACGAACTCGGCCACGGCGTGCACCAGGTGCTGGCCGCGCCGCAGGGCCCGCTGATGGCGCCGACGCCGCTGACGCTTGCCGAGACGGCCAGCGTGTTCGGCGAGATGCTGACGTTCAAGCAACTGCTCGCCAAGACCACCGACGAGAAGGCGCGCAAGGCGCTGCTCGCCTCCAAGGTCGAGGACATGATCAACACGGTGGTGCGCCAGATTGCGTTCTACGTGTTCGAGCGGCGCATCCATACCGCGCGGCGCGAGGGCGAGCTGACCGTCGAGGACATCAACGGGATCTGGAAGGAAGTGCAGGCTGAAAGCCTCGGCCCGGCGATTCGGCTTGGCGATGGCTACGAGAGCTTCTGGTGCTACGTGCCGCACTTCATCCATTCGCCGTTCTACGTTTACGCCTACGCCTTCGGCGATTGCCTGGTGAACTCGCTCTACGCGATCTACGAGACGTCGTCCGACGGGTTCACTGAAAAGTATTTCGACATGCTCAAGGCCGGCGGCACCAAGCATCATTCGGAGCTGCTCGCGCCCTTCGGGCTCGACGCCAAGGATCCGGAATTCTGGGGCATGGGGCTGAAGGTCATCGCGGGACTGATCGACGAACTGGAAGCGATGGAGGGTTGAGGCGATGCCGATCCTGCTGATCCTAATTTTAGCAATTATCATCGCGCAGGTCGGGTTCTGGAAGACACTCGGCTCGATCCTCGGCGCGATCGCCATGATCGTGCTGCTGATTTTCCTCGTCGTCGTGGCGATCGGCATTCTCGGTGCAATCCTGACGCGGCGCGCGAAACGCCGCTTCTGACCGGGGCGCCCGTGAGCGAACTCGCCCATACGCTCTATGCCGGTTCGCGGACCCCGTTTTCGATCGGGCTGGCGCCGCTCGACCTGAGCGACTGGATCGAGCCCGACGAGCGGCTGCCTGCGTATCTTGCCGAAAAGCGGCGGCTGTTTTCGCAAAAGCGCGACGGCGTATTCGGCGAGGAGCCGGACACCCGCGACGCGCAGGCCGAGGTGCTGGCGCTTCTCGCCGATTATCTGCCGGAGCGGTTTCCCGACATCTACAGAAGCGATGGCGACCGGATCGTCATCGCAGGCGTCGATGCGTCCGTCCATCTCGAACAGGACGAAGCGCCGCTGGCGATTGCATCATTCCTGGTTCAGGAAGATCTTGTGCTGATGCGGCCAAGTCCCGAGGGTTACCGGCTCGTTGCGGCGAGCTTGTGTTTTCCCTCCTCCTGGTCGCTTGCGGAAAAGTTCGGCAAGCCGATGAGCGCTATCCATGACCCGGTACCGCACTGGGCGGGGAAAATGGGCACGCTCGTCGACCGGATCTTCGACAAGCTGAAGGTCGATCAGCCGGTGTGTCGGCTCAACTGGTCGATCTATCCCGACGCCGAGTTGCACCACCCCGAATCCAAAGGTGCGCCGCGCGACTGGTTTTCCGGATCGCTTCCGCCGCGCGCCTTCGTCCGGGTCGAACGGCAGACGCTCAGGCGACTTGCCGTTTCCGGCGACATCCTGTTCACCATCAAGGTCTGCGTCGACCCGTTCGAGGCGCTGGGCCGCCATCCAGACGGCGCGCGGCTGGCGGCGGGTCTGCGCGCGCAAATCCTGTCGCTCGACGAAGCGCAGCTTATCTACAAGGCGATGCTGGCCCACCGCGACCGGATCGTAGAAGCGCTCGATAAAATCGCCCCTGCGGCATCGGCGTGACGTGACCTTTCTCCTCACAGTGCCTAGATGAGTGCCCATGAGTGACCGCGACACAGAAGCGAACCGGTTTCACAAGCGCGCGCGCCGCTATGCCCGCGTCGGCACCAATGTGGGCACGGTGGCGGCAAAGGCGGCGGGCCGGCGGCTGATCGGCCGCGAGACCAACCGGGAAAAGAGCGCCCTGGAGCTTGCCGCGGCGCTGGGCGGCCTGAAGGGGCCGATCATGAAGGTGGCGCAGCTGATCTCCACCATCCCGGACGCTATTCCGGCCGAGTACGTCATCGAACTCGCCAAGCTGCAAAGCCAGGCGCCTGCGATGGGCTGGGCCTTCGTCAAACGGCGCATGGCCGCCGAGCTCGGCCCCGACTGGCAGTCGCGCTTCGCCGAGTTCGGCCATCACGCATCGGCCTCTGCCTCGCTCGGCCAGGTACACAAGGCGCGCTCGCTCGACGGTGAAGACCTTGCCTGCAAGCTGCAGTACCCGGACATGCAGTCGGCCGTCGAAGCCGATCTCTCGCAGCTCGACGTGCTGTTTGCGATCCACCGGCGGATGGACCCGGCAATCGACACCAGCCAGATGGGCGCGGAGATTGCTGCGCGCATCCGCGAGGAACTGGACTACACCCGCGAGGCGGCCCACATGCGGCTCTACGGTGCGATCCTCGGCGACGAGGCCGCGATCCGCGTGCCCCGCGTTCACGAGGATCTGTCGACACGGCGGCTCCTGACCATGGACTGGCTGGACGGCACGCCGCTTCTCGATCACAAGGACGCCGACCTCGAGACCCGCAACCGGATCGCGACCGCGATGTTCCGCGCCTGGTGGTTCCCGTTCTCCCGCTACGGGGTGATCCACGGCGATCCGCACCTGGGCAACTACACGGTCTACGACGATGACGGGGACCCTTCGGGCATCAACCTGCTCGACTACGGCTGCATCCGCATCTTCCCGTCGAAATTCGTCGGCGGGGTCGTCGACCTCTACAATGGCCTGCGCACCGGCGATGACGCGCTGATCGTTCACGCCTACGAGACCTGGGGCTTCAAGGGGCTCACCCGCGACCTGATCGACATCCTCAACATCTGGGCCCGCTTCATCTACGGGCCGTTGCTCGAAGACCGGGTGCGGGCCATCGCCGACGGCGTGAGCGCGGCGGAGTACGGGCGCAAGCAGGCGTTCACCGTGCACAAGGGGCTGAAGGAAAAAGGCCCGGTGACGGTGCCGCGCGAGTTCGTGTTCATGGACCGCGCCGCGATCGGGCTAGGCGCGGTGTTCATCCACCTGCGCGCCGAATTGAACTTCCACCGGCTGTTCAACGACACGATCGAGAACTTCGATCTCGATCATCTGGCCGCGCGTCAGGCCGCGGCGCTGGACACGGCAGGGGTGCTGCCGGGAGAGGACACATGAGCAATCGCGAATTCCTGCCATTCGATTTCGTCATCGACCGGACGCTCGGCGATATCGCCGGGCTTGCGATTGCCGATATCGGCTGCGGGTCGGGCACGGTGACGCGAAAGCTCGCCGCGCGGGGCGCCGATGTCGTCGGCGTCGAACCGAACGCGGCGCAGGTCGCGGCGGCTGAAGCACTGGGCGGCGGGCCGCGCTACGTGGTCGCGCCGGGCGAAGCGACCGGCCTCGATTCTCAGTCGCTCGATGTGGTGCTGTTTTCCCGGAGCCTTCATCACGCCGAGGATATGGACGCCGCGCTGCGCGAGGCCTGCCGGATCCTGAAACCCGGCGGCCGTATCGTGGTACTGGAACCGGATCCTGACGGCCCGTTCACGCCGGTGATGGCTTACGTCGACGACGAGACCGCCGTCTATGCCCAGGCGCAGGCCGCGCTTGAGGCCGCGGTCGCGGCAGGTCTTCTGGAGCGCGGACCGGCGCTTCGCTACGCCACGAAATACCGGGTCGCCGATGTGTCCGCGATGCTGGCCGACCTGATCACCGTCGACAGCGGGCGGGCGTTGGCGGAGGCCGACCGGGGCGCCTTCGAGGCGGCGTTTTCCGCCGCGCACATACCCGACGAGAAGGGTGGCTATATCCCGGACTGGTCGCGGATGGACGTGTTCACGCGCGTCTGAGGAGTCTCGGCGCTAAAACTCCACCTCGAGCTCGATAATCTCCTCCGGTTCGGCCAGCGCGCCGTCCGTCCATTCCTGCATCAGCGGCCAGTCGAAGATGGTCTGGCAGTACGCTGAGAGCGCCGGTTCCAGTTCCACCGCATAGGTGCGGAACCGCGTGCAGACGGGCGCGTACATGGCGTCGGCCATGGTCAGCTCGCCGAACAGATACGGGCCGCCATAGGTCTCCAGGCACTCCGTCCAGATCGCCTTGATGCGCTCCACGTCGGGGCGGGCGCCGGAGAACATCTTGAAGGTCTCGTGCCTCGCCTTGAGGTTCATCGGCAGGGCGGAGCGCAGGTTGTAGAAGCCCGAATGGATCTCGCCCGACACCGCCCGGCAATGGGCGCGGACGCCCTGGTCGGCCGGCAGAAGCCCCGCCTTGGGTGCGATCTCGGCCAGATATTCGGTGATCGCAAGGGTATCCCAGACGGTGATCTTGCCGTGGGTGAGGCGCGGCACCAGCACCGAAGGGGAGAGCAGAAGCAGCTCCTGGCGGGTGTCGGGATCGTCGATATCGACGATTTCCTCGGTGAATTTCAGCCCCGCCATCTTGCACAGAAGCCAGCCGCGCAGCGACCAGGAGGAATAGTTTTTCGAGGAAATCGTTAGCGTCGCGTCAGCCATTCTCACCCTGTGCCCCATGGGAACCCGTTTTCGAACAAAAATTCGTCCGCGCACTATCTTCTCGCAATGCAGCAATTTTCGCACTAGTTTTTTGCGTTGCGGCATAGCCGACAGTGCCAACGGTAAACAGCAGGCCCCCATGCTCTACCAGACCTACCAGCTCCACGACGACCTGATCGCGCCGCTGCGCACGCTTGCCCGGCATACGGACTTTCCCACCGAGTGGTCGCCCTGGGCCGGCGTCGACAAGGTGCGGCGGCGGTTCTCGGCGGGGCTGGAGATGCTCACCCGCTTCGAACTGAGCCACGCCAGCCCCGGCTTCGGCATCGACACGGTGCGGGTGGGAAACCGCGTCGTGCCGGTGACGACCGAGGTGGCGCTCGACCTGCCCTTCGGGCAGCTCCTGCGCTTTTCCAAGGACATCGACACCGCCCAGCCGAAGGTGCTGGTCGTCGCGCCCCTGTCCGGCCATTTCGCGACGCTCCTGCGCGGCACGGTGGAAACGCTTTTGCAGGACCACGAGGTCTACATCACCGACTGGGTGAACGCCCGCGACGTGCCGGTGGAGGCGGGCCTGTTCGGCGTCGACGACTACATCGCCTACCTGATCGACTTCCTCGAGCACATCGGGCCGGGCGCGCATGTGCTGGCGGTCTGCCAGCCGTGCGTGCAGGCGCTGGCCGCCGTCGCGGTGATGTCGGCGGACGATCATCCCGCGACGCCGCGCTCGATGACGCTGATGGCAGGCCCCATCGACACCCGCGAGAGCCCGACCGCGGTCAACAAGCTTGCCACCGACAAGCCGCTGTCTTGGTTCAAGGAGACCGTGATTTCCTCGGTGCCGCGCCGCTATGCCGGCGGCGGGCGGCGGGTCTATCCGGGCTTCGTGCAGCTCACCGCGTTCCTGGCGATGAACATGGACCGCCACCGCGCCGCCCACCACAAGCTCTACCAGCACCTGGTCGACGGCGAGGACGAGAAGGCCGAGAAGATCAAGACCTTCTACGACGAGTATTTCGCCGTGCTCGACCTCACCGAGGAATTCTACATCGAGACCATCGACCGGGTGTTCCAGCGCGCGGAGCTGGCCACCGGCGACTTCACCTATCGCGGCCGGCCCGTCGATCCCGGCGCGATCCGCAAGACGGCGCTGCTGACGGTGGAGGGCGGGCGCGACGACATCTGCGCGCTCGGCCAGACGTCGGCTGCCCACGACCTGTGCCGCTCGCTTCGCCCGCACCTGAAGCGGCACCACCTGCAGGCCAACGTCGGCCACTACGGCGTGTTCAACGGCAAGCGCTGGGAAAAGGAAATCTATCCCGTCGTCCGCAACATGATCCTGGCCATGGAATGAGTGCCTGAGGCACTGGTCAAAAAAAATGTGCCTTCGGCGGGTCGTCACGCTGGATTCCGGCCCGCCATCCGTTCGCGTTCGCTCTCTTCTGGCGTCCGGAATGAGCGGGGGTGGTGCAGACCCCCGGCCCCTCCATCTTCCGCTCATTCCCGCGAAGGCGGGAATCCAAGGCAAATTGCTCACATTGTGCGCGAGGCACGCCCAACAGCCCCGTCGCGTCTCCACGCGGGGGTGTCGTCTTCCTATTCAGCCGCGCCGGGCGAAAACCGCCGGGTGCGCGTATGTAAGAGCCTGTCGTCTGCCCCCATTGAAGGTCCAGGCGAATGCCTGCGGGGGCGCGGGCGCTCGTGAGAACACCGGCTCGGGTAGTCCGATAGGGAGGTGCTCTTGCGAGCGCCCGCCACGGCGTTTTTTGGATCGCGGACCGCATGCGGCTGATTGCCGTGCCCGCCGTTGCGCCCCGGCCGGTGTCCCGTCTCAGGGGCCTTGCCGAAGCCTGACGCGCGGACCTGCAACCAGCCTTGTCGTGCTGGTCTGCCACGGCCCCGCCCTAATACGAGACCCGCGGTCCGGTACCTCCCCGGCCGGGTGCCGACCACCCGGCGGAAGA
>CAJQNW010000025.1 GCA_905479765.1 uncultured Tepidamorphus sp. | reverse complement strand
GCATCTTTTCCTCGTCCAGGGTCAGGAGTCCTGGAAAATAATCCGCAAGCCAGAAGCCCCTGAACGAAGGGTCGTAGGTCAGAAAGACGACACTGTCCCGCGTGACACGGCGCATCTGAGTTGCCCCTGTTTCCTGGTCCGACCAATGATGAATCGTCAGAACAGCCATGGATGCATCGAAGGACTTGTCATCGAAGGGCAGGTTTTCCGCGACGCCTTGAACGACGGTGGCGTTTGAAGCGGGCCGCTGGCGGATCATCTTGGCGGAGGGTTCCACCGCGGTGACAAGCCTGTCGGCCGGTTCGTACGAACCGCTTCCCGCTCCCACATTCAAGACGGTTCGCCCGCTGCCCAGGGCCTTCGAAATCGCACCCGCGATCCGGGCGTCCGACTTTCGCAGGTTGGCGTAATCAAGACCGATCGTGTCGTATAAGGCTTTCATGGCGGCAAGCATCGCAACGAACGTGTGACGTCAGCAGGAAGCGTAGGCTTTTTGCGCATCGCCGTCATTGACCCTGTATCGCGAAATCATCCGTTTCGATGCGCCCCGAAACGGTGCTTGATCGCACGGGCGGCATCGGTGACGCTGTCCGGTGATGTCGAATTGGGAGCCGAATCGATGCTGCGACCGGAATTACAGTCCTGGCAATTCTGGGCATTGCTGTCGGCCAGTTTCGCGGCGCTGACCGCGATCTTCGCCAAGGTCGGCGTCTCGAACGTCAATTCCGACTTCGCCACCCTGTTCCGCACCGCGGTCATCCTGCCGACGCTTGGCGCGCTGGTCGTCGCCACCGGGCAGATCCCGCCGCTCGCCTCCGTCTCGGGGCGTACCTACCTGTTCCTGACGCTGTCGGCGCTGGCCACCGGCGCGTCGTGGCTGTGCTATTTCCGCGCCCTGCAGATCGGCAACGCCTCGCAGGTCGCCCCCGTCGACAAGCTGAGCGTCGTGCTGGTCGCGGTGTTCGGCGTGATCTTCCTGGGCGAGCGGCTGTCGCTGCGCGGCTGGGCCGGCATCGCCTTCATCACCGTCGGCGTACTGCTGATCGCCTGGAAGCGCTGACAGCCCCCCGGACCGGACCCGCCCATGCTCGACTTCACCACGCTAGTGATCCTCATCCTGCTCGCCTACCTGGGCGGCGGCATCATCAAGGGCATCATCGGGATGGGCCTGCCGACCATCTCGATCGGCGTGCTCAGCCTGTTCATCGCGCCGGCGCAGGCGGCCGGCTACATGATCATTCCGGCGTTTGCCACGAACATATGGCAGGGGCTGCACGGGCCATACCTGCGCAAGCTGCTGAAACGGTTCTGGACGCTCTACGCCGGCATGTTCGCAGGCTCATGGGTGACGGCGGGAATCCTGACGAACGAGCAGTCTGGCCTCGCCGCCGGCGTCCTCGGGCTGCTGCTGGCGGCCTACGCGGTGTTCAGCCTGACCGACCCGAAGTTCCACATCTCCAAGCGCACCGAGACATGGCTGTCGCCGATCGTCGGCGTGACGATGGGGATGGTGATGGGGGCGACCGGTATCTTCGTCATGCCCTCGGTGCCCTACATGCAGGCGCTCGATCTGGAACGCGACGAGCTGGTGCAGTCGATCGGCCTTTTGTTCACCGCCGCGACGGTGGCGCTGACGCTGATCCTCCTGGTGCACGGCCTGATGCCGGCCGCCACGGTCGGCCTGTCGGCCCTGGCGGTGGTGCCGGCGATCCTCGGCATGGTCGCCGGACGGCGGATCCGGGCGCGCATCGATCCGCAGACCTTCCGGCGCGTGTTCCTGGTCGGCATGCTGGTGCTGGGCCTGAGCCTGGCGGTCCGGTCCTTCGTCTTCTGACCCTTCTTACTCGTGCCTCAGGGCCTCGATCGGATCGAGGCGGGCGGCGCGGCGGGCAGGGAAATAGCCGAACACGATGCCGATGATGGCCGAAACCAGGAACGATATCGCGACGATCGTCAGGTCGATGGTGAAGGGAACGCCGAGCGCACCGGAGGCAGCCCACGCCAGCCCCAAACCGACAAGAATTCCGACGACGCCGCCGAACAGCGACAGCACCACCGCCTCGACGAGGAACTGCATCAGTACCTGCCGCTCCAGCGCGCCGATGGCCAGCCGGATGCCGATCTCGCGGGTGCGCTCGGTGACCGATACCAGCATGATGTTCATGATGCCGATGCCGCCGACCAGCAGGCTGACCCCGGCGACCGCGCCGAGCAGTCCGGTCAGGATCGAGGTCGTGGAGGTTTGCGCCTCGGCGATCTCCTTCATGTCGCGTACCGAGAAATCGTCGTCCTGGTTTCGGCCGATCTTGCGGCGCTCGCGCAGAAGCCGCTCGGTTGCGGCCTGAATGCGGGCGGTATCGACACCGTCGTTTGCCGACAGGATGATCGAACCGACGTCGCTGTCACCGGCGATGCGGCGCTGGAAGGTGCGCAGCGGCATGAGGATCACGTCGTCCTGGTCCTGGCCGAAGCCGGACTGGCCTTTTTCCTCCAGCAGCCCGATCACCGCGCAGGGAATGGTGCCGACGCGGATCGTCTCGCCGACCGGCGATGCCGAACCGAACAGTTTCTCGTGGACGGTTTCGCCGATGATGCAGACGGCCCGGCCGCCGGACATCTCGCCGGCGTTGAACGAGCGCCCCTCGACGACCGGCCAGTCGCGCGCAATGAGAAAATCGTCGCTGGTGCCGTTGACCTGGGAGCTGCGGCTTTCCGATCCATAGACCACCGTCACCGAGGCCGAGGACGATGGCGCGACTGCCTTCAGCCCGCTCACCTGGTCGCGGATCGCGTTGACGTCGCTTATGTCGAAGGACGGCGCTTCCGACGACGCCCGGCCGGGACCGAACTGGCCGGGGCGGGCAAACAGCATGTTGGAGCCGAGCTTGGCGATATCGGCGTTCACCTTGGCGGTGGTGCCGTTGCCGATCGTCACCATGGCGATCACCGCGCCGACGCCGATGATGATGCCCAGCACCGTCAGGAACGAGCGCATGGCGTTGCGGGAAATGGCCTGCAGGGCAAGCTTGAAGGTTTCGTAGAGCATCAGGGGGCCCCGTTCATTGGCGCGCGCGGTACCCGCATGTCGTCGGACTCGATACAGCCGTCGACGAAGCGTATCTCCCGCGAAGCGTATTCGGCCATGTCCGGTTCGTGGGTCACCATCAGGACCGTGATGCCCTGGTCGCGGTTGAGCGCCGTCAGAAGTTCCATGATCTCGATGCTGGTCTTCGTATCGAGATTGCCGGTCGGCTCGTCGGCGAGCAGGACGGCGGGCGACGTCACGATGGCGCGCGCAATGGCGACTCGCTGCTGCTGGCCGCCCGACAGTTCAGCCGAGGTGTGGTTCTCGCGGCCGAGAAGACCGACCCAGTCGAGCGCCTCCAACGCCAGACCCCGGCGTTCGGCCGCCGGCGTACCACGATAGACGAGCGGCAACTCGACGTTTTCCAGTG
>CAJQNW010000024.1 GCA_905479765.1 uncultured Tepidamorphus sp. | reverse complement strand
CGACAAAGGGCGAAATGATCCGCTCGGCGACTTCGGCGTAGCTGAGGCCCGCCAGCGCCGCGATGTCGGCTTTCGACATTTCGGGCCATGTTTCGGGCACATAAAGCCCGCCGTCGACGGCAAGGCCGGTGAGCAGGACATCGGCGAAATCGAGTTCGGGCGCCTGCCCGCGGGTGCTTACGTAGTTCAAGGCTGTCTCGGACCGGTTGCGATTGGCTCTGGGGTACGGGTTCCAGCGGACCCTATTGCCGGTCAGCGCCGTCGGCAAGCGCGCCGCGGCGTTTCAGCTGGCCGAAAGCCCAAACGGCGTAAACGCCGGCAAGTGCCAGCGCCAGGCCGTACCATGTCAGTGCGTAGCCCAGATGATCGTTACGGAAGGCAACGCGCGTGGTTCCGCCGACCGGCAGGCCGCCGGGATTGGGGGTTACGTCAGCGTCGATGAAAAACGGTGCCACGCGCGTTAGATCGAAAGCATCGGCGATCAAGGCGGGATCGCGGACATACCACTGACCACGCGCCGGATCGGGGTCCGGGGTAAACAGGTTTCCAGGCTCCGGCATACGGATCAGGCCGGTCACCGTCACCTCGCCGGTGACCTGCCCTTCGGGGCGCGTTGCGGGATCGCGTCTTTCGTCGGGCACGAAGCCGCGGTTGACGATGACGGTCGCCCCGTCCGGCATCTCCAGCGGGGTCAGGATCCAGTACCCCGGGCCGGATACGTCGAAGCGTGCGTCCTCGAGGTTGGTGAAGGCCGGCACCTCATGGTCATGGTCGAACCGGCCGGTCAGCGTCACCTTGCGGTATTCGTCCCCGGCAAAGGTCAGCGATGGCCAGTCGGATTCGGCCGGCAGAGGCTCGGCGGGCTGCGCGATGCGCTCGCTCACCATGTCAATCAGGCCTCGCTTCCAGGCAAGGCGCTCGAGCTGCCAGGTGCCGAGGCTACACAGGATGGCCACCCCGAGGGCGCACAGGAGCCCGGTGAGGACGACCTTCGTTGTGGTCTGCAATACCGCCATCGACTAATCGCCCTGCCCCTCCAGGCGGCCTTCCTGGGCCTTGTGGGCGAATTGCTGGGCGATCATCAGCCCCTTGAGCGGCCGCAGCATCCCAATCGACAGGATCAGAATCAGTGGGATCCACAACACCAGATGCAGCCAATAGGGCGGCTGGTAGTTGAATTCGACGAAGAAGGCCGCGCCGACGACAATCGCGCCGACGATGAAGATCACGAACACCGCTGGGCCGTCGGCGGAATCGATGAAGGAATAGTCGAGCCCGCAATGGGTGCATTTCGGCGCCGTGTCGAGCCAGCCGGAGAACAGCTTGCCCTGCCCGCAGCGCGGACAGCGTCCGGCGAGGCCGGCGGTCAGCGGATTGACGGGCGGAAACTGGAAGTCGTCACTCATCGCGAAGCTCCAAAAAGCAGGCCCGAATAGCAGGAAGGCGGCCATTTGGCCGCCCTCCCAAGATTCTCAGAGGCGGATCGGCCTCAATAGATTTCAACGGCGCTGGCACCCCAAACGTAGATGCAGATGAACAGGAACAGCCAGACGACGTCGACGAAATGCCAGTACCAGGCCGCCGCTTCGAAGCCGAAGTGATGGTCCGGCTTGAAGTGCCCGGCCATCGCCCGGAACAGGCAGACCAGCAGGAAGACCGTACCGATGAACACATGGGCCCCGTGGAAGCCGGTCGCCATGAAGAACGTCGCGCCGTAGATGTTGCCGCCGAAGGAGAAATCGGCGTGCATGTATTCGAATGCCTGCACGCAGGAAAAGATCGCACCGAGAATGACGGTGAGGATCAGGCCCCACTTCACGCCGTTGCGGTCGTTGTGCAGCAGGGCGTGATGCGCCCAGGTGACCGTCGTGCCGGAGGTCAGGAGGATCAGCGTGTTGAGCAGCGGCAGATGCCAGGGATCGAAGCTGTCGATACCCTTCGGCGGCCAGACGCCGCCGGTCGCTTCGACGCGGGAGTACTGGATCGCCTCGTTGGTGAACAGCGAGGCATCGAAATAGGCCCAAAACCAGGCCACGAAGAACATCACCTCGGAGGCGATGAACAGGATCATGCCGTAGCGCAGGTGAAGCTGGACGACCGGGGTGTGATGGCCCTGGACCTCAGCTTCGTTGATGACGTCGCGCCACCACGAAATCATGGTGAAGGCCACCAGCAGCAAGCCGACGATCAGCACCCACGGGCCAGCGTCATGCATGAACATGACCATGCCGACGGCGCTCACCAGGCCGGCGAAGGCGCCGACGATCGGCCATGGGCTCGGATCGACGAGATGGTAGTCGTGATTTTTCGCGTGGGCGTCGGCCATTTCGAAAGTCCCCTCGTCAGGTCGCACCAACCGGATTAGCGCGGCCCATTCCCTCTATCAAGTGTCACAATGGCTGCTTTTCAGCCCCGGCCGGGGCGGCGGCAACCGGTTTAACGTCGTCCTTCTTCGCATCCTTGTCGGGGAAGAAGGCATAGGAGAGCGTAATCTCCGTGATATTTCGTGTGTTC
>CAJQNW010000023.1 GCA_905479765.1 uncultured Tepidamorphus sp. | reverse complement strand
GCATGCTGACCGAGAATACCATTCGGGCTTCCGACCGGCGCGTACGCTTCGTCACCATCAAAGCGTACGAAGAGGCCGGCGGCACCGTCCTGCGCGATCTCTTCCAGGACGATGACGGCGGTTGGATCGACGACGTGGCCCTGCTCGAACGGCTGGTCGGTGAGAAGCTCACCGCCGAGGCGGAGACTATCGCCGAGGAGGGCTGGAAATGGATCTCGGTCGCAGCCGATTTCCCCTATGGCCATACCAATGGCTTGCGGGCGCTCACCGGCACGCCGGTCGATCTGACCGACGAGGAGCGGGCCACGCGCGAAGCCCTGCGTGAGGAGTTCGACCGTCTCGAAGCCGAATATGCCGAGGCCGACGAGGTGGATGAACGGCTTGGCGAGATCGAGGTGGCTCTCGAGGCATTCGAGGATCGACCGAAGCAATACGATTCTGCCGAAATCGGTCGCGCCGGTTCATTCGTCAGCATTCGCCACGACGGCCAGCTTTCGGTCGAGCGTGGCTATGTCCGCCCCGAGGATGAAGTGCCCGAGGGCGACGATGACGCGGGAAGCGATGGCGATGCGGCAACCGATCCCGGCGACGTGCAGCGCACCGTCATTTCCGTGGGCGGCGAGCCCGAGCCGCAGGACGAGGAGGACGATGCGATCAAGCCGCTGCCCGAGCGGCTGGTGATCGAATTGACGGCGCATCGCTCCCTCGCACTGCGCGATGCACTGGCCGACAACCCCACCGTCGCGATGACCGCGCTGATCCACAAGCTGGTGCGCGACGCCTTCCAGCACGTCTCGTCACCGGGATGTCTGGAGGCTTCGGTCCGGCAGGTCTATTTCCCCGTCCAGGGTGATGACCTCAAAGACAGCGCGGCCGCCAGGACCATCGCCGACCGTCACGAGGCCTGGAAGGCCGATCTGCCCCTCGATGACGACGAGGCGCTCTGGGCGAAGATCGACGGTCTCGACGATGCGAGCCGCATGGCGCTTCTCGCCCATTGCGTCTCTTTCGGCGTCAACGCCCTCTACGAGAAGGCCAATCCCTACGGTGCTGGGCCGACGGCGCGCGGCGTTCAGCAGCGCATCCACGAAGCGGACCGGCTCGCCCGTGCCGTCGGGCTCAACATGGTGGAAATCGGATGGCAGCCGACGGTCGACAACTATTTCGGCCGGGTGACCAAGCCCAGAATCCTGGAAGCGGTGCGCGAAGCCAAGGGCGAGGAAACGGCACAACTCATCGACCACCTGAAGAAGCCGGACATGGCCAAGGAGGCCGAACGCCTGCTCGCCGACAGCGGCTGGTTGCCCGAACCGCTGCGTCTGCCCGCCATCGACGGTGGCACGCCAAAGGATGCCGAGGGGGACGACGCCGAAGCTCTGCCGGCTTTCCTCTCCGACGAAGACGAATGTGACGAAGAGCCCACGGACGAGCCGCAAACCGTGGCTGCCTAATAGCTGCTTAGGCGGTGCGGCCGGCGCCGCCCCGCATCTCACACCATCATTCCCAACCCGGCCCGGCCATCGCACTGGGTATAAGTCGGCTTGGAGCCCATTTCAACCGATGCCGCGGTACGGATGAACGGCGGCTTTCCAGTCGTCAAGCAGCCGATTTGACCGGTTGCGATGTCAGAGAAGTTGTTGGCGACCAAAGGATGACTACCGCTTGCGCACCAAAACCGAACGCCGCGAGAAACAGGCAGGCCTCAACGCCGAAGGCTCCGGCCGTCAATGCTGCGATACCAGCGCCGATGGGTCGCGCCCCACGCGCCATGACGTTGATGGCTGAGACCCGACCAAGAAGCGCATCGGGCGTGATCGACTGGCGCAAAGTGTTGGTACTGACGACCCACAATGTAGGCCCGATGCCAAGCAGATAGAATCCAATCGCAGCGATCCAGAAGGACGGCATCCAGATGGTCGCCACCATAAGGAGCGAGGCGGCAAACCCGCAGACCGGACCGAATAAAATGACATATCCAAATCGGATTGCAGCGAGGACTTTCGGAGCAATGAGCGCGCCACTGAGCATGCCTACCCCCAGAAAGCTCATCACGATGCCAGTCTTCGAGGCGGAGAGCCCCAGGGTCTGAACAGCGTAAGGCACGAAGATTGCCATCAGTGCGAAGAACGCCGCATTGAAGATAAACTGCGTCACGAAAACCGGAGCGAGATAGGCATTTCCGAAGACAAATGCCGCACCCTCGGCGATATCCTGGATTGGGCGGCGACCTGTCATCGGTTCTCGTTTAGATTCAATGACGCGAAAAAGAAGGAAAGTCGCCCAGATCGACAAGCAGGTAGCGAGCCCGAATGCGACTGGCGCCCCTGTCCACCCGACCAGCGCACCACCAAGCGCGGGACCAGCAACGAAGGCCGACGTTCCCGCAAGCTCTAGTCTGGCGTTTGCCCGCCCGAAGAGAGCGCTTGGAACAAGCGATGGCACCAATGCCGGAGCCGCGACCGTGTACACGACCGTTCCGCAGACACCAAGGAGCCCCAGCAAGGCCAGACTTGGCAAGGTGAGCTGGTCAATCGCTAAAAGGACAACGATTGTCACCAGTGAGATTGCTCGCGCGGTCTCGGAATATGCCATCAGCCTTTGGCGAGGGATGCGATCCGCAACTAGTCCAGCTGGTATAGCGACTACAAGAAATGGCAATGTCAGTGCGAACTGAAGCCAACCGACCTGAGAGGCAGTTGCACCGAGGACCAAAACGGCAACGAGCGGGGCAGCAGCCAAAGCGATTTGTTCCGCCGATTGAGCGAACAGATTGGACCACGCGAGGCGATTAAAGTTTTCGCTGAGTTTATGATTTTGTTCTGGCTGCATACTGTGTCCGTTGCGTTTCGCGTCGGACACTTTCATTGCTCATCCATACCAGCCAATCGACCCGTTTCTTGCGCTTAGCGGTCGTAGGCGCGGCCGCAGCGAATTCACGCTTCGTCCGTATAGCGGACTTCGGGCTCTACCCGCCTCGGACAAATCCCATAACGAGAATTAACATCTTCGCTGTCGGTCTAGTAAAGGCCTTTTGGGGTTCGCGAGGGCCGAAGGGACAAACCTCGTGAATCTCGACGCGGTCGGCCAGGATGGCGGCGAGTTCCTCTTCACGCCCTTCGGCCATCTGGCCGACGGCAATCCATACGAGGCCTATCGGCCGCCCGAGCCTTGAGAGGGAGAGGGTTGCCGGAACGGGTTTGAACCGGTGCGGTCCGAGAGAGAGCGCTGCCCGGCTTGTCCCGTTCCAGCTCTCCCGAGGTTCTCCCTATGACAGAGATCGTTCCCGCGGCGCCGCGTGCCCGCGCCGTCCATCAACTCCTTCCGCTTCTCGAACAAGGTCAGCGCATCGACGCGCCCGCGCTCCGTATCGCGATGGATACCGCCTTCGGCGGCTCCGATACCGATGGCGCCTGGGGCTGGAAAACCGCCTATGACGTCTGCGAAGGCGCCTCAGTCCTGTTTCTGCGCAAATACGGAAAGGCGCTTCTGCGCAAAGCCGGGTCTCCGGCGGGTGCGTTGCCGTTGCTCACCAGGATCGCCGGCCTTCAGCCCTCGCACACCCGCCGTTCCGAAGAGAGCGAAGCCTTCCAGCAATTCTCGACACCGATCCCCCTGGGCTTCGCCGCGGCAACCGCCGCCGCGATCACCGCGGACGATATCGTGCTGGAACCCTCCGCCGGCACCGGCCTGCTCGCCATTCTCGCCGAAATCGCCGGGGGCCGGCTCCATCTCAACGAGTTGGCCGAAGGACGCGGAGACTTTCTCTCATCCCTCTTTCCGGCTCTTTCGATCACGCGCTTCGATGCGGCCCAGATCGACGACTATCTGGACGCGAGTGCCGTCCCCAGTGTCGTCCTGATGAACCCGCCATTCTCAGTGATGGCCAACGTCTCCGGCCGCATGGCCGACGCGGCTCATCGTCATGTCGCCTCGGCGCTGACGCGCCTGGCGCCCAGTGGACGCCTCGTCGCCATCACCGGCGCCAGCTTCGCACCCGAGACCCCGAAGTGGCGCGACGCCTTCATGCGCCTGCAGGAGCATGGGCGTGTCGTCTTCACCGCCGCCATCGACGGCGCAGTCTATTCGCGCCATGGCACCACCATCGACACCCGTCTGACGGTGATCGACAAGATCGCGGCCGACGATCCCACCGCCTTTCCGGCGTCGCGGGGCATCGCGCCCGATGTCGCGACCCTGCTTGGCTGGATCGAGGCGGACATGCCGCCTCGCGCACCGGTCTCCTTGCCGGCGATCTCGGGACAGCAGGTCACCCCATCGCGCTCTATCTCAGCTGCGCGCCGCGACCACGGTGTTAACAGCACCGCATCGTCCATTGCCGACCCGACGGGCGAAGAGGTCATCTATGAGACTGTCGATTGGACCCCGCCGCAAGGCGCGCGGCTCACCGATGCGATCTACGAGGAATACGCGCTTCAGTCGATCCGTATTCCCGGCTCTCAGGCGCATCCCACCGGGCTCGTCCAGTCCGCCGCCATGGCCTCGGTCGCACCGCCGAAGCCGGACTATCGTCCGCATCTGCCAGCGGCGCTCGTGGCCGATGGCATTCTGTCTGACGCGCAGCTCGAAAGCGTGATCTATGCCGGCGAAGCTCATGCCCAGCATCTCGCCGGCGCCTGGACAGTCGATGAGACCTGCGATGTCGTCACCGCCGCGGCGGAGGACGCCGCCGATGCGGTTCGTTTCCGGCGTGGCTGGTTCCTCGGCGACGGCACCGGCGCGGGCAAGGGCCGACAGGTCGCCGGCATCCTGCTCGACAACTGGCTGAAGGGCCGTCGCCGTGCCGTCTGGGTCTCCAAATCCGACAAGCTGCTCGAGGATGCGCAACGCGACTGGTCGGCCCTCGGTCAGGAGCGGCTGCTGGTCACGCCGCTGTCGCGTTTTCGCCAGGGCACCCCCATCCGCCTGCCGCAGGGCATCCTATTCACCACCTATGCCACGCTGCGCTCCGACGAACGCGGATCGAAGGTTTCGCGTGTGCGGCAGATCGTCGATTGGTTGGGAAAGGATTTCGATGGAGTGATCATTTTCGACGAAAGCCACGCCATGCAGAACGCCGCCGGATCGAAGGGCGAACGCGGCGACCAGGCTGCCTCGCAGCAGGGCCGCGCCGGGCTGCGCCTGCAGCACGCGCTCCCCGATGCGCGCATCGTCTATATCTCGGCGACCGGCGCCACCACGGTTCACAATCTCGCCTATGCCCAGCGGCTCGGCCTGTGGGGCGGCGAGGATTTCCCCTTCGCCACCCGCACCGAGTTCGTCGAGGCGATCGAGGATGGCGGTGTCGCGGCAATGGAAGTGCTGGCGCGTGACCTCAAGGCGCTCGGCCTCTATCAGGCCCGTTCGCTCTCCTATGAAGGAGTCGAATACGAGCTGGTCGAGCACCAGCTCACCGACGAGCAGCGGCGCATCTACGACGCCTATGCCGGCGCCTTCGCGATCATTCATAACAATCTCGACGCCGCCATGCAGGCGACCAATGTCACCGGCAGCGAGGGTACGCGCAACCGGCAGGCCAAATCGGCCGCTCGCTCGGCTTTCGAGAGCGCCAAGCAGCGCTTCTTCAATCATCTCATCACCGCGATGAAGACGCCATCGCTGATCCGCGCCGTCGACGCCGATCTCGAAGCCGGCCACTCCGCCGTCATCCAGATCGTCTCCACAGGAGAGGCGCTGATGGAACGGCGGCTCGCCGAGATTCCGACCGAGGACTGGAACGACGTCCAGGTCGACATCACACCGCGCGAATATGTGCTCGACTACCTCGCGCATTCCTTCCCGGTGCAGCTCTACGAGCCGTTCACCGACTCCGAGGGCAATCTGTGCTCCCGGCCGGTGTTCCGTGACGGCCAGCCCGTCGAAAGCCGCGAGGCCGTCGCAAGGCGTGACAGGCTTATCGAAAAGCTCGCCTCGCTGCCGCCGGTTCCGGGCGCGCTCGACCAGATCATCCAGCGCTTCGGCACCGATACGGTGGCCGAGGTCACGGGCCGCTCGCGCCGCATCGTCCGCAAGCCGCGTGCCGGCGCCACGGCCGATCGCCTCGCCGTCGAGGGCCGTGCAATCTCGGCGAACCTCGCCGAAACCCAGGCCTTCATGGATGACGCCAAGCGCATCCTCGTCTTTTCGGGCGCTGGGGGCACGGGGCGCTCCTACCATGCCGACCTTGCGGCGAAGAACCAGCGTCTGCGGGTCCACTATCTGCTGGAGCCGGGCTGGAAGGCCGATGCAGCGATCCAGGGCCTCGGACGCACCAATCGCACCAACCAGGCGCAGCCGCCACTGTTCCGGCCGGTCGCCACCGACGTGAAAGCCGAGAAGCGCTTCCTCTCCACCATCGCCCGCCGCCTCGACACGCTTGGCGCGATCACGCGCGGTCAGCGCCAGACCGGCGGCCAGGGCCTGTTCCGCGCCGAGGACAATCTCGAAAGCGTCTATGCGCGCGATGCGTTGCGCCGGCTCTATCTGATGATCGTCGGCGGCAAGGTTGAAGGTTGCCCGCTCCAGACCTTCGAGACCTCGACCGGTCTGAAGCTCGTGGACGATACCGGCATCAAGGACGAGCTGCCGCCGATCACAACCTTCCTCAACCGGCTTCTGGCACTCACCATCGATCTGCAGAACATCCTGTTCGCGCATTTCGAGCAGATCCTCACCGCCCGGATCGAGGGCGCCATCGCCAGCGGCACCTACGATGTCGGATTGGAGACGCTGAGGGGCGAGCAGTTCACGGTCACCGACCGGCAGGTGATCCATACCCATCCGGCGACCGGCGCGGAGACCACACTGCTCACCATCGCGCAGCGGGAGCGTAATCATCCCGTCACGCTGGACGAGGTGCTCGACCATCACACCGATCCGCGTGCCGCCCTGCTGGTCAACGAGCGGTCAGGCCGGGCCGCAGTACGTGTTCCGACCACCAGCGTGATCGACGACGACGGTATCGTCGAACGCCGCGTGCGCCTGATCCGGCCGATGGAATCCACCAAGGTGCCCGTTGCCATGATGGGCGACACCCACTGGGTCGAAACCGACCGCGAGACGTTTGCGCACATCTGGGACACAGAAGTGGCGGCGGTTCCGGAGTACACTGACAGCACGGTCCACATCGTCTCCGGACTGTTGCTGCCGATCTGGAAACGCCTGCCCAATGAGTCGACACGGGTCTATCGGCTCCAGACCGATGACGGGGAGCGGATCATCGGCCGCAAGGTCTCACCGGCCTGGGCCGCGAACGCCGCGACCACAGGCACCGCCAGCCTCTCGGCGGACGACGCCTTCGCTGCGCTGACCGACGGCCGCACGATCCTTGACCTCGCCGAGGGGCTTCAGCTTCGCCGCGCCCGCGTCATGGGCGCGAACCGCATCGAGCTCACTGGCTTCACCGACACGATGCGCGACCGCTTCAAGGCCTATGGCCTCTTCGGCGAGATCATCTCGTGGAAGTTCCGGCTGTTCGTCCCGACCGATGCGTCCGGCGCCGCCGTCCTCGCCAGGTTGCTGGAGCGGTTTCCTGTCGAGCGCATCGCCGAGCGGGAGGCAGCATGATGACACGCGATGCTTCAGACCTCGCACATCGTCTCGGCCGGCAGGCCGAGGCCGTGTGCCGCGAATATCTCTCCAGCGGACGGCGCGAGGGCCGTTACTGGATGGTGGGCGATGTGCGCAACACCAAGGGTCGCTCGATGTTCGTGCGCCTGACCGGCCCCGAATCCGGCAAGGGCGCCGCGGGCAAATGGACCGATGCCGCGACCGGTGAGCATGGTGATCTGCTCGACGTCATCCGGGAAAGCTGCGGTTTGACGGAATTCAGGGACATCGCTGACGAAGCGCGGCGATTCCTCAGCCTGCCGCATCCCGAACCGGAGCCGGCATCCTCACTTGGACGCAAATCGCCCGCACCAACGGGTTCCCCACTGGCCGCCAAGCGACTGTTCTCGATGGCGCGGCCGATTATGGGCACACTCGCGGAATCGTATTTCCGTAAACGCAGCATTACGGCATTGCACGGAACCGGATCGCTGCGATTTCACCCGCGCTGCTACTACCGGCCCGATGAGCACAGCTCGACAGAGAGATGGCCCGCCCTGATCGCATCGGTCACCGATCTTGACGGTCATCAGACTGGGGCGCATCGCACCTGGCTCGATCCGAACGGGTTCAGCGAAGCGACTCTCGGCAAGGCCCCGATCGAGACCCCACGACGGGCAATGGGCGACCTGCTCGGCCATGCGGTGCGCTTCGGTGTGGCGGGCGAGGTCATGGCGGCGGGCGAAGGCATCGAGACCATGTTGTCGCTCCGATGCGTCTTGCCCGAGATGCCGATGGCGGCCGCACTCTCTGCGGCCCATCTTGCCGCCATCCTGTTCCCGGACACGCTGCGCCGACTCTACATCGTGCGCGACGACGATCCGGCGGGCGACGGCGCGCGGGACACGCTCGTCGAACGAGCCGATGCGCTCGGCATCGAAGCGCTGCCACTCTCGCCGATGCTGGGCGATCTCAACGAGGATCTGCGCTTGCGTGGTCTCGACGCCTTCCGGGCCTCGATCCGGGTCCAGCTCGCCCCGCAGGATGTCGCCAGGTTCATGGAGTCCGTTCTGTCCGCCTGAACGGGGTAGCGGGGCGGGCTATGGCGGTGACGCCGCAGCCTTTTGTCCACGGCTCCCGATGGATGTCGGAGGGGGCCGCGCCCCGGCCTTCTTCAGAGGGCGACCGGACGGCAGGCGGCCCGGTCCGGCAATGGCTGCGGCCAACGATTTTCCCTCGGCCCTTCGGGCCTTTCCATCGCGAAACAAAATCGCCGGCCTTCACCATCCTCCGCTGCCGCTCCGGTCCTTGCGCTGCCGCTCCAGGATGCAGGCCCGGTCCGCCCGCCGTCTTTCGGCGCCATGAAGGCCGCGGCGGGCGCGGCCAACCGACAAAGGGAGCCACCTGATGACACTCGACGACGACACCTTCGAACCCCATCACGAGTCCTCGCCGACCGAGCACGCACTGAACGAACTGGAACTCCATGGCTACCGCCATGACGGGCACGGTCCGGACCCCCGTCTCGTCCCGGAGGACAACGTTATCACAGGCGCAGTGTCCGACATCTTCGACGCCCTGATCGCCACTATGGCGGATACCGCCCTCGATGGCGAACTTGATGACCTCCTCTGGTCGACCGTCAACATGTTCCACCGCGCCGCCGACCGGCTCGAACGCAAGCTCGACGACAATGAACAGGCCCAGAAGCGCGGGCAGCGCGAACAGGACGGCTCCGAAATCAAGGCGGTCGAGCTCGAACGCCTCATCGAGACCGGGCAAGGCCTCGTCGAGCGCCGCGACCGCCTGGAGGTCTTCCGCGACAGCGCCGCCGAGCATTATCTGCGCACCACCGGATCACCCTGGTCGCCGCGCACCGGGTCACAGGTGAACCACCGCGCGCTCACATCGGCGATGATCGACAGTCGGGACTTCATCGCCGAGCGCAAACGCGCCAACCGGGAGGTGCTGTTGCCCGCCGGTCCGAAGGTCGCCGTCTCCGGAGGCGCCGACTACAACGATCACAAGCTGATCTGGGACAAGCTCGACCAGGTGCATGTCAAGCACCCGGACATGGTGCTGATGCACGGCAAATCACCTAAAGGCGCCGAGAAGATCGCCGCCCGCTGGGCCGATCACCGCAATGTCACCCAGATCGGCTTCGCACCAGACTGGACGAAGCACGGTCGCGCAGCACCCTTCAAGCGCAACGACCAGATGCTCGATGTCCTTCCGATCGGGGTCATGGTCTTCCCTGGCACCGGCATTCAGGAGAACCTCGCCGACAAGGCCAGGAAGCTCGGCATTCCGGTCTGGCGGTTCGAATGAGCCGCACACATGCCAACTCCGCGAAACTTGCTACCATCTACATCCTTGGCACTAACGTCTGCCAATCAAAAAGCACGGAATGGGCGCGTAAGATTTTGATCGATCCAATCGGTGGTACTAGCGGTTTACCGTCGAGTGGACACCACTTGGCTTGGGCAGAGTTTCGCGGGGGTGAATATCTGCATAGATCTCGATGATGTTGAACTCCGGATCATGCAAGAACATTGTGCGGTGTGCCCAATCCTGGTTGGTCG
>CAJQNW010000022.1 GCA_905479765.1 uncultured Tepidamorphus sp. | reverse complement strand
GGCGCGGGCGATGCCGAAGGCTGCTGCGGCAAGAAGCACCGTCAGGATAAGGTACTCGGCCCAGAAGGCCCGGAACTCTCACCAAACAGGAAACCGCTCAGATCGAAGTCTCCACCGGTCAGCAGGATGAATGCGACAACCGGAAAGACTCCGAACATGTAGGCGATGTTTTGCCGCTTGAACGGAACCGCCGGTATGAGCATCGGGACGAGCCCAACGACGAACAGGATGAACACCAGATTGACCCGCCACCGCTCGGGATCGGGATAGCGCCCGTAGATGAACTGCGGGAAATAGGCTTTGACGTAGGCCCAGCAGGCCCCGTGAACACCAAGGCAGGCCTCGCGATTGTCGCCTGTCCATACCGCGTTGATGAAGGCGAACTCGATAATCGGCGGCACGACAATCCAGATCAGATAGATGCCGACCAGGGTCAGAAGGGTATTGGCCCAGCTGGAGAACAGGTTCTTGTGCATCCAGCCGATGACGCCGACCTCGGAGGCGGGCGGTGCCGCCTCCTCGACCATTTCGGTGCGCACATAGGCGTAATCGGTCGTATCCATTGTGACGCTCCCTACCGTTCCACGAGCGCCATGCGCTGGTTGTACCAATTCATGAACGCCGACGTGAGCAGGCTCAGCGACAGATAGACCACCATCCAGATGCCGATGATCTCGATGGCCTGACCGGTCTGATTGAGGATCGTGCCGCCGACGGAGACGAGATCGGGATAGGCGATCGCGACGGCCAGCGACGAATTCTTGGTCAGGTTCAGGTACTGGCTGGTCAGCGGCGGGATGATCACCCGCATCGCCTGGGGTATGACCACCAGGCGCAAGGTCTGACCGTTCCGCAGGCCCAGCGCGTGAGATGCCTCGGTCTGGCCGTGGCTGACGGCGAGTATGCCGGCGCGGACGATCTCGGCAATAAACGAAGCCGTGTAGATCGACAGGGCCAGCAGCAACGACATGAACTCCGGCGTGATCTTCATCCCGCCGACGAAATTGAAGCCCTTGAGTTCGGGATAGTCGACGCCCAGGGGGAACCCAGTGGCGGCCAGCGCGATCAACGGCAGTCCGATGATCAGGCCAACTGCTGTCCAGAAGACGGGGAACTGCTCACCGGTCGCTTCCTGGCGCTTGCGAGCCCACCCCCGAATAAAAAAGATTCCGGCAATTGCTATCAACAACGCAATGCCAGCGAACCCGGAGCCGGATTCAAAGAGAATCCGCGGCGTGACGAACCCACGATTGTTCAGAAAGATATCAAACGGTAATTCGACAGAATTCTTGGGACTAGGGACCGCGCGCAGAACGGCGAAATACCAGAAAAAGATCTGCAGCAGTAGCGGGATGTTCCGGACGATCTCGATGTAGACGTAGGCGATGCGCGAGATCACCCAATTCGGCGACAACCGTGCGATGCCAAGGATGAAGCCCAGAATGGTCGCCAGGATGACGCCGATGAATGCGATCAGCAGCGTGTTGAGGAAGCCGACAATCAGGCCGGTGCCGTAGCTCGATTCCTCGCTGTACTCGATCAGCGTCTGAATGATGCTGAAGCCGGCGGTCGTATCGAGGAACGCGAAACCCGAGGCGATATTCTGCCGCTCGAGATTGACGATCGTATTGCTGATGATCGAATAGCCGAAGAACAGGACGGCCGCGATCAGAAGCAGCTGAAAGAAAATGCCGCGGATTTTCGGGTCGTAGAAAACAGACGCTCGCGCGGACTCCGCCGGTATCGTGTGCTGTACGGCCATATTCCCCCTCCAATAGCGCCCGATCTGGCCTTCATGGGCGCCAAACTCTCAACTCAAAGGCGGGGAACGGAGAACCGGATTGCCGGCATTTATGCCGAAATTATCGTTGACCCGGTGGACGCCCCCGATGATCCCCGGCCGGTCCCTCGCGAAAAAGGGCGGCCGGGGACCAGGAACCGATTACCGGACCGGCGGTGCGTACATCAGGCCACCCTTCGACCACAACGCATTGAGGCCACGGGCGATGCCGAGCGGAGTGTTCGGACCGACGTTGCGGTCGAAGACTTCGCCGTAGTTGCCGACCGCGCCGATGGCGTTCGCCGCCCAATCGTTGCCAAGGCCGATGCCTTCACCGAAGGCGCCTTCGGTGCCGAGCAGACGCTTGATCTCCGGATTGTCGGAGTTCTTCATGTCGGCAACGTTGGCCTGGGTCACGCCGAGTTCCTCGGCATTGATCATCGCGAACAGCACCCACTTGGCGATGTTGAACCACTGATCGTCGCCCTGACGGACAACCGGACCGAGCGGCTCCTTGGAGATGATCTCCGGGAGCACGATATGCTCGTCCGGATTGGTCAGCTTCAGGCGCTGGGCGTAGAGGCCCGAGGCGTCCGTCGTGTAGACGTCGCAACGGCCCGCGTCATATGCGGCGACGACCTCGTCGGCCTTCTCGAAGGCGACGATTTCGTATTCCATCTTGTTGGCGCGGAAGTAGTCGGCGACGTTGAGCTCGGTGGTCGTGCCCGTGTTGGTGCAGATTGACGCGCCCGACAGCTCGAGCGCCGAGGAGACGCCAAGCGACTTGCGGACCATGAAGCCCTGTCCGTCATAGTAGTCGACGCCGGCAAAGTTGAGGCCAAGCGACGTATCGCGGCCCATCGTCCAGGTCGTGTTGCGCGACAGGATGTCGACTTCACCGGACTGCAGGGCGGTGAACCGTTCCTTGGCAGACAACGGCGTGAACTTCACGGCATCGGCATCGCCGAAAATGGCGGCGGCAACGCCGCGGCAATAGTCTACGTCAAGGCCAGTCCATGCGCCCTTGTCGTCGGGATTGGAGAAGCCGGGAAGGCCCTGGCTCACACCACATTGGACGAAGCCCTTGCCCTTGACGTCGTCGAGCGTCGCAGCGGACGCCGCCGTTGCGGCAGCCAGTCCAAACGCCGCGCCTAACAGTACCGGCACCAGTTTGCTTTTCATGATACAGCCTTCTCTGTTACCCAAAAGGATTACCTGTTATTTCCGTGTAGATCGGTCCCATTCAACGTCGGGATCCGGTCACTTCAGTCCCCCTCGAAAGAGCGGCCCGCTCATGTCCCTTGAAGGGACACGTCCAAGCCAGACGATTGCATCTCAGGCGATTATGACCGTTTGGTCAAGGCTATTCGCCTTACCGAAGCAATCGCTGTACGAATATCAACCGCAACGACCAGAGAAGAGTCCAGCGCAATGAAAGACAAGCAGCCGACAGGCAAGCATCGCATCGACACCGAGATTATTACTGTCGGACGCAATCCGTCCGAACAGTTCGGTTTCGTCAATCCGCCGGTCTATCGCGGCTCGACGGTGCTCTACCCTGACCTCGAGTCTTTCAAGCAACGCAAGGCGCGTTATCCGTACGGCCGGTACGGCAGCCCGACGACGGACTCGCTCGAAGACGGCATGACGCTTCTGGAGGGCGGCGCAGGCACCGTGCTGACGTCATCTGGCCTGTCCGCGATCGCGGTGGCGCTGCAGGCGTGCCTGAAGTCCGGCGACCACCTTCTGCTGACCGACTCCTGCTACGCCCCGACCCGCAAGTTTTGCGACGGCCTGATGTCTCGCTTCGGCGTTACGATCGAGTACTACGACCCGCACATCGGCTCGGGGATCGCCGATCTGGTGCGGCCGGAGACCGCCGTGATCTTCCTTGAGTCTCCGGGCTCCCAGACCTTCGAGGTCCAGGATGTTCCCGCAATTATCGAAGTGGCGCGCAAGCACGACATCGTGACCATAATCGACAACACCTGGGCGACACCGCTGTTCTTCCGGCCGCTCGACTTCGGTGTGGATATCTCGATCCACGCGGCGACGAAATATGTCGGCGGCCATTCCGACGTGATGCTCGGCACCGTGACCGCAAACGAAAGGACCTGGCCGGAGATCCAGAAGACCTGGCACCTGCTCGGCGAGTGCGCCGGCCCGGATGTCGCATGGCTTGGACAGCGCGGCCTGCGCACCCTGTCGGTGCGCGTTCACCGGCAAATGGCAGCGGGCCTTGAGGTCGCCCGCTGGCTGGAAGCGCGCCGCGAGGTCGCGCAGGTGCTGCATCCCGCACTTGAGAGCCACCCGGACCATGCATTGTGGAAACGCGACTTCAAGGGCGCGACATCCCTGTTCTCGATCGTGCTGAAACCCGGTCCGGCTGAAGCCCTGACCGCGTTCATCGACGGACTGGAACTTTACGGCATCGGCGCCTCCTGGGGCGGCTACGAGAGCCTCGTCCTGCCCTTCGATCCGCGCGCCGTGCGCACCGCGACGACCTGGGACGCGGACGGTCCGGCGGTTCGCCTGCATATCGGGCTCGAGGATACCGCCGATCTCATTGCGGATCTGGAAGCCGGGCTGGAGCGCTGGGGCAAGGCCGGCGGGGGGCACTGAGGCGTGGCGACAGAGGATCGCACAACCTGGCCGGCACTACCGTAGGATCGTGCTGTCAGGTGCGATAGGATCGGGCCGGATCTGCAGAGGAGCACTCCATGCACAAGACGGTTTTCTCCGTCCTAACCGGCGCCCTGCTCGCGCCTGTTTGCGCCGTCTCGGCATCGGCTAATGATTCCTCCGCCGAACTCGGCGCGGGCGGCATTCAGCTCGTGCCCAACTGGGATATCGTTGTCGACCGAGAGGACCTCTACGTATCGCCGGATCTCGTCGGCGTGCGATACGTTTTCCGCAACACGACGAAGGAACCGATCCGGCTGCTGGTGGCCTTCCCGCTGCCCGATGTCGATCTCACGGAATTGTTCGAAGTTCCCATCGACATCCCCTCCCCCGAGCACGCCAACTTCGTCGATTTCGAGGTCGTCGTGAACGGTGCGCCGGTGGCGGTCCAGGTCGAGCAAAGGGCGAGCGCCCAGGGCATCGACCGCACCGACCTGCTCAACAGCCTGTCGATCCCGCTCAACCCGTTCTCCGACAAGGCCTATGCGGCACTGGCCGCTGTTGATCCGTCGACCAGCGCCGAGCTGAAGCGGATCGGTGTTGGCCACTCCTATGAGCCGCACGACCCGCTGATCCCGGCGTGGTCCGTGAAGACGACATTCTACTGGGAGCAGGACTTCCCGCCGATGGCCGAAACGATCATCGAGCATCGCTACACGCCCGTCGTCGGCCAGGGATTCTTTGGGACCTACATCTTCGACAAAGACGACCCGGAAGGCTACGTCACCAACTACTGCATCGATAAGTCTACCGAATCGGCCATCCGCAAGCGCATCAACCAGTATGGCGGCGACTACCTCATCGAGCACCGGCTGTCCTACATCCTCACCACCGCGCGCAACTGGCAAGGCCCGATCGGCGAGTTCCGGCTCGTCATCGACAAGAAGGATCCAAACTGGCTCGTGAGCCTTTGCCTGAGCGGGCTGAAGAAAATCGCGCCGACACAGTTCGAGTATACGGCGAAGGACTATGTGCCGGAAAAGGATCTGCGCGTGCTTTTCCTGGCGCCGCCTGCCCCGCAATAGACGCGCAACGGGAACGGCGGTCGACTGGACAACGGCCACCGACCCGGCAGTGCCGCAGTGACCCGACAGTGCCGCGGTTTCAGGCGCGCCGGCGGGGGCGTTCCTCGCCGTAAAAGCCGTACTGAACGGCGGCGCCGGATACCGCCAGACGCAAGGTGGCGGATAGTTCGGGCTCGATCGCCTTGAGTACAGCTCCAACCATACGGTTGGCGAGAAGCGGATCTTCGTTCGCGGCAAGCAGCATCTCGCCTGGTGTCCGCGCCTCCGGCGCCGCGTCACCCAGTATCAGCCGCCTTGCGAGATGTTCAGACAGCGCGCCGCGTGCATTCGCGACCGCCTCTTCAAGACTGCGACCGGACGACGTGCAGTCCGGCAGGTCGGGAAAGCTCACCAGCCATTCGAGGCTGTCGAGCGGATAGTGGATCAACGCGATATATCCATTCATCGGGTCATGCCTCCAATGCGGCCTCTTCGCGAGACCATACGATTCTGGTGACGTGCCACCGGTCATCACCATCCCCTCAGGTCATGGCAGTATGATGTCGCGTGCATGGCAATCGCGCGTCAGTGCCGATGCGTGGCCGGTACGACCTTCACCGAACAGCGCAAGAAGCCGACGTACTTAATTTTTAATTATTGGCGACCCCGGCAGGACTCGAACCTGCGACATGCAGCTTAGAAGGCTGCCGCTCTATCCAGCTGAGCTACGGGGCCGTCTTCACGCCGGGCCATTAGATAGCCGCTCCCGCCAGGCAATCGCTGCGACGGTTGCGCCGGTCAATGGGTCCACTGACCGATCCGGGTGTACCGAAAATTGTCGGCGTAAGCGATGGTCCGCCGCCTGGACGCGTGCGGCTCGAACACAGTGTAGGGAACACCATTGCGCTCGGCGTATTCGATCGCGGCGTCCTTTGTGGGGAAGGTCAGACGCAATTGCTGCTTCATGTCGGCCGAACTCGTGTAGCCCATAAGGGGCTCGACGCTACGCGGCACTTCCTGTTCGAACTCTAAAACCCACTCGTGGGTCTTCGCAGTGCCCGATTGCATTGCCGTTTTGGCAGGTTTGAAGATCCGCGCCGGCATGATTCCAAATCTCCCAGGCTGCTGCCCATTGGTGGTTCGGAGTTGAGATACGAACCAGGTTGGTCGGGGCAGCAAGATTCGAACTTGCGACCCCCTGCTCCCAAAGCAGGTGCGCTACCAGGCTGCGCTATGCCCCGTACCATAACGATAGGTACCGCGTATCTAGCGATTCCAGCCGTTCGCCGCAAGCTGATGCGTATCGGACAGCAAAAGATGCCAGATAGAACGGATACCGATATTCGACGATCCCGTCACACCGTAACGCAGATGGGGCCGGTGCGGCCCATCAAGCGCGCCGTCATGGCGGCCGCACAGTTGACGATCACATTCATGACCAAGCGGTGAAACGGCGGGCCGGATTTCCGCCTATTCGGCGTTGCCGAACATCTCGTGTCGAACAATATCGCCATTCTTCAGGCCAATTTTCCTGGACGTGCCGGCGTTCAATTCCAATACGGCGCGAACCGGGCCCTTTGAGGACACTATGTCGGTGGAGAATGGCGTCGTGTTACGCGCGATCCTGTGCACCGTCCCGTCGGCCTCGATGAACACCATGTCGAGCGAAATAAAGGTGTTCTGCATCCACATGGTGGCTACATCGTCGACGCCGAAGTCGAACAGCATGCCCGCGTCGTCGGCCATCTCCTGCCGAAACATCAGACCGCGGCCGCGCTCTTCCGGCGTCACGGCCATCTCAATGGCAAAGGGATGAACCCCGCTATCGGTCTCGATGACAAGCCGGGATTTCTCGAACGCTCCGGCTGGCAGGATCGCCAACAGAAGGCACAATACGGCGAGCGCAGCCTGCGCTGCACTCGACCCCAGTTTCGCCGGCGTTGCCAAAATCAATGCGACGGCGGGCCGCCGCCGCCGTCCGGGCGGATCTCCGCGGCCATCAGGCCCTTGGGGCCGGGGCCAAAACGTACCATCAGGAACTGGCCTGGCCGGAGTTCGGCGAAACCGAAACGGCGCAGCGTTTCCATATGCACGAAGATATCCGGCGATCCCTCGCCTCGCGTCAGGAAGCCGTAGCCGCGCACACGGTTGAACCATTTCACCTCAACTCGTTCGAAATCGCTCGTCGGCGTGACGGAAACATGTGTGCGATCTGGAACCTGCGCGGGATGGACTGCGGTCGAGTCGTCGATGCTGACGACCCGGAAAGCCTGCAGGCCTCTCGGCCGGTCCAGTGCCTCGCAAACGATACGGGCGCCCTCGTAAGCGGTCTGATACCCGTCACGTCTCAAGCACGTGACGTGTAAAAGTACATCGGGCAGCCCGTTGTCGGGCACGATAAATCCGTAGCCCTTGCCCGCATCAAACCACTTGATCGTGCCAACGATCTCGATGACGTCAACGGACGCCTCTTCACTTTGCTCGATGGCCACACCAAATTCAGGCGTGTTATTGGCCCCCATCCCAGACTCCAAAGTCCCGCATGCGGCAACCGCAAGACGCTGCCGCTAACCCCCCGATTCGCTGCTCAGGATATCATTGCATCATCTTCGCGGAAGGCCAAATCGACAGATTTTTTCTATTCCCCCGCCGTCAGCTGTTCAGGGTGGACAATGGCGCCAGGACGGTGCCGATGTCTTCGTTGATGACGAGATCCGCGTAACGATCGAGTTCCGTACGCTCCCGATTGATGATGACAAGCCGTGCGCCGTTGCGCTTTGCCATGAGCGGGAAACCGGCAGCGGGATAAACCACGAGGGATGATCCGATCGCCAGGAACAAGTCGCAGTCGCGCGTCGCGGCCTCGGCGCGCAGCATCTCTTCCTCCGGCATTGCCTGACCAAACGAAATGGTCGCCGTCTTGACGATACCGCCACATTTAAGGCAATCAGGCGCCGCGCCCGTCGCTTCGTATTCCTTCCGGATATCGTCGATCTCGCGGCGCTGTCCGCACTCCATGCAGAGCGCATATGTCGTGTTTCCGTGCAGTTCGATCACGCGGTTGTCTGGCACGCCGGACATCTGATGCAGGTTGTCGATGTTCTGGGTGATGACATGCCGCACTTTGCCAACGCGCACCAGATGGGCGACCGCGCCGTGGCCTCTGCCGGGCCGGGCGGCGCGAAAGGTCGGCTCCATGGCGAACTTCCGGCGCCAGGCTTCGGCGCGCATCTCTGCCGAGGCCATGTAGTCCTGGTATTCGATCGGGCGAAACTTCGTCCACATCCCGCCCGGGCTTCGGAAATCGGGGATTCCGGATTCAGTCGAGATACCGGCGCCGGTGAAGACGACGACGCGGCTGGCGTCGCGCACCATGCGCATCAGTCGCTGCACAGGCGGTTCGAGATCATCCATCAAGCGCATCGCTTCCAACCAACGGTGTGCGCGACCGGCCTTGGCGCCGCGCCGAACGCGACCTAGTTTGCCCGTTGGAGACGCGGCGAGAAAGAGATCCTAGCGCGCTCGTATTCAGCATACCCCTGAACCAGCACATACGGAGAGGCCGGTGAAATATCTTCACACAATGGTGCGCGTCAGCGATATCGACGCCTCGATCGACTTCTATTGCGGCAAGCTCGGCATGATCGAGATGAGCCGCAACGACTATCCCGATGGGCGCTATACGCTGGTCTTCCTGGCGGCCCCTGAAGATGTGGAACAGGCCAAACGCGAGCGTGCGCCGCTGCTGGAGTTAACCTACAACTGGGACCCCGAGCCGTATGGCGAGGGACGCAACTTCGGCCATCTCGCCTTCGTCGTCGACAACATCTACGCGACCTGCGAGAAACTGATGCAGGACGGCGTCACCATCAACCGCCCGCCGCGCGACGGATGGATGGCCTTCGTTCGGTCGCCAGACAATGTCTCGATCGAGCTTCTGCAAAAGGGCGAAGCCCGGCCGAAAACCGAACCGTGGGCGTCGATGCCCAACACTGGAGTCTGGTAATATTCGAGGAGTGAGCGGGGGGCTGTTGCAGCGAAGCGAAATCCCTTCTATATCCGTGCCGGCGCCGCTCCCTTCGTCTATCGGTTAGGACGCCAGATTTTCAATCTGGAAAGACGGGTTCGACTCCCGTAGGGAGCGCCATTTTCCCTCAAGACCTGGATATCGGCGCCGCATTCGGCGCTGCTTTTTGCTTGTTCACTCGTCAAGCACTGTGGCGGAAGCAAGGAAAATTCATCCGATCTGTTGCACGATTTAACGCAATTCAGAACCCGACGCGCGATATGGCGCGCGAAGACGGCTTTCTTCCTAAAAACCGCGATTCAACGGCCCCTAAAACCAATTGGGACAAGTCAGACCGACATCATTGCGCGGCGAATTCCGAGCCGCTGAATGCTGCCTGACCAGAGTTGGCCGCAAAGACCACGTCAACCCAGTAGTTCGAGGCGTTATAGGACTGGGTCGGGAAGCCGCCCGAACCGTACAGGTAGACGCCGTTGCCGCCGGACGCCCCGCTCGAGGGGGCGCTCAGGGGGGCGTTCGTGTGCGCGCCGGAAAAATAGCCCACCGTGGCGGCGTAGCCTCCGTTGGAATGATAGGAGACGATGTAGGTGGTGCCGGCCGTGATCGCGACGGGCGTCGATAGTGCCGCCTGCTGCCAGCCTGACGTCGTTTCACCGGTAAACGTGACCTGGGCCAGCCGCGTCCCCCCGGACGTCCATAGCGAGCCGACATGCGTGCCTCCGTC
>CAJQNW010000021.1 GCA_905479765.1 uncultured Tepidamorphus sp. | reverse complement strand
CTCGATACGCGCCGACGCGCCGGCCTGGCCTCCGAAGGCCCGGCATTCCAGCACGACGGCCGACAAGCCCTCCGAACCCGCGTAGACCGCCGTGGCGAGGCCGGCGGGTCCGGCGCCGACGATCACTACGTCGTACACCCTGCTGCAGTCGAGCGGGCGGACAAGGCCAATGCACCGCGACAGTTCAAGTTCGCTTGGATTGCGCAGTATCTGTCCATTGGGACACAGGACAATGGGCAGATCCTGGCGATCCACGTGGAAGCGCTCGACCAGGCAGAGGGCGCCCTCGTCGGCATTGGGATCGAGCCGCTGGTGGGGGTGGCCGTTGCGCGTGAGGAACCCTTCAAGGCGCAGCACGTCCGCGTCGTGGGCCGGACCGACGATCACCGGTCCCGATCCGCCGCTTTCCAACAGGCCGACCCGTCGCAAAATGAGGGCGCGCATGATCCGCTCGCCGAGTTCGGCCTCCGCGATCATCAGGCTGCGGAGCCGATCGGAGGCAACGAAAAGCGCCCGCACAGGCGTTTTCGCGACACCGTCGACCAGCGAAGGGCGGCCGGACAGCGTCGCCAGTTCGCCCTGGAACGATCCGGCGCCATGCACAACGATCGGCGACCGATCCGGAATGTTCGGCTCCAGCATCACGACTTCGCCTGAGAGGATGACGAACATTCCAGCGCTGGCCGTGCCCGCTCGCGTCAGGTATGCGCCAACGTCAAAATCCAGTGGCTCGCCAAACCGGGCGAGCCGGTCGATTTCGGCCGCGTCAAGCTTAGGAAACATCTGCTCGCGCCGGACTTCGGAAACGGACTGTCGTTGCCCAGCCATGATCGTCTCAGCCTCTAGCCGTGATCGCTTGTTTCGTCTGCTACAATTCTGGCACCGGCGTAACTATTGGCAATAGTCTTTGTGAAGTATTGGTTTTAAAATTCTTTTTCAGTCAAGCCGCTCATCGGCATGCGTGAGTTGCATAACTCAATGCGGCAGGATCTAGGTCCGTTGGGTGAATCGGCCCATCCCCAGGCTCGTCCGGCGGGGATCGGAAACGCGTCCGGTACCACCACAAGCGACGCGACGCGGTTCACCGACCCGAACCTAATTTGCGGTCCCGTCTTGCATCCGCGCAGGCAGACTTTCCCACATACGTATTAGTTCTCCGATCGATCCGGCCTGCATCTTGCGCATCGCGTTTCCTCGATGCAGCTTGACCGTCACCTCGCTAATCCCGAGGTCAAAGGCGATCTGCTTGTTGAGTCTGCCGCGCGCCACTTCATGCGAGACCTCGCGCTCTCGAGGTGTCAGCGTGTTAAGCCTGTCAACATTGCGCTCGACGACCGCAGCTTTCGCCCGCCGCGCGGTATCCATCGCAATAGCTGCATTCACAGCGTCAAGTAGAGTCTGGTCGCGCACGGGTTTGGTCAGAAAATCCACGGCGCCGGCTTTCATTGCCTGGACGGTCATCGGGATATCGGCATGTCCTGTTAGAAAGACAATAGGCTTGGGAAAACCGCTCTGGGCCAGATAGCGCTGGAGATCCAATCCGCTCGACCCCGGCATGCGGACATCGAGAATTAGACAACCCGGACTATCGAGGACCCCGGCATCAAGCAGCTCCTGCGTGGAGGCAAAACAGACTGGCTTCAGGCTCGCCGACAAGATCAGCTCGGATAACGCTTCCTGAACTGACGGATCGTCGTCCACGATTATGACTGATGGTCGATCAGGTTCACTGAACGATCGCGTCGACGCGGAATCCGTTCTCCGTAGGAGTGGCTGATCGGTTCTCATGTTCACCCTCCATCATTCGCTCACGTGATTGCATCATCGACGGCCGCGAGCAGTGCCCGGGCGTCGAACGGCTTTCGGAAGAAGGCGCTGATCCCTTGGGCGCGTTCCTGATCGGCTAATTCGTGGCGGCCGGTTATCAGGAACACCGGCAGATCCGGGCGCGCTTTCATCACTGCGTCGCGCAGTTCGAACCCGTCTGTTCCCGGCAGCCCGATGTCGGTGATGAGCAGATCCAGGTCCGTGAGCCCGTCTGCCATCAACGTGCCAGCAGACGGGAAGCTACGGACGGAATAGCCCGCCGACTCCAGAAGTTCTTCCAGCGATTCGATCAACCTTGGATCATCGTCGACAATCGCAACGACCGGTGCTCGTCTGCTCACGTTCTCTCCCCTCCGGCCCTGCGGGAGTGAGTGATCGGGATTTCGAGTCGCTCCGCCATTCGCACCAGATCGGCAAGCGATGCGGCTTCCATTTTCTGCATTGTGTTCCTTCGGTGGATTTGCAGCGTAACCTCACTAATCCCCAGTTCCGCGGCGGCCTGCTTGTTGAGAAGGCCACTCACGACAAGCGCCAGCACCTCACGCTCGCGCGGAGTCAGTCTGAGATAACGCTGTCGTAACTCGTTGAGCTCGGCGAGTTCCGCTCGCCTTTCCCGGTCCTGGTCGAGCGCCGCATGGATGGCAGCCATCAGTTCGGCGTCATTGAACGGCTTGGTCAGAAAATCCACAGCGCCATGCTTGATCGCGCGTACCGACGACGGAATGTCGCCATGACCGGTGACAAACACAATCGGCGGATGATCGCCTTCCACGATCTGTCGCTGCAGATCGAGACCGTTGATGTCGGGCAGCTCGACATCGAGGATGAGGCATGCGGGCATGTTCGGCTTGTCCGCCCTCACGTATTCGCCGGCGGACCCGAATGCGGCGGCGTTCATGCCGTGCGAGGCCAGCAGTTCGATGAGCGCCTCCCGCAGGCGTGCATCGTCGTCAACGATGAAAACAATGTGCTCGTTCGCGGTCATCACACCGCTTTCGCTTCGATTGGCAACGTGAAGGAGAACGTCGTCCCGATAGGCTCGTTGCTCTGAGCCCATAGCCGCCCGCCATGCGATTCGACGATCGACCGGCATATTGCCAGGCCCATGCCCATGCCGCGGTCCTTCGTCGTATAAAACGGTTCGAAGATCCTTTCGGGACACGCGATACCCCTGCCCCGATCGCAGATTTCGGTCCGGATCACGTCCTCATCTCGAAGCACCCGGATGCGAAGAACTTTCTCTCCAGAATTGGAGTCCGTCGCTTCGATGCCGTTGCGGATGAGATTGATCAGGACCTGCTGGATCTGGACGCGATCGAGCTTGACCAACGGAAGATCATTCGCGACCTCTATGTCCAGGTGGATGCTATGCCGCACGAACTCGTCCGCCATCACTTGGCGCGCCTCGGCAATGATGTCGCTGTAGGAAGTAGCACTCCGCGACTCCGTCGAGCGTTTGAACAAGGCGCGTATGCGGCTCACGACATCGGCCGCGGAATTGGCGTCCCGGATAATCCGCTCGGCCGTGATCTTCGCCCGTTCGACGTTCGCCGGTTCCGCCGACAGCCAACGATGGCAGGCATGGGAGTTGGCGACGATCGCGGCCAGGGGCTGGTTGACCTCATGGGCGATCGAGGCCGACAGTTCCGCGAGGCTCGCCGCCTGGCTCGCACGCGCGAGTCGGTCGTGGACCTGACGCAATTCTTCCTCGGCACGAACCTGATCTTCAATTTCGAGGCAGACGCCGTTCCATTGCGCAATCACGCCATCAGGGTCGCGCATCGCTGCTGCGCGCGTCTCCACCCAGCGATATTCGCCATCGAAACGCCGCAGGCGATGCCGCAGCGCATAGGGTTCGCCAGTAGACAACGACTGCCCGTACCTTTCCTTGACGGTCAGCAAGTCGTCCGGGTGAATAATGGCGTCGAGCGTGCCGGCCAGCCTCGGTCGGCCCGTCTCGTCTGTCTCGTCTGTCTCTTCCAGTCCCAACCCGAGAAAGTCTTGGAGCGTCTGGCTGCGGTAGATCGGCTCGCCACCCGGCGTCGCGCAATAGATCAGTGCGGGTAGAGTTTCGACGAGTTGGCGGAGCGATCGCTCGCGCTGCCGGATCGCGGCCTCGGCCTGCATTTGGTCATCGATGTCATGACACAGGCCGTACCAGTGGACGATCCGCCCGTCTTGGTCGCGCATCGGCTCGGCGCGGCTCGACATCCATCGATAAATCCCGTCGGCGCGGCGCAGACGATACTGCATCGAAAAGGCCTTGCCGGTGAGGAGGCAGCGATCCAGGACGGATCTGAATTTTGCGGCGTCGTCAGGATGAATGGCTTCAATGAGCGCTTCCAATCGCCCAATGCATCGCTCGTCTGCATCCGCCACGTCCTGCCCAAGGTATTCCACCATTCGCTTACTGTAGAAAACCGGCTCGCCATCCGGGGTCAGGCGCCAGAGATGGCTGGGAACCATATCCACCAGTTGCGAGAGTTCCCGCTCCCTTTCCCGCAGTGCCAGTTCGGCGACCCTGTAAGCGTCCAGGTCCATGGACGCGCCGTACCATCCGGTGACACGCCCGTGACCGTCTCGCGTCGGCACGATAGCAGTTCGATTCCAGTCGAAGATTCCGGAAGCGCGCCGGATCCGACGTTCAATGTAAAAGGGATCGCCGGTCCGCAGGCTGTGACGCCAAGCAGCGTCGATATGATCGTATTCGTCCGGATGCGAAGTGCGCCTGAAAAAGCTAAGTCCTTCGTCCGCGGCCGCCTGGAACTCGTCCAGCGTCACGGAAACGAAAGCTTGAGCGAAGGGGGTCAGGTAGGTCGGCCTCCCGGATCGATCGAACGCCCATGCGTTGCCGAGCAACTGCTCGACAAACTTCGCCGCTATGACTGCGTCGTCGTCAACTGGCGGGCTCGACGCCGTCTTTGCCGGCAACGGCACCTCCGATCTTTGGCCGTGCAAGTCGGCACTGACGCTTGCCCACTGCCTTATGCCATTTTGCTCGTGGAACGCTTCGGTGCGGACTTCGGTCCAGCGGCAATTACCGTTGGGCTCGTTTCGCCAGTACCTCAAATGGAATGGCGATCCCCCCCAGAAGGAGGCCGCCAGCATCAGCTCTGCTGTGATCTCGTCATCCTGAGCGTTAATACTGACGATTGGCGATTGGCGTGGCGCGGCCTTCTCCTCGGGAGTCGGCCCTGTTACCGGATAGGAAGGCGCAACTTTTTGCGCCGTGGGTCGGATTGCCGTTTGGTGGTCGTCGGCTCCAGGCGTTGCCGACACCGCGACGATTGCGCCTATGCATAGCGCCACGACGAAGAACCCCGCCCACGTCAGCGTAAGATCGCGAAAGCCACCCAGGTTGAACGAAGTGGCAATCACCAAGCCTGCAAGAGCGATCGCCAGAACCGAAAAGAGCACGGCAACGGCACCGCCTCGCGCAAATAGGAAAATCGCGGCTACAGGCGCAACCAGACCGATTGGCGTCGCCGTCATCCAGGATACGGCAACTCCAGCCGCAGACGCCCCGATCGCCAGGGCCAGGCGGTATTGGAAAAGTGTCTGCGTCCACATCGGCTGCTCCTGCCGTGCAAGGAATGCATCAAGATACATCTGCTCTTCCTATGGCGCTTGTCGCCAAAACTGGTTTGGCGATCTCACAGCGACACTTTAATGGCACCGCTCGCGCACCGCATCTCATGGAAATCCATGCATCACTCCGCGGCGACGGTGATTACCGTATATGGACGGTTTGATCAGATTGGGCGCTGCCTCAAGCCGCGGCAGAAACTCGAAAAGCAGACAGTAATATCGGCGCTGGTACGGATGGCGCGACACGCACCCCGCGGTAGAGGGGTCAAACTAGCGAGAGGGTCGTTTGCCTCGACGTTCACAGTGGAGAGAAGTCGAAAACTGTCACATTCGGTTGACACGGCGCTCAGTGCACTTCGGGGATGCAGCGGCGAAACGAAATCCGCTCTAAGGCACCGAAAATTGCAAGCCAAGTTTGTGTGCGCAGGCGTTTGACCTGCATTGAACTCCGGCCGCCGCGACGGCGCGCAACGGGGGACTATCAGGTTCTCGCACCTATGCAGTCGGACAGGTAATCCTCCTGCTCGGCATAGGTAGGACTCTGCCTGGAGAGCATGGCAGACATCGGAACCACTGTGACCATCTACCTGCCATCGTCGAATACGGTCTCAGACTGACAGTCGACCATCCGTAGCGTCGGCGCCCGACACTGGCTTTCTGAAACCTGTCGATTTCGAGCGAGCAGCAGTTAAGCCGGCCGCACCACACATCGGAATCGAAAGCTCCAACACTCGGAAGATTCCGCTTTCACCGGCAACGCAATGTGATCGATCGGCTTTTCTGAAAGTCCCACCACTACAGGCTCATCGCCAGTCTAGCCGCCGAGCTAACTCGAGATTTCCTTGCCGCTGTCGCCCGCACTTGCCCTGATTGTTCGACGCCCCGCAATCTGAACGACAGGACCTATACCATCGCACGGCGCACCCTATTCCTCGATCCAATCGACCGTAAACACGCCAATACGTAGCCTCGTTGATGCCGCTTGTTAGGCGGCAATCAACAGGAGACAAACATGACGAGCCTAGACAACACCATATACCAGCCTCGCAGCGTCGCGGCCGACGAGCTGGTTCCCTCCCGCTACGCAGTACGGGTCGGCGAAATTGACGTGATGGTGGTCAGCGATGGGGTGCTACCACTGCCAACCGCGATGCTGGCACACAACGCCGACCCGACCGTCCGGGCGGCCTGGCTGGACGACATGTTTCTACCGCCGGAAGCTTTCGACTGGTCATTGAATGTGGTCGTGGTGCGTAGTGGGGCCCAGACCATACTCATCGACGCCGGGCTGGGATTGGACCCGGACTTGAATTTGCCGCGGGCCGGGCAGTTGATCAAGCGACTGAACGCCGCCGGCATCGATCTCGCGTCCGTGACCGACGTGGTACTTACCCACATGCACATGGACCACGTAGGCGGACTGCTCGTCGACGGAGTAAAGGAGCGGCTGCGTCCGGACCTGCGGATCCACGTCGCAGCCGCTGAGGTCGAGTTCTGGAAGTCACCCGACTTCACCCGCGCATTCATGCCGCCGGGGTTTCCGGATGCGCTTCGGTCGACCGCCAAGCGGTTCGTGAAAGAGTACCACAGCCAGTTGCGGCAATTCGATGAGGAGTCCGAGGTCGCGCCGGGCGTGATGGTCCGCCGCACCGGCGGCCATACCCCTGGGCACAGCGTGGTGCGCGTGGCATCCGGCGGCGACCGGCTTACATTCGCCGGCGACGCCATATTCGCGGTCGGGTTCGAACACCCCGACTGGCACAACGGCTTCGAACATGATCCTGAGGAAGCGGCTCGAGTTCGGATCCGACTTTTGACGGAGTTGGCGGGATCCGGCGAACAACTCGTGGCCACGCACCTGCCGTTCCCGTCCGTCGGGCATGTAGCGGTCGACGGCAAGGCCTTTCGTTGGGTACCGGTATTCTGGGATTATTGAAACGCTTGCTGGTAAGGGTCGAACTAGGGCGTGTACTCATAGCGCTAATGAGTCCGCGATTTGGTCGACCCTTTCCGGTTTACGTCTAGTTCTCCGTCGCGAATGCCTATCAGTTCGTCGTGTTGCAGCGGCCCTGTATTTCGAATGGGAAATCTCGTATCCGCTCCACCGGAACTGCGAGCGGTTGCCGATACGAGGATCGGCGCATACACCACATTCGCGAAGTTCGCTGATCCTCGGCCCTGCAACCGTCAGATAGGCCGCTAAGACCGTCGGCGTCGCGCCCAAGTGTGCGCGTTCCTCCTCACCCTCCTTCATGGATATTTCGACGGGCGAGTCGACCCGCGGGTGGCCGCTCGCAGGTCTCCACCCGCGGTGCAGGTCGGCTCGTTGAAGTATCCGCTCAAACCGAGCGCGGGGCGTAGCCGACCTAGACTTTCGCAGTGGTCATCAGATGCCTCCGTAGAATAGCGGTCCAGGCCTCACAGCCGCATCTTCCAGTCTACACCTTCACCCGAACGTTCAGGAGCGCTGAAATGAAGATTGTAGTCATCGGAGGCACGGGCCTCATCGGATCGAAACTGGTCAGCCGACTTATCGGAAAGGGTCACGAGGTCGTGGCCGCATCGCCCGCGTCGGGCGTCAATACGGTTACCGGCGAAGGCTTAGCCCAAGTGATGGCCGGCGCACAGGTCGTCGTCGATGTGGCCAACTCACCATCCTTCGAAGACAAGGCAGTTTTCGATTTCTTCGACACGTCAGGTCGCAATCTGATGGCGGCCGAACGGGCCGCAGGCGTTGGCCATCATCTCGCGCTCTCCGTTGTCGGCACAGAACGCCTTCTCGACAGCGGGTACTTCCGCGCCAAGCTCGCGCAGGAGAACCTGATCAAGGCCTCGGGGATCCCTTACACTATCCTCCACGCCACGCAGTTCTTCGAGTTCATTGGACGGATCGCCGACTCTGGCGCACAGGGAAATGTGATCCGCATCTCGCCTGTCTATGTGCATCCGATCGCTTCGGACGATGTCGCCGCGGCGCTCGCTGATCTCGCCGTCGCGGCCCCGCTGAACACAACAGTGGAGGTGGCGGGACCCGACGCCTATCGCCTGGACGAGATCGCCCGCGAATTCCTCGCGGCAAACGGTGATGACCGCGAGGTCATATCCGACGCTCACGCGCGCTACTTCGGAGCTGAGCTGAAGGAAGACTCGCTTTCGCCCGGCGAACACCCGCGTTTCGGGACGACAACCTTCGACGAGTGGCTGCACCACGCGCCGGCCCACTGAAAGCCGGCGAACTACATTTCACCGGTACCATTTCCCCAACAGTCACAGCTTGGACGAAACCCATGTCGACGAATCCGAAGCTTCTCACCGGAATGACCCGCCGCGAGCTCGTGGCGGGCGGCCTGACGGCGGCAGTTGCGGCCGGAATGCCTGCGCCGGCACTGGCGAAACGGCAATCGATAACCCCTCTCACGGACACAGGAGACACAACGATGAATATAATCACCGCCAAGGACGGCACGCAGATTTACTACAAGGACTGGGGTCCCAAAAACGCACAGCCGATCGTCTTCCACCACGGCTGGCCCCTCAGTGCCGATGATTGGGACGCGCAGATGCTGTATTTCCTGGAAAGGGGATACCGAGTCGTCGCCCATGACCGGCGCGGCCACGGGCGTTCGTCGCAGGCAAGCGACGGTCACGACATGGATCATTATTCCTCCGATGCCGCGGCCGTGGTCGAACACCTCGACCTCAGGGACACAGTGCATATCGGCCACTCGACGGGTGGCGGCGAAGCGGCGCGATACGTGGCACGGTACGGCACCGGACGCGTCGCCAAGCTCATCCTCGTCAACGCTGTGCCGCCGATCATGGTTAAGACGGCTGCCAATCCCGGCGGACTGCCGATCGAGGTTTTCGACGGACTGCGCAAGACGCTCGCCGCGAACCGTGCCCAGTTCTACGTCGATTTCCCATCCGGCCCGTTCTACGGTTTCAACCGACCCGGGGCTGAGCCCAATGCTGGTGTCATTCAGAACTGGTGGCGCCAGGGAATGATGGGTAGCGCCAAGGCGCATTACGACGGCATCAAGGCGTTTTCTGAGACCGACTTCACCGAAGACCTCGCGCTCATCGACGTGCCGACGCTCGTGATGCACAGCAAGGATGACCAGATCGTGCCGTTTGCCGATGCGGGACCGCTTTCCGCGAAGCTGCTGAAGAACGGCACGCTAAAGGTCTACGAGCGCCTTCCCCACGGCATGTGTACGACGCACGCCGACACGGTGAACCCCGACCTGCTCGCATTCGTCGCGGGATAGGGGAGACTGCCGCTCACTCCCGCTACCAGCCTGACCGCCGGAATCCGACACGGTGTCTGCCGGCGGTCACATAGCCACTTGGAACCACACCCGAAAGGAGCCGATCGATGATCAGGCAACTTGTTCTGCTGCTCGCCCTGACTGCGCCCTGTGCAACTGCGGCGTTCGGCCATGACGCCGCCGGCGAAACTTCGAAAGTCACGCTCGTCTATGACCATGAGCTCCCAAACGTGCCCGGCAAGAGCATGCGGGGCGTAGTGGTCGAGTACGCTCCGGGCGGCACATCGCCTGCCCATACACACCCGAACTCCGCCTTCATCTACGCCACGGTTCTCGAAGGTGCGATCCGGAGCCAGGTCAACGACGGCCCGGTTGTCACCTACCGCGCCGGCGAGAGCTTCTCCGAATATCCTGGAGATTTCCACGCAGTGAGCAAAAACGCCAGTGCCACGGAGCCGGCGCGGCTACTCGCCGTGTTCGTCGTCGACACCGGCGAAACGGTTCTGACGATCGACGCCGAATGAATTCGGCCATCTTCAACCAGACAACTGGAGATAGAAAATGACACAACGCCTGAACGTACTCGCGCGACGGAACGAAGGCATCGAGGGCCTCGCCGCCGTCGAAGGATGGATATCGAAAAGCTTCGACCCGAGGCTGCTCGAACTCGTCAAGGTGCGGGTATCGCAGATGAACGGCTGCGCGCACTGCCTACACATGCACAGGCAGGACGCAGCAAAGCTCGGCGAGACTGATGTCCGGCTCCTGTTGCTCGACGCCTGGCGGGAGTCCCATCTCTATTCGGAACGCGAACGTGCTGCTCTCGCCTGGGCGGAGGCGCTCACGCGGATATCCGAGAGCCGAGCGCCGGACGACGTCTACGAAGCGGCGCGGAACGCGTTCTCCGAGGACGAGCTGATCGCGCTCTCGATCGGCATTGCCATGATCAATGCCTGGAACAGGCTGGCGATCGGCTTCCGCCTGCAACATCCAGCCGACAGCAGGCGCGCCGCCTGATCGAATTCCGCGAACTGGAGCAGAGGCGATCACCCGAGGGTTAGCAATGCGCATAGAAACATTGAATCCGGTGACGTCGACCCGCCTGGCGGTTGTCGACATCGGCGCGACCTTGCAAACCGCGGCCATGTCGCTGTCCGAGCCGGCAACCCGGCTGATCGTCGTCTGCCACGAGGACGGACGGGTGGCCGGCGTCCTGAACGGTCTCGACATCGTCCGCCATCTCGCGACCTCGGGTTCGGCAGACGAGCCGGTCGCGACCCTGATGAGCCGGCCTCTCGTCGCATGCGGGCCCGAAGACGACGTCCAGTATGTGAGGGCGCAGATGATCGCGCAAAAACTCGAGAACGTACCGGTGATCGGTGCCGATTTCAGGCCGCTGGGCATACTCGATATCCGGGATCTGACGGACGTGCTCCTTGATCAGGAGGAGCGTCAGGGCCGGATGCTCGTGAATTATGTGATGGGCGTCGGATACCGGTAGCGCGACAGAGCAAACGCGGCGGAATGGCCATCAGTCCGACAGATGAACCGTTGGGGACGGGGGGTAGATATGAGCACGAACGATCGACAGATTCTAACAGAGCGCCAGATTCTAATCCCTTCGTCGAGCGGTCGATCGAGCGTCAAACCACAGGAGCGCTGACTATGAATAATTTCAAGGATCGAGTTGTTGTCGTAACGGGAGGAAGCTCGGGCATTGGTCGAGCCGCTGCTCTTGCCTTCGCGAGACAGGGTGCAAAGGTCATGGTGACCGCACGCGATGCTGTGCGGCTCGAAGGTGCGACCGAGGACCACCCCAACATTATCGGGTTCGTCGCCGATGCGGCTAGGCCAGACGCCGCCCGGTTGACGATTGCAAGAGCAGTCAACGAGTGGGGCCGTCTGGATGTGCTCGTCAACAATGCCGGTGCAGGTTCCATCTTGCCATTGGCCGATGTTACCGCCGATCGGATAGCAGCGGTTTTAAACGTCAACATTGTCGGTCCAAGTCTGCTTGCGGCCGCCGCAATCGAACACCTTACGACCACGAAAGGGGCGATCGTGAATGTGTCGAGCACCTATGGCCGCAAGGCGGCGGCATTGCTTTCTCATTACGCCGCCAGCAAAGCCGCATTGGAGCACCTTACACGGTGTTGGGCACTGGAACTTGCGCCAAAGGGCGTGCGCGTCAACGCAGTCGCGCCCGGGCCGACAGAGTCGGGAGCATTGACGGGAATGATGGGCCTCACCTCGGACCAGGCGGCTGCGGTCAAGGACCAGGAGCGCGAACAGATCCCGCTAAAGCGTCGCGGAACGCCCGACGAAGTGGCACGCTGGATAGTACAACTTGCCGATCCGCAGTCGTCGTGGGTCACCGGACAGGTGTTTGGTGTCGACGGAGGCTTGCTGCTCGCGTGACCGCCGGTGGACAGAACCGCAGCGTTGTTGAGGGCGAGCCGTTCCCCATCAAGGTCTCACGCGACGCGTCATGCCTTTATGATCCAAGGGGCACTTCGCTGTCGAGCAAACGTATGTGCAGTTTTTCGTCCCGGAACAGCGGCCTTCGATCAGATCGCAGCAAACGACAGCTTTCGGAACGCCATAGGCGATGATGAATGGCCGGCATGAGGCGCGTTGCTGACGAATCTCCGGACGGCTGCGAATGTCCGCTACTCCCCCACGTCGGACGCCTAACTACACTCCAACGAAAAAGGCGGAAGTTGAAGTGTGGATAGCCACTGATAGGCGCAAGGGTTTCGAACTTGTCTGCCAGGCGCGTCAACGAAAACGCTGTAGATTCAACGGACATCCAAAAGCGTACTTCTTCAGTGAAGTCATCAGGTTTGGAGAATACGAGGGGCTCAGAGAATGCTGGAGCCGTGTTGAGCAATCAGAAGGTCAATAGCGGCATACCAAAAGACATGCCCCTCCCGGCAGTTTTGCCACCGGCTTCAAAGCTGCAGAGAATATTCGAACTGACGAAACTGACGGAGCAGTAGCAACCGGGTTCCAACGTTCTCCAGCTGCCGGCGCATGATTTTCGGTCAGTCGAACGAGAGCCCTTACCTCCAAGAAGACGCGTTATCTTGCTCGACTTCCGTACTTGCGCTGCCGGAAACCGTCGACCAGCCCCAACGCCATCAGGACCGACGCGGTGGCAAGCCAGAGACAACGTAATTGCCTCACCAGAACAGGCGAGATCTACGAATGCCACGCCTTCCGCGAAGGAAATTGAATCCGAAGACCATGTCAGTTGACTTCAAAGAGTCCGGCCGCGCCCATGCCACCGCCGATGCACATCGTCACGACCACGTATTTCGTCCCGCGCCGCTTGCCCTCGATAAGTGCATGGCCGACCATTCGCGCTCCCGACATACCGTAGGGATGCCCAATCGAAATCGCTCCGCCGTTTACGTTGTACTTCTCGGGATTGATGCCTAGATGGTCACGACAGTAGAGCGCCTGCACCGCGAAGGCCTCGTTGAGTTCCCACAATCCGATGTCGTTGATCGTCAGATCGTGCGTCTTCAGCAGCTTCCGCACGGCGGCTACGGGGCCGATGCCCATTTCCTCCGGTGCACACCCGGCTACCGCCAAACCACGATAGATGCCCAGCGGCGTCAGCCCCTCGCGCTCGGCCAACCCCGCTTCCACGAGGACGGAGGCCGAAGCGCCGTCGGATAGCTGCGAGGCGTTACCGGCTGTGATCGCCTGACCCTCGCGCGTAAATAAGCGGCCGCCGGCGAAGACTGGCTTGAGGCCGGAAAGGCTCTCCAGCGTCGTTTCCGGGCGATTGCCTTCGTCCTTCGTCAGCAAGACGTCGACATAATCACTCAGGTCGCCGTACTTGCTGTCGACGCGTTTGCGACTGGCGAGCGGCACGATCTCCTGATCGAACCGCCCTTCGACCTGCGCCCGGGAGGTGCGTTGCTGCGACAGAAGCGCATAGGCGTCCTGGTCCTCGCGGCTGACATTGTATCGTTCGGCCACAATCTCCGCCGTCTCCAGCATTGGCAGGTAAAGACCCAGGTGATGCTCGACGAGCCAGGGATCCTCCATACGGTCGATGTTCATCTGCGGCGTCTGGACTAGCGAGATTGACTCCACGCCACCGCCGACGACGACCTCCATCCCGTCGCAGACGATCTGTTTCGCCGCCGTCGCGATAGCCATCAGCCCAGACGCGCATTGCCGATCGACCGTCATGCCGGCGACCGAGGTTGGCAGGCCCGCCCGCAATGCGATCTGGCGGGCTGCGTTCATGTGGTTCGCGCCCTGCGTCAGCGCCGCCCCCATGATCACGTCGTCGACCCGGTCGGGGGCGATCCCTGAACGGCTCAGCGCCTCGGCAACAGCGTGGCCACCGAGCGCCTGCGGCTGGGTGTCGTTGAACGCGCCGCGATAGGCCTTGCCGATCGGGGTTCTGGCTGTCGATACGATTACGGCTTCTCTCATATCCTGTCCTATGCGTTTTCGTTCCGGGCGATCTGGCGCTGTGTGAGTTTCGACATGCCCGCAATCCAGCGATCGTAGTCTTCGGATTTCTTGTTGCAGTAGTCGCGCACCACCGCGTGCGGCAGGATCAGGAAGGTGCCGTCATCGAGCCCGCGGATCGTCGCGTCGGCCACGGCTTCCGGGCTCAGGAGACCATCGCTGCTTTCCGGTCCCGCAGGAATCCCGTCCAGCAAGGGCGTCGCGACGCCCTGGGGACAGATCACCGAAACGCGAATGCCCTGATGGCGGTGAGTGAAGGCAATGTTTTCCGCGATACCGATAGCGGCGTGTTTCGTCGTTCCGTAAACGGCACTGCCGACCTGGTTCAGCAGGCCGGCGGCCGATGCGGTCTCGACAAACGTTCCCCCACCCCGCGCGATCATGCGCGGCAGCAGGAACCGCGCCGCCCTCACATGGGCCAGAACGTTAATCTCCCAGCTCTTCTGCCAGATCTGGTCCGGCGCATAAGCGGCATTGTCGACCGGCGCGTCGAATCCCCAGGCGACCCCAGCATTCGAGCAGAAGGTCCCGATCGGCCCTTCCTCGTCTTCGATCTTGGCAAGCGTGCTTTCGAAGGCCGCGGCATCGGTCACATCGACCCCGAAGGCACGTCCGCCGATGCCGGCGGCCACCTCCTGCGCCAGCGCCTCGTTGCGGTCGAGCACCATGACCTTGTCGGCGCCGTCGGATGCGAAGGACTCGCAGAGTGCGCGGCCTATGCCCTGAGCACCGCCGGTGACGGCGACGAGGCCGAACCGACCGCTCATTCGGCAACCTTGGGCAGTTTCGCGGTATCCAGGGGGCTCTCGCCATTGGCTCGGAGCGCGCCGCCCCATTTCGCCAGCCACCAGCCGTATTGTTCGGGCCAGCCCCCGAAGTCGACGGTCAGACCGAAATGCTCGGCCGCATGCAGCGCCCAGAACGGATTGAAGAGCATCTGGCGGGCGAGAAAGATCAAGTCGGCGCGTTCGTCCTGAAGGATGCTTTCCGCGAAGTCCGGGCTCCGGATCATGCCGACGGCACCGGTGGAAATTCCGGCTTCGCGGCGGATCTGATCGGCGAAGGCAACCTGATAGCCGGGGCCGCGTTTCAGGTTGGCGTTGGTCGAGCCCGACCTGAGATTGCCGCCGGTGGAGCAATCGACCAGATCCACGCCCAGCGCCTTCAGTTCCCGCGCGAAGATCACACTGTCCTCGATCTCCCAGCCGCCGTCGATCCAGTCTGTCGCGGAGATCCGCACGAAGAGCGGCATCGACGCGGGAATGGCCGCTCGGACGGCTTTTGTCACCTCCAGCGGAAACCGCATCCGATTCTCGAGGCTGCCACCGTATTCGTCGGTTCGGAAATTGGCGAGCGGCGACAGGAACGATTGCAGGAGGTAGCCGTGCGCCATGTGGATCTCGACGATGTCGAACCCCGCGAGTACGGCCCGTTTTGCCGTCGCCACGAACGCGTTGCACACGCCGACCAATCCGTCGTGGCTGAGCGGCTGCGGCGTCGGCCAATCGTCCGCCAACGGCACGTCCGAGGGCCCGACAGGGCTCCAGCGTTCCTCGCCCATCTCGATATCCCGGTCCGTCAGCGGGCCGTTGCCGCGGAAGGCACGTTGCTGGCCCGACTTGCGGCCGCCGTGGTTGATCTGGATAGCGGCTTTGGAACCGTGCGACTTGATCACCTGGGTGATCTGACGCATGCCATCGATTTGCCCGTTTTCCCACAGTCCCGGGTCGCCGTTGGTGATGCGGCCCGTTCGGGAAACCGACGTCTGCTCGACGAACACCAGCCCGGCGCCCCCCATGGCGAACTTGCCGTAATGTACGAGATGGAACAGCGTAACGTTGCCCTGCTCGGCCGAATACATGCCCATTGGGGACACCACGATCCGGTTGCTCAGCTCTACACCGCGAAAGCTGACCTTCTCGAAAAGTTTCACCATGACAAACGGCTCCCGCTTACCGGCACTGGAAGTTGGCGGCGCGGCGCTCGGCATTGGCCCGCACCCCTTCTGCGAAATCCTCGGTCTCGCGTAGCCACGACTGTTCATCGAGCTCGCGTTCGAGCTGGGCCGCGACCTTGTCGACCAGCCCGCGCCGCAGGGTTTCCCGCGTCGATTTCACACCAAGCGGAGAACTCGTCGCGATCTCACGCGCCAGTCCGGCGGCCTCCTCGCGTAGCGTCTCGGCCGACGCCAGAACGTCGCAGAGACCGATCCGATAGGCCTCCTCTCCCTTCACCCGCCGGCCTGTCAGCATCATCAGAGATGCGCGCATCGTCCCCACGAGATCCGGCAATGTGACTGTCAAGCCGAACCCCGGATGGAAGCCCAGGCGCGTGAAATTGGCCGAGAAGCTGGTTTCGGGCGTCGCGACACGGAAGTCGGCTGCAACCGCGAGCCCCAATCCGCCCCCGATGACGTGTCCCTGGACGGCAGCGACAATCGGCTTCCTTACCGCGAACATGCGGAGGCCCTGGTCATAAAGCGCGCGGGAATCGGCACGCCGTTCCTCCGGCGTTTCAGGCTGTTTCCCGGTGAAGTCGGCACCGGCACAG
>CAJQNW010000020.1 GCA_905479765.1 uncultured Tepidamorphus sp. | reverse complement strand
CGACGAGCTTGGCGAATTCCTCGATCTGCTCGACCGATAGTCCGGTGATGGCGGCGGCCCATTCAGGAGTGCGGGTCTTGAGGTGCGCTTCCAGATCGCGCGGCCGGTCCGTGTACTTCTCCAGATATTCCCAATCGGCATATCCGTCGCGAAAGAGCGCGTGCATGACCGCGCAAGCGAGCGCACCATCGGTACCCGGCTTCAGCAGCAGCGCCATGTCGGCCTGCTTCATCGTGTCGGTCATATAGACGTCGACGACCGCGACCGTTGCGCCGCGGGTCTTGCGGGCCTTGATGGCGTGGGTCATCACGTTGACCTGGGTCGACACCGGGTTGGTGCCCCAGATCACGACGAAGTCGGAGAGCGCCATCTCGCGCGGATCGGGCCCGGCGAGCTTTCCGGTCCCGGCGATATAGCCGGTCCAGGCCATGTTCGTGCAGATCGTGGCGAATTCGCCCGAATAGCGCTTGGCGTGACGCAGCCGTTCGATACCGTCGCGCTGCACAAGCCCCATCGTGCCGGCATAGAAGTACGGCCAGACGGCCTCGGCACCATGCTTGCGTTCGGTTTCCAGGAACGCCTCGGCGGTGATGTCCAGGGCGTCGTCCCAGGAAATCCGCTCGAAGTCGCCGCTACCCTTCTCGCCCTTACGGCGCATCGGATGGAGGAGCCGGTCGGGGTGATGGATGCGCTCTGTGTAGCGAGCGACTTTTTCGCAGATGACGCCCGCCGTGTAGTCGTTGCCGCGCGCGCCTCGGATCCGGCCGATCGTATGGGCGTCGATCAGTTCGACGTCCAACGCGCAGGTCGATGGGCAGTCGTGCGGACAGGCGGAGTAACCGGTTTTCGTTTCAAGCGGCTTGTTCATGGCTCCCCTCCTCCAGGGAGGCTGAACGGTAGTGGCAGGCCGGATAAAAGAAAAGGCCGGCCAAAAGGCCGGCCTCTCGATTTCTCGAGTGAATAATCGGCCTCAGCCGACAATTTCCTCGGCCTTGAAGCACAACGCAATCTCGCCGGCTGCATTTTCCACGCTGTCCGACCCGTGCGCGGAATTGCGCTCGATGTTCTCGGCGAACTCCTTGCGGATCGTTCCTGGGGCGGCTTCGGCCGGATTGGTGGCGCCCATTACTTCACGGTTCTTGGCGACCGCGTCCTCGCCTTCCAGAACCTGCATGACGATCGGACCCGACGTCATGAAGGCAACCAGATCGTTGAAGAACGGACGTTCCTTGTGAACCGCGTAGAACGCCTCGGCATCGGCCTGCGACCACTTGGTGCGCTTCTGCGCGACAACGCGCAGGCCGGCGCTTTCCAGCTTGTCGATGATCTTGCCCGTGATGTTCCGCGCCGTCGCGTCGGGCTTGATGATGGAGAGTGTGCGCTCGATCGCCATGTCGGCTCGACCTCGTTTTTAATGTTGGGGATGCCGATTACCGGCGGATTGCGCGGCTTATAGCCGGGTCGTCTGACACTCGCAAGACTGGCGGTGTCTTAGTCGAGCAGATGATCGGTCGAAGTGTGCCGCGCTTTCATGCGCGCGTACTTTATGGCAGTATTGCTTACCTAACCTAACGGGATGCCGTCAATGTTGAGACCCCACTTCGAGATGATGGCCGGCTACAACGGCTGGGCCAACGAGCACCTTTACGATGTCGCCGCGGCATTGCCGGATGAGCTTTACCGGAAAGAACACGGAGCGTTTTTCGGCTCGATCCATCGTACACTCAATCACATCCTGGTCGGCGACCGAATCTGGATGGGACGTTTCACCGGCACGACCGGTGCGCCGACAAAGCTCGATGTCGTGTTGTTCGACGATATCGACGAACTGCGGATGGCAAGGCGGTCGGAGGACGACCGCATTACCGGCTACATCGGGGGTTTGAGCGAAAGCGATCTTGCCGGCCGCTTCCGATATCGCACGATCACCAATCCGACCGACATGGAACAGCCGCTCGCGCCCGCTTTGACGCACTTTTTCAACCACCAGACCCATCACCGCGGGCAGGTGCATTGCCTGCTGACGCAGCTGGCCGGCGATGCGCCTTCGCTGGACCTGATCCAGTACCAGCGCGCAAGCGGGATCGGGTTGACCTGAAAGCCGGATTACTTGGCGAATTTTCCGCCAGTACCGAGCGAAATGTGGACCTTCTCGCTGCCGAGCACCTTTCCACCCGGCGTCATGTAGACCAGGTTCAGGATATCGGCCTGGATCGGGTGCGGAACCGCGAACTTCAGCCAACGTTTCTTGTCCGGCGGCGGACAGGACGATTGATCGATCACCACATCGACGCGGGCCGCGCGAAGCGAATTCGTCACGAACGGATAGGGCGGCGGGTCATTGAGCCGCGCGTTGACAAGATCCATGCAGGCCATGTCGCCGGGCAGCAGCGCGGACACATGAACGGGCGGGCCGCCTGTGAACCGGTCCGGGGCATCAACGCCGTATGACGTGGCATAGGTCGCGCCCCAGAATGCGAGGTCGGCGGTGCCCGTCCCGGCAGTCATACCGACGATCGCCGCCGCGACGAAAAGGCTCTTGAGGCAATTACGGTGCGAATGCGGCATTTGCGTCCTCGTGGATTCGATTCATGTCTTCAATATAAGACCTGGGCGCAGTCGCGATACCAAGTCCCGGACTGTCTTGCCGGATCAAAATGTCGCGATTGAGACCTTCTCGATCTTCAGAATACGCCCCGAGGGGTTAACGAAGAAAATCTGGACCAGTTCGGTGTTGCTCGGGCCACCGACGGTCATGATACGGCGGACTACGCGCGTGTTGCCGCATCCGCGCGGATTGGGTCCGATAATGATGGTGACGGGAATGATATTCGGCCCCACTCCCTGGCCGGCGGGAGCACCGCGATACGCCGAAATCGCGACCTGGCAAGTATCGGATGCCACGTAATTGGCATCGAGCCGGATCGCCCCGCCGTAAAACCCCGTGTACCTGGCAAAACTGCCCGGACCTTGAGCCGAAGCCGCGCCCGGCAACGTCAGTGCGAGGGCAAAAAGGGCGAGTGCTATCAAGCGCATCATGGAAGCCTCCTCCGGGTGCTGCGTGGCCTGCAGTCATCACTCGGCCGACCGATCGGATGTCCGTATCCAAAGCCGGTATACGTCATTCTTCGGTTGCTAGACGACTCAGCCCCCCGGTTATTCGTACACTTCACAGTGAGCCGATACAGCCGGTCGTTCCGAATATCACCGCAACTCTGCGTCGCTCCGCGAATCCGGCCGGCCCGGATGGACCGAGACGCCAATGCACTATCTTTCGGGCCCGGATTGGAAGGTCCGGACAGGCTCTCCGCGCAGTTGCAGCCGCTTTTACTGTAAACGCCCCTTGTCGCGAGACGTTTCAACCGGCACATAGGCGCCATGTTACAGATTGAAGATCTCACCTATCGCATTGCTGGCCGCACACTGTTCGACGGTGCCTCGGTAACGCTGCCTACAGGCACGCGGGCCGGGCTCGTCGGGCGTAACGGTACCGGCAAAACCACATTGTTCCGTCTCATCCAGTCCGAGATTTCCCCGGAATCCGGATCGATTGGCTTTCCGGCCAGAGCGCGGATCGGCACGGTCGAGCAGGAAGCGCCCGCCGGGCCGACGTCGCTGATCGATTTCGTTCTGGCTGCCGACGAAGAGCGTGCCCAACTAATGGCCGAAGCCGAAACCGCGCAAGACGGCTTGCGGATCGGCGAAATCCACGCCCGCTTGAGTGAAATCGACGCCTACTCGGCCGAATCCCGGGCTGCCCGCATCCTGTCCGGCCTCGGTTTCGATCAGGCAGCCCAGCAACGTCCGCTGGAATCGTATTCCGGCGGCTGGCGGATGCGCGTCGCGCTCGCCGCTGTTCTGTTCACCGCGCCGGACCTGTTGCTGCTCGACGAACCGACCAATTATCTCGATCTCGAAGGTACGCTGTGGCTCGAGACCTATCTGGCCCGCTATCCGCATTCGATGATCATCATCAGCCATGACCGCGATCTGCTGAATACCGCCGTCGATACGATCGTCCATCTCGACCAGGGCAAGTTCACGCTTTATCGCGGCACCTACGACCAGTTCGAGCGGCAGCGGCGCGAAAAGCAGGTGCTCGCCGAGAAGGCACGCAAAAAACAGGACGAGCAACGCCAGCACATGCAGGCCTTCGTCGACCGGTTTCGCGCCAAGGCCTCGAAGGCGCGTCAGGCGCAAAGCCGCATGAAGGCGCTGGCCAAATTGCAGCCCGTCGATGCGATCACCGATGGCTCCATTATTCCGTTTCGCTTCCCCTCGCCCAAGAAGCCGCTTGCCTCGCCGATAATTCAGCTCGACGACGTTGCTGTCGGGTACGGCGAAAAGCCGGTACTTAGACAAATGAATTTGCGGCTTGATCACGACGACCGGATCGGATTGCTCGGATCAAACGGCAACGGCAAAAGCACTCTTGCCAAACTGCTGTCCGCACGGCTGGATTCCTGCGACGGGCGCCTTGCTAAGGCGGATAAATTATCTGTCGGCTTTTTCGCCCAGCATCAGCTCGATGAACTATCGGAAGAGCTCTCTCCCTACGAGCAACTACGCCGACTAATGCCAGATGCCAAAGAGGCTGAGGTCCGTTCCAAGGCCGCACAGCTCGGATTCGGATACGAAAAAGCCGATATCCCTGCGAAAAAGCTGTCCGGTGGCGAAAAGGCGCGGTTGCTGCTCGGGCTGGCAACATTCTTCGGACCGCACCTTCTGATCCTTGATGAGCCGACGAACCATCTCGACGTCGATGCGCGCGAAGCACTCGTCCGCGCGCTCGCCGACTACGAGGGCGCGGTAATCGTCATCAGCCATGACCGGCAT
>CAJQNW010000019.1 GCA_905479765.1 uncultured Tepidamorphus sp. | reverse complement strand
CGGTTGCCCTCGATAATCGCGCCCAGCACCTCGCGACCTTCCTAGATCATTCTCGACCCGCGTCGCGGATCGCCTGTGGGAACCGGCAGGCGGGTCGCGCGTTGGTATCGCGAAACAAGGCGCGTTCGTGCGCTTTCGCATGAGGAGGGTCCAATGACGGTCAGGGACGACGGATACGACGACACCGATGGTGGCATTGCCGATGGAGGCATCCGGGAGACGATCCGCGAGGATGCGCAGGCGGCCTATCAGGCGGCGTCGGCCGAGACGCAGCGTATGGGCGCGTACATGCGCGAGCAGGCGAACGCCATCGCCAACCGGCAGAAATCCGGCTTGGCCCGCGGCCTCGCAGATGCCGCCGACGAGATACGCAAGACATCGCATGGCTTCTCCGAGCAGCCGAATATCGAGGATCTTGTGTCCCGCGCCGCCGCGCGCGTCGAGGCCGTTTCGTCGGCCGTCGAACATAAATCCACGGCTGAACTTTATGAAGACGCGGAAAATATCTGCCGTCGCTATCCGGTCACCGTTGCGACATGTGCGGTCGTCCTTGGGGCCCTGGTGTCGCGCTCGCTGAAGAATTCGCCCCGGACCGCGCGCTAGGAATGGGAGCCGATACATGACTGTTCATCAAACACCCGATCCCGGACCCGAGCGATCGCTCGGGCTGAACGAATTGCTTGGCGAGGCGCTGCGTAATACGGCCGATCTCATCAACACTGAAATGGCGCTGTTACGCGCCGAGTTGGCCTCGAGCATCCGTCAGGTCGCAGTCGGTCTCGCGCTGTTCGTCTTCGCCGCCGTATTCGTGATCATAGCGCTCGGCCTGGCCATCGACGCGCTCGTTGTCTGGCTGACGCCGATCCTCGGATCTCCGGCCAACGCGGCCATTGCTTGCGCCGCCGGGGCGGCGGTGATCGCAGTTCTGCTGGCGATCATAGGCTACAGCAAGGTCCGCGTCGAAACGCTGTATCCCGAACGCACTGCCTCGTCGTTGCGCAGCGACGCGCGAATGATCCAGCGGAGGGTCTCGTCATGACAGCTGCGCCCCGTGACCTCGCCCGCGACGCGGAAGCCTCGCGCGCGCGGCTGGATCTGACGATCGATCGTCTCGAGCACCGCCTTTCGCCCGTTGGTCTCGTCGACGAAGCTGTCGGCCTCGTGCGTCGCTCGGCGTCGCTGCCGGCCGTTGACAGAGGGCTGGCCGCAGCCAGGGAGAACCCGTTGCCTGTGCTTCTGATCGCCGCCGGCGCCGGACTGTTCGCCTGGCGCATGTGGAGCGATCGCGCCATCCACGACGCAGAAGACGGCTCCAGGTTTCCGCAATGCGACAACGGCACCGCCGCCGTCCACCGTTGCCACACAGAAACGGCACCTGCCGAGGGGGCGGCATCTGCATCGCGTTCTACAACCCCACGCACATCATACGAAGGAGAGCCGAAATGAATCCCACGACCCAGAATCCCGGCAATAACGCCAAGACCGCCGCCAATGCCGGTACCCACACTGCCGGAGTGACGGCTTCGACCCCTAAGGCCGCCAACACCGCGGCGGCGAACAAGATGGCCCGCGAGGAGAACAAGAACACGGTGGACGACGTTCGCGAGAAGGCGGGAGAGGCCATCGATAAAACGGGCGCCCGGGTTTCTGAGGCCGCGTCCGGCGCCCGTGAAACTGTCGAACAGGGCTATCGCGACGCCCGCGATGCGGCCGGCACCGCCTACGAGCGGGCCGCCGAGACTGTCGACCATGGTGTCCGCCAGGCACGGGAAGGCGCCGAGAGCGCTTACCGTGAAGTTGAGTACCGGGGCCGCCGCGCCGGCGCGGAAGTGTCGCGCTACGTCAACGATCATCCGCTCATGGTCGGCGTACTAGGCTTTGCCGGCGGTCTGTTGCTCGGCGCCCTGCTGCCGATCGGTAAACGTGGCGGCAACGGGCAGTCCTACCGGGAGTCCTACGGCCAGGGCGGCTACCCCGATGGCCGGCGCGGCGACCGCCAAGCCGGTAGCTATGCCTATTCGGAGCGGCCCCACGACGACAGGCCGTATGGCGGCTGAGCCCGTCGAAGCGTCGAGCCGGTGGGGCAGTACGATCGGCCGCCCCGCCGGCCACGTATTGGAACGGGGCGGACGATGACCACGGCAACCCGAAACCAACCGCTCGAGGACCGTGTCCAGCGGCTACGCGCCGACGAACCGGGTCGCGGGCGCGACGCGCGTTCGATCACGCAGATCCCGCTGTCAGGCTGGCGTGACATCCTCTTGCGCGTCTGGGAGGAGATCGGTCGGGATCGCGTCGGGCTCACGGCCGCCGGTGTCACCTTCTACGTCGTCTTGGCGATGTTCCCGGCGATGGTTCTGATTATCTCCCTTTATGGCCTTATCACCGATGCGGCCGCGCTAAACGAGCATCTCAGTCTACTGGAGGGTGTGGCACCCCCCACAGCCATCGAGATGATCGGGGCGGAACTCGAGCGCATTTCCGCGATACAGTCCAACGAACTCGGCGTTGCCGTGCTGGTCGCTGCCGTGTTTGCGTTGTGGAGCGCGAACGGCGCCATGAAGGCGCTTTTCATGGCCATGAATGTGGCCTACGGCGAAGCCGAGACACGCGGGTTCATTGCGCGTACCGGCCTGACCCTCGGATTCACCGTGGCCGGCATCGTCCTGCTCGTCGCTGTGCTGAACGCCATCGTCCTTGTTCCGGTCGTCTTCGATTATGTCGGCGTGTCAGTGCTCGGCCGGTTCGTCGGCGCGGTTCTGCCGTCGATCCTCCTCGTCCTTTTGCTATTGGCGGCCGTCACCGCCCTCTACCGTTTCGGCGCCAGCCGTCGGCGGCCGCGTTGGAGGTGGGTCAGTGTCGGTGCCGTCGGCGCCACGCTGCTGGTCATCGCGGCCTCCGCGGCGTTCTCGTTCTATTTGTCGCGCTGGGGTACCTACGGCGCCACCTACGGTTCGCTCGGCACCGCCATCGCATTGATGATGTGGATCTACCTGACTACCTTCATCGTCGTCGCCGGCGCCGAACTGAACGCCGAGATCGAGCATCAGACGGCGCAGGACACCACTGTGGGGTCCGATCTGCCGATGGGCGAGCGGGATGCCTATGTGGCCGACACGGTTGGCGAAATCCCCTGAGCGGAATAGTCCAGGACTCGCGCCTCGCTTTCAGGAAGCCTGCTTGTCGGTGAACACATCGGTAAGTGCCCGCTCGGCCAGCCGTTGCTGTCGCTCGCTGTGGCGCAACAGCACGAAATCGCGCGGCGGCAGATTGACCGAAAGCGCCCGCAGCCGGCCCGCCTCGATTGCCGAGGCCACCACGTGCTCGGAGATGATCGTCGCGCCCGCGCCGGCTTCGACCGCCTCGCGTACCGCTTCGTTACTGGGCAGCACCAGGAAGATGCGCAGGTCTTCCAGCCGGTAGCCGCGCCTCTGCGCCTCGTCTTCCAGCACGTGCCGCGTGCCCGATCCCGCCTCGCGCACCACCCAGGTCAGCGCCCGGAAATCCACTTCGCCATCCGCCGTCAGGACGGCTGGCTCCTCGGTCTCCGAGACCACCAGCACCAGCCGGTCGCGGTCGACGGTCTGGCGGATCAGGGCCGGGTTTTTGGTCGGCCCCTCGACGAGGCCGATATCGGCGGTGCCCTCGACGACGGCCTTTTCCACCTGTTGCGTGTTGCCGATCACGACATCGAGCCGGATGCCGGGATGGTCGCGATGATAGGACGTGATGCGGCGCGGCAGCCAATAGGTGGCGATCGTCTGGCTGGCGGCGATCGTCACGGTGCCGCTGGCCAGGTTCGACAGGTCCTCCAGCGTCGCCCGCGCCGCGTTGGCCTTGTCGAGCACGCCGCGCGCCTCCGGCAGGAAGCGGCGTCCGGTTTCCGTCAGTTCGATGCCGCGCCCCACTCGGTCGAACAGCCGGGCGCCATAGCGGCTCTCCAGCGCGCCGATGGCCGCCGACACCGCCGACTGCGTCATGCCCAGCGAACGGGCCGCGCGGGTGACGTGTCCGCGCTCGGCGACGGCGATGAATATTCTCAATTGATCGAGCGTCATGGAAAATACATCTAATTTAACGATCGAAATGACAACAGCAATTTGTTGGATCGATGAATTGGAAAAAAGCAATGTATCGCCAGCCAAACTGGACAAGACTCAAAATGAACGGCCAGACAGCCAGAAGCAACAAGTCCGGATTCCTGCGGCGTATCGCCAGCTGGTTCCGCAATCCGCTGAAGGAAAAACAAAAAATCCGCGATGAGCGGTATCTGCCCGAGAAGCACTACATGCGCGGCCCGGGACCCAAGGCGCGCGCGAAAGAGCATCTCGAAACGATCCGGGCCGAGCCGTTGTCGCAATGACATCATCGCCCGCCGGCGCCAACAGCAGGCCCAGCCAACGCCCGCTGAATACTACGGTTGCGCCGCCGGAGGGCGACGGCGTCGAGACGTCGCCGAAGGTCGCCGACACCGTCAAGCGGACCACCTGCTACATGTGCGCCTGCCGGTGCGGGATCGAGGTTCATCTCGACAACGGCAAGATCCGCTACATCGGCGGCAACCGGAAGCATCCGGTCAATCGCGGTGTGCTCTGCGGCAAGGGCAGCGCCGGCATCATGCAACACTACAGCCCGGCCAGGCTGCGCAAGCCCCTGCTGCGCACCGGCGAGCGCGGCAGTGGCGAATTCAGGGAAATCGAGTGGGACGAGGCGCTGAAAATTGCCACTGACCGGCTCGCCAATATCCGCGCAACCGATCCGAAGAAACTCGCCTTCTTCACCGGCCGCGACCAGTCGCAATCGCTGACTGGCTGGTGGGCTTCCAGGTTCGGCACCCCGAACTTCGCCGCGCACGGCGGCTTCTGCTCGGTCAACATGGCCGTTGCCGGACTTTATACGATCGGCGGATCGTTCTGGGAGTTCGGCGAGCCCGACTGGGACCACGCCAGGTATTTCCTGCTGTTTGGCGTCGCCGAAGACCACGATTCCAACCCGATCAAGATCGGCATCGGCAAGCTGAAGGAACGCGGCGCCAAGGTGGTCTCGGTCAATCCCTGCCGCACCGGCTACAACGCGGTCGCCGACGAATGGGTCGGCATCAGGCCCGGCACCGACGGCCTGTTCGTGCTGGCGCTGGTCCATGAACTTCTCAAGGCCGGCAAGATCGATCTCGACTACCTGATCCGCTTCACTAACGCCGCCCATCTGGTGATCAACGATCCGGGCGCCGCCGATGACGGCCTGATCCTGCGCGATGCGGCAGGCGAACCGCTGGTCTGGGACAGGGCGAGCAAGTCCGCGAAGCCCGCCAATACCCGAGGCGTCGCACCGGAGCTTGCCGGTTCGTTCGAGGTCGGCGGCCGCACCGTGCGACCGTCGTTTCAGCTGATCGCCGAACGCTATCTCGACGATGCGTATTCGCCGGACGCGGTTGCCGAGCGCTGTGGTGTCCCCGCCGATCAGATCCGCCGGATCGCAGCCGAACTGGCGCACGCCGCCTTCGATCAGGCGATCGAGCTGCCCATCGCCTGGACGGACATGAACGGCGTCCGCCACGAAACCATGACCGGCCGGCCGGTCGCCATGCATGCCATGCGCGGCATCTCGGCCCATTCCAACGGCTTCCACACCTGCCGGGCGATCCATCTGTTGCAGGTGCTGCTCGGCACGGTCGATGTTCCCGGCGGCTTCCGCTCCAAGGCGCCGTTCCCCAAACCCGTGCCGCCCGGCCCCAAGCCTGCGGGCAAGGACGGCGGCAAGCCGGATTCGCCGCTGTCTGACATGCCGCTTGGGTATGTCCATGCCCCCGAGGACCTGCTGGTCGACGAGAACGGCGGCCCGATCCGCATCGACAAGGCCTATTCCTGGGAGGCGCCGCTGTCGGCCCACGGCCTGATGCACACGGTGATCCGCAACGCCTGGGCCGGCGATCCCTACAAGATCGACACCCTGTTCATGTTCATGGCCAACATGGCCTGGAACTCGTCGATGAACACGGCCGAGACGATGAAGATGCTCACCGACAAGGAGGCGGACGGCACCTATAAGATCCCCTTCATCATCTACTCGGACGCCTATTTCTCCGAGACGGTGCCCTATGCCGACCTGATCCTGCCGGACACGACCTATCTGGAGCGCCACGACTGCATCAGCCTGCTCGACAGGCCGATCTCCAGTGCCGACGCACCGGGCGATGCGATCCGCTATCCCGTCGTCGAACCCGACCGCGACGTGCGCGCCTTCCAGACGGTGCTGCTCGATCTCGGCGCCAGGCTCGGCCTGCCCGGCATGGTCGCCGACGACGGCAGTCCGAAGTACCGCGACTACGCCGACTACATCGTCAATCACGAGCGCAGGCCCGGCGTCGGACCGCTCGCCGGTTGGCGCGGCGAGATCGGCGACGAACACGGCAAGGGCGCGGCCAATCCCGATCAGCTCGACCGCTATATCGAGAACGGCGGCTTCTGGAAATACGAGCTTCCCGAAGAGGCGCGCTACTACAAGATGGCGAACCGCGCCTATCTCGATTTCGCTCACCGTATGGGCTTCATCGACAAGGCGGAGCCGATCACCTTCCATCTCTATTCCGAGGTGCTGCAGCGCTTCCGGCTCGCCGCGCGTGGCCACGGCGACGTGCGTCCGCCGGAGAGCGAAAGAGCGCGTATCGACCGATACTTCGATCCGCTGCCGATCTGGTACACGCCCCTGCTGGAGGCCGACGTCGACACCGGCGCGCTGCCGCTACATGCGCTGACCCAGCGGCCGATGCACATGTACCATTCCTGGGGCTCGCAGAACGCCTGGCTTCGACAGATCACAAACGAGAATCGCCTGTTCGTCCATCACGCGACGGCGGCGAAACACGGCATCGCCGACGACGACTGGGTCTGGATCGAAAGCGAGCACGGCAGGGTGAAGGGTCAGGTCCGGCTTGTCGACGGCGTCAATCCGGACACGGTGTGGACGTGGAACGCCATCGGCAAGCGCCACGGCACCTGGGGGCTGTCGAAGGACGCGCCGGAGGCGACGCGTGGCTTCCTGCTCAATCACACCATCTCCGACCTGCTGCCGGCGAAAGGCGCGCAGCGCCGATACTCGAACTCCGATCCGGTGACGGGCCAGGCCGCCTGGTTCGATCTGCGCGTACGGCTGGTGAAGTGCGCGCCCGCCGAGGCCGGCATGACCGAGCCGCAGTTCCCCGATCTTCCCGCGCCGCCGGACATGCCGAAATCGCCGAAGGTGCTGTCCTACGGACGCCTGTTCCGCAAGCTGAGGGCAGCGGCGTCATGACCAGCCTTCCGTCCTCCACCGACCGCAAGCTCGGCCTCGTCATCGACCTCGACACCTGCGTCGGCTGCCAGGCCTGCGTGACCAGCTGCAAGGAATGGAACACCGGCGGCCACATGGCCCCGCTCACCGATATCGAGCCCTATGGCGCCGAGCCCGACGGCGTCTGGTTCAACCGCGTTCACACTTATGAGCAGGCGACGGATACCGGCAGCCGCACGGTGCATTTCCCGCGCTCCTGCCTGCATTGCGAGACGCCGGCCTGCGTCACCGTCTGCCCGACCGGCGCCTCCTACAAGCGGTCGTCGGACGGCATCGTGCTGGTCGACGAGGACAAGTGCATCGGCTGCAAGCTGTGCAGCTGGGCTTGCCCCTATGGCGCCCGCGAGTATGACACGGAGGTCCGTGTCATGAAGAAATGCACGCTCTGTGTCGACCGGATCTACAACGAGAACCTGCCCGAAGAAGACCGCGTGCCGGCCTGCGTCGCCGCCTGCCCGGTGGGCGCGCGGCACTTTGGCGATCTTGGTGATCCGGCCTCGCCGGTCTCCAGGCTGGTGGAAGAACGCGAGGGCGTCGATCTGATGCCCGAGCTCGGCTACCGGCCGGTAAACAAATACCTGCCGCCGCGCGCGCGTCCGTCCGGCTCTGATGAAAGCGCACCCGCGCAACTCGAACCGGTTACCGCCGAGGGCGGCTTCTTCGGCTGGGTCGACCGGATGTTGTCAGGGTAGGCGATGCATCCGGCGTTCTCCGTCATCTTCTTCACCACCTCCTCGGGCGCGGGCTACGGGCTTCTGGCGCTGATGGGTATCGGTGCGGCGGCGGGCCTGATGCCCGACAGCGCGATGCTGGCGATCGTGGGGCTCGGTCTGGCTCTGGCGATGATCACCGCCGGACTGTTGTCGTCGACCTTCCATCTCGGACACCCGGAGCGGGCCTGGCGGGCGTTCTCGCAGTGGCGCTCGTCGTGGCTGTCGCGCGAGGGCGTGCTGAGCGTCCTGACCTACATTCCGGCCGTGATCTTCTCCGGCGGCTGGGTCCTCTTCGGCGTCGATGCCGGATTCGTCCGGATCGCCGGCCTGCTGGCGGCGCTCGGCGCGCTGGCCACCGTCGTAACCACCGCGATGATCTACGCCTCGCTGAAACCCATCCCGGATTGGTCGAACCGTTTCACGCTGCCGGTCTATCTCGCCTTTTCGCTGGCGACCGGCGCAATCCTCCTGAACGGCATCCAGGCGCTGACGGTCGCACCGGTCCCGGCTCTCCGCTGGCTGGCGATCGTGTTCATCCTGATTGCGTGGGCGCTGAAAGTCGCCGCCTGGCGGCACAACGATAGTCTGGCGCTGCCGACGGCTGCCAGCGCGACCGGACTTGGAACGGGCGAGGTCCGCTCCATCGAATGGCCGCACACCCAGGAAAACTACATCCTGAAGGAAATGGGTTACCAGGTCGCCCGCAAGCACGCCGCCAGGCTGCGCCGGATTGCGCAAGGGTTGGCGTTCGCCCTGCCGCTGGTGCTGATCCTGATCGGTGCACTGGCCGGACCGGCTGCAACTTTTCTGCCGGTGCTCGCAGCCGTCCTCGCGGTTCTGTCGATGGTGCCGGGCGTCCTCACCGAGCGCTGGCTGTTCTTCGCCGAGGCCCGCCACACCGCGGCGCTCTACTACGGGTATCCGCACGCGCGTACGAAGTGAGGGTGGGACATACGCCGCGTGAAATCCCGAGACTCACGCGAACCGGCTATCATGCCGCTCCATCACGGTAGCGAAGGGGGCATGGGAGCGGCCATGGGGTTTTCAGCGGTCAAGCCGGAATTCCGGGACATCGTCGACCTGGCCAGCCCGCTCGAGTTGGTCGCGACCGGCTTCGCGTTCACCGAGGGGCCGGTCTGGCATCCCGTCGATCGCCACCTGCTGTTTTCCGACATTCCCGGCGACGTGCGCCGGCGCTACGGGCCGGACGGCGTCACGGAGGTCAGGCGGCCGACCGGCAACGCCAACGGCATGACCTATGACGGCGATCTCAATCTGATTGTCTGCGAGCATGCCACGTCGTCTTTGACCCGCGAGTATCCCGACGGGCGCCGCGAGGTGCTCGCCTCCCGTTTCGGGGGTAGGGAACTGAACAGCCCCAACGACGTCTGCGTGCGCGCCGACGGCGCGATCTACTTCACCGATCCCTGGTACGGCCGGATGGCGGAGTTCGGAGTCGAACGCGAACCCCAACTCGGCTGGCAGGGCGTGTTCAGGGTACCCCCCGACGGGACTGGCGGCGCCGGAGAACGCGAGCCGCAACTCGTCGTCGGCCGCGACGATTTCTACATGCCGAACGGGCTGTGTTTTTCGCCCGACGAGACGCTTCTCTACATCAACGACACGCGGCGCTACTGCATCCGCGTCTACGACGTTCGCGCCGACGGATCCCTGACGAATGGACGACTCTTCGCCGACGGCATCGGCTCCGACGCCGGGGAAGGAGTACCCGATGGCATGAAGTGCGACGAGCGCGGCAATATCTGGATCACCGCGCCGGAGGGCCTGTGGATCTACAATCGGCAAGCCGAGCTGATCGGTACGCTCGCCGTGCCGGAACTGACCGCGAATCTCACCTGGGGCGGCGACGACTGGCGCACGTTGTTCATTACCGCCTCGCGTTCGCTCTATCGGGTCCGCACCAAAGTCGGCCCGCACCGCGAGGCCTATATGCGCGCCGGCGCCTGAGTAATGGCAATGTTCGGTGTCTGCACGATCTCGATACCGGCGCGACGGCCGGACGGCGTGCCGCCCGGCCGTTTGCCGATCACGCGAGCGTTTCGGGCACGCGCGAAGTGCGCACGACGACGCGTGCGCCGTCCTCCACCCGGTCGTGCAGGTCGATGATGTCCTGGTTCAACAGCCGGATGCAGCCGGACGACACCGACTTGCCGATCGACCATGCCTCCGGCGAACCGTGGATGCGGTAGAGCGTGTCCTCGCCGTTCTGGAACAGGTAGAGCGCCCGCGCGCCCAGCGGATTGCCCGGGCCGGGCGGAAAACTGCCGTTCGCCGCGGAATACTGCGCGAGCTCTGGATCGCGCGCGATCATCTCGGCAGGCGGGGTCCATTTCGGCCAGTGCCGCTTGTACTGGACCTTGGCATTGCCGGCCCACTCGAAGCCGGAGCGGCCGACGCCGATGCCGTAGCGCATCGCCGTGCCACTCGGCTCGACGAGGTACAGCGCATAGGCGTTCGGATCCACGACGACGGTGCCGGGCGCTTCGCCGGTGGGATCGGGCACGCGCTGGCGCCACAAACGCGGCGGCACGACATTGGGCGGCACGGCCTCGACCGGGTAGGGCTCGCCGGCAACGGGGCCGTAGAAGGCGGGCATGACCGGGACGGTGGGTTCGAGGGCGGCGACGGGTTCGTCGGATAAGCCCGTGCAGCCCGAAAGCCCCACGGTCGCCGCGATCCCGCCGACGCCCAGAAAGGTACGACGTGTCAGCATGATGTAGTCCTGTTTGATCGGGAAGAACGCAACCGGCCGGTTGCGGGTTCAGACGATCAGGCGGAGCGGGGTGGATCGAGGAGGCCCTTTGGCCGGTAGGGCTTGAGACGGCCGATGATCGTTCGCGGCCCTACGGTGGAACTGGTATCCGCCGATCCGGTCGCGACCGGGATTACGAGCGCATGGGCGCCGCCGCAAGACGTCGGCCCGGCACTGGGCAGGCTGCGCCTGCAGCCCAGTTTGCCGCCCGCCTTGGCAACGGTCGGCGATGAGGCGGCAAACTGAATATCGTGCCCCTGGAGCCCATGAACCGCCAGCGCTTCCTGGCCGCGCGAGACAGCCGACTCCTCTCCGCGCGCCAAGAGTGACGCGAGCATGACGGCAAGGAGAACGAAAAGCGCGGAAAAACGTCTCATGCTGCAGTGCATATAAGCGGTGGGTGACGAAAACAAGGCTCGAGATCGTAAGGATCGACATTTCACGGGGATGTGTTCGGGGGCGAACCGCGTGTTGCCGGGATGAGACGAAACCGACGCATCGCCGCGAGAATTCCTGCGACACCGCGGGGCGCGGAGCGTCTCTTCCGGCTCGGGCCTGTCGGCCGAGCCTCGCGAAGAACGAGGGCCTGGAGAGCGTGATCGGTCATGCCGGGCGGCCCGGCGATCAGCAGCGTTGTAATGTCTCGCGAAAGCGGCGCCCGCGCTGTCCCGGATGTGCGGGGGGGCTGCGGATGATTGAAGTATTTTCTAGTCATGGCTGGAAAATCAGGGAAATATAGGCGAATATCAAACGAAAAGCCTTCAATCTGGATTGAGAAAAATTAAACAATACGATGATGCGGCGTATCCCCACCCTCCGTGGTCTGCAAGCCTTTGAAGCGGTCGCCCGCGCCGGAAACCTCGCGGCTGCCGCAAATACGCTCGCCATCACGGCAAGCGCCGTCAGCCACCGCATTCGCGGCCTCGAGGAAGAACTCGGCGTTCGCCTGTTTGTCCGCGAGCCGAAGGGGCTGTCCCTGACGGCGGCGGGCCGGCGCTACCGGACCGGCGTGGAGGACGCCTTCGATCTGCTGGCCCGGGCAACCGCCGATCTCGCAGGGCCGGACCTGTCGCGGCCGCTGACCGTCAGCCTCACCTCCGAGATTGGCATCCGCTGGCTGATGCCGCGCTTCCCCCGGTTCCGCGCTGCCTATCCCGACATCGACATCGCGCTGCTGGCGACCTACCAGCTTGCCGATGTCGCCGCCGGCGAGGCCGATATGGCGCTGCGCTACGGAAAGGCCCCGTGGCCGGGGCTCGAGGCCGAGCCGTTCCTGAGCTTCAAGGTCTCGCCGCTGTGTTCTCCGCAGGTGATGGAGACGATCCGCGGGCTGCATCCTGCCGCGGCGTTGTCGCGCTGCACGCTGATCAGGGAAGACAACAACGATTGGGACGCCTGGCTCGCGGCAGCCGGCGCCGACGATGTCGAGCCGGCCGGACATATGTCGTTCGCCGATTACTCGATGGGGCTCGCCGCGGCCATAGCCGGGCAGGGTATGATCCTCGGCTATTCCGGATACATCCAGGCGGAAGTCGCGTCGGGGGCGCTGGTGCAGCCCTTCGAACTGACCGTCCCCGTGGAGAAGGCCTACTACCTTGTCTATCCGGAAGCGCGGCTGTCGGACGACCGGGTCCGGGCCTTTCGCGATTGGGTCATGTCCGAAAGGCGGGTAGAAGTCGAATCCGCCGAAGTTGCCGTGCCGGACTTCCAGGCACCGGACCCGGCTGGCATACTAAATTCAAAGTCTGCGCCAAAAGCAGATCGTCGCGGCGGCAATCGAACAAGCAAGACCAGCGCGACACGAGGGAGCTGAAACGTCAGGGAGGAGAGACTTGACGGATGCGACACTGGCTCACGCGGCCAATGACAGTCATCGCGCCGCCCGCCGCAAGGCGAAGCCGATCATCGACCACATCACCTTCGCCGATGTGCGCTGGGCGCTCGGCCAAGGGCTGAACGACCTGCAGCGCGCGCCGACGTGCGGCCTCGTCATCGGCGCCTTCTATGCGCTCGGCGGCGTAGCGCTCTACATGCTCGCGACCTGGGCCGGACTGTTCTATCTCACCTATCCGCTGGCCGCCGGCTTCGTGCTGCTGGGCCCGTTCTTCGCCATCGCCATCTATGAGGTCAGCCGCCGGCTGGAAGCCGGAGAGCCGCGCTCGCTGCGCAAGGTGGCCGGTGTCGTCACCGGCTCGGGCGGCCACAGCCTCGGCTGGATGCCGATGCTCAACCTGTTCGCGTTCTTCATCTGGGTCGACGTGGCCGCCGCGATCTATCTCGGCTTCTTCGGCCTGCGCCGGTTCGACATGGTGGGCCTGTTCACGGAGGCCCTGACCACGTTGCACGGCCTGATCTTCCTTGTCGTCGGCAATGCGATCGGCGCGGTTTTCGCGGTCCTAGTGTTCTCGACAACGGTCGTCAGCTACCCGCTGCTGCTCGACCGCGACACCGATTTCATCACGGCGATCGCCACCAGCTGGAAGGTGGTACGGACCAATCCCGTGCCGATGCTGGGCTTCGGCTTCATCGTCGGCGTGCTGATGTTCCTGGCGATCCTTCCGGGGCTGCTCGGCCTGATCGTCGTTTTGCCGATACTGGGCCACGCCACCTGGCACCTCTATCGGCGCGTGGTGAGCTGGCCGCCGGACAGCGCCGGCTAGCGCCGCGTCCGGCCGTACCGGACTTCAGGACGCGGTTACCGTCCGCAGAACCCGGAAGCTGGGATCGTCCTCGAAGGGGCAGACGCGATTGCGGCCGGCGGTCTTTGCCGCGTAAAGCGCGCGGTCGGCCTGCCGGATCGGCAATTCCATGTCCGGACATCGCAGCGGCGTAGCGACGACGACCCCGGCGCTCACGGTCACGACGCCGCCGACCGAATCCGTCTGCGGGATGGCGAGGCTCTCGATCGCCTCGCGAAGCCGGTCGCAGTGCACGACCATCTCGGTGGCGGACATACCGGGCGCGACGAGCGTGAATTCCTCGCCGCCGAAACGCGCGGCCAGGTCATCGGAGCGGCGCGCGAAGGTTTTCACGACATGTGCGATGGCCTGCAGGCACTTGTCGCCGCGCACATGGCCGTAGAAGTCGTTGTAGGGCTTGAAGTGGTCGACATCGATCATGGCCACGGCGATCGGGACGTTCGGCAGCCGTTGCCAGAGATCGCGCAGATGCCGGTCGAGTTGCCGGCGGTTGGCCAGACCCGTCAT
>CAJQNW010000018.1 GCA_905479765.1 uncultured Tepidamorphus sp. | reverse complement strand
GTGCGGATCGCCTCGGGCATCTCGGTGGGGACCGGCACGAGGTTTTCATCGAGCACGCAATAGAGCGCGTCCTCACCGGTGGTCGACGTCATCAGCAGGCGCAGGCCCGGCCAGGCGGTCTTCGGATCGATCCTGGAAATGATGTCGAGCGGATCGGTGATGTCGGTGCCGCCCCAGCCAAGGCCCGGGTCGGCGACCTGGAAATAGCGGCCCGGCGTCGACCGCCTGCCGCACACGCGGATACCGGCCGGCGGCATTTCCAGCACCTTGCCGGCCTGATGCTCGGTCAGGACGCCGGTGATGTGGTCGTCTACGACGATGACCTCGTCTGCGTGGCCCAGCCACTGCCTGGCGAAGATGCCGACGGCGGCCGAGCCGCAGCCCACCCGCATGCGCTCTTCCGGGTGTCCGTCGACGACCGGCGCGGCGCCCGCCTGGACGACGACCTCGTGGCCCTCTTCGATGGTCAGCGTCACCGCCTCGCCGGCGCAGAGCGCCAGCAGCGTCTGGCAGGTGACGTTGCCTTCCTTCTTGGAGCCGCCGGTCAGGTGGCGTACTCCACCGATGGACAGCATCTGCGATCCGTATTCGGCCGTCGTGACGTGGCCGACCTGCTCGCCGTTCGCACGGATCGGGGCAGCCTCGGGGCCGAGATGGCGATCAGTATCGATCTTCACCTTGACGCCGCAGTAGCTGAAGATGCCCTCGGAAACGACAGTGACGGTGTCGACGCCCTCGTGCTCGGCGGCGACGATGAAGGGTGCGGGCTTGTAGTCGGGATAGGTGGTGCCGGAGCCGACGCCGGTGACGAAGGTGCGGTCGGGATCGAGCACCGTGCCGTCCCAGCGTTGGGCGTCGTTTCCGGTGAAAGCAACGACATCGCCGCCGCTGTCGACCGCCTTTTCCAGCAGCAGCACAGGATCGACGCGGACGAGATGGCCGTCCTCGTTGGCGTAGCGGTCGCAGGCGCCGGCGCGGCCGGGCTTGATGCGGCAGAGCACGGGGCAGGCATCGCAGCGGATGACGCCGCCTTCTTCCGCCGCGCCGAATTGCTTCGAGCGCGCTTCCGCCGACAGCCGGTCGGCTGTAGACCTGTCGTTTGCCGGCTTTTTGTCGGTCACGGTCATGATCCGCTCTCCCCGTTCAGGGATTCCCACAGCCGGTGCGGCAGCACGGGAACCTGGCGGACGGTGACGCCGGTGGCGTGGCGGATGGCGCCGAGGATCGCCGGCGGCGTGGCGATCAGCGCCGGCTCGCCGACCCCTTTCGCGCCATAGGGTCCGGTGGGTTCGGCATCCTCGATCAGATAGGTCTTGATCGGTGGAATGTCGCCGACTGTCGGGATCAGATAGTCGTGCAGGTTCTCGGTGCGGCCGGGAAGGTATTCCTCCATCAGTGCCAGCCCCAGCCCTTGAGCGATGCCGCCGTGGATCTGGCCCTCGGTCAGCGTCGGATTGATGGCGCGGCCGACGTCGTGGGCGGCGACGATGTCGATGACCTTCACCGTGCCGAGCCGCATGTCGACTTCGACTTCCGCCGTCTGGGCGGCGAAGCCGTAGGTGCCATAGGGGCTGCCCTGGCCGTTCTCGTCGAGCGCGGTGGCGGGCGGATCCCAGGTGCCGATGCCGTCCAGGACGATGCCTTCGCCATCGGCCTCGAGTGTGGCGAGATCGATGGTGCGCGAGGCCTGGCCGTCGGCAATCGTCAGCGTGCCGCCGTCGAGCGACAGCCTCGCGTCCTCACCGGCATTGGCGAGCTTCAGGATCTTGGCGCGCAGGTCCTCGCCGGCGAGCCGCGAGGCGTTGCCGGAGACATAGGTCTGGCGAGACGCGGACGTCTTGCCGGCGTCGAAGGTGAGGTCCGTGTCGCCGATCACCATGTCGAATTGATCTGGCGCGAGACCCAGTCCATCGGCGGCCATCTGCAGCAGCACGGTCGTCGAGCCCTGGCCGATATCGACGGCGCCGTTGAAGAAGGTGAGCGTGCCGTCTTGCTTAAGCGTGATGCGCATGGTCGAGGGATTGGCGACCGAGGTGTTGCCGCAGCCGTACCACATGCAGCCGATGCCGACGCCGCGGCGCTTGCGGCCGTCGCTCCTGGCATTGAATTCCGCGACCCGTTGCAGCGCCGCCTCCCAGTCGGGCTTCAGGGCGTCGAGGCATTCGGGCAATCCGGCGGACGCATGCAGCGTCTGGCCGGACGGTGTCGTATCGCCGTTGCCGAGCGCATTGATGCGGCGGATCTGCCAGCGATCCATCTTGAGCTTTTCAGCCAGATCGTCGAGCAGCGTCTCGTGGGCGATCGCGGCCTGCGGGATGCCGAAGCCGCGGAAGGCGCCGGCCGGCGTCTCGTTGGTGTAGATCGCGCGCGCTTCGGTCAGCACGTTCGGCACCTTGTAGGGGCCCATGCCGTGCACCGGCACGCGGCCGGCGACCGTCGGACCCCAGGACGCGTAGGCGCCGGTGTTGAAATCGCCGTCCAGCTCGAACGAGACCAGCCGCCCCTCGCCGTCGGCCGAGGAGCGCGCCCAGACTTGTGCCGGGTGCCGCTTCGGCGAGGAGGACATGGATTCGGTGCGCGTATAGACGATGCGGACGGGCTTGCCCATTACCCTCGCGGCGACCGCCAGCAGCGGCTGAACCGAGACGTCGAGCTTGCCGCCGAAACCACCACCGCAGGCGCTCGGCCTGATGCGCACCTGGGACTTCTCGACGCCGAGCACGCGGGCGGTCTCGTCGATATCCATGTAGGGCGCCTGCGTGCAGCAGGTGATTTCCATGCGGTCGCCGACCGGAACGGCGAAGCCTGCCTCCGGCTCGATATAGGCGTGCTCAACAAAGCCGGTCTCGAAACGGCCCTCGGCGATGACGGCGGCGGTCGGACGGGCGCCTTCGACATCGCCGCATTTGACCCGGCCGCTGGCGAGCACATTGTCGGGCTTGCCGGAATGAACCACATGGGCGCCATCAATTCGCGCCTCGCCAACGCCGGTGACCGGCGGCTCAACCGTCCATGCGATCGGCAGGTCGGTATCGCTCAGGCCGTAGACGGCTTCCTTCGTGCCGACGAGTGCGACGATCGCCTCGCCGCGGAAGCGGGCATGGCCCTCGGCAAAGACAGGTTGATCGCGGGTATGCGGGAAGATACCGAAGCTGTTCTCGCCGGGCACGTCCTTGTGGGTCAGGATCGTCTCCAGACCCGGCGTCGCGGCGACGACCGCGTCGAGATCGCCGAGCGTGAAGGTGGCGCGGGCATGGGGCGAGCGGACGACGCGCATCCACAGGGCGTCGGCGGGAGCATCGTCGGCGCCGAACAGGTCGGTTCCGGCGACCTTCGGCCAGCCGTCGACGCGGGCGATGCGGGCGCCGACGGCGTTTCCACCCTCAGCCCGCGGCGTTTCCAGAACGGAGCCGCCCGCGACATCCAGGATCGCGTCGACGATCTTCAGGTAGCCGGTGCAACGGCACAGCACGCCGCCGAGCGCATCCTCGATCTCGGCGCGCGAAGTCGCGGGATTGCGGGCGAGATGGTCGGTCGCGGCCATCAGCATGCCGGGCGTGCAGATGCCGCACTGCGCCGCGCCGTGGGCGAGGAACGCCTTGCGCAGCTTTTCGGTGAGGCCGTCCGGGCCCGGGCCTTCCACGGTCTCGATGTCCGCGCCTTCGGCCTGTCCCGTCGAGACCAGGCAGGCGCAGGCCTGCTCGCCGTCGACGCGGATCGTGCAAGCGCCGCAATCGCCGGCATCGCAGCCGATCTTGGTACCGGTCAGGCCGAGCTCGTCGCGCAACGTATTGGCGAGGCTGGCGAAGGGATCGGCGGAAACAGTGACCGCCTCGCCATTGACCGTCAGGCGGATCGTCGAAACGCCGAGGGGGGCCTTGTCGAGCATCATGCCTCTCCTCTGAGTCCGCCGGACCGGGGGGCGGTGTCCGAATGCGCCCCTCCCCCTTGTGGGGAGGGGTCGGGGGTGGGGTGCGCAGCGCGCGCCAGCGCGCGGAGCATGCAACGTCCGCCCCACGGCCGGCCGCGGCCGGCCGCCCCCACCCCGACCCTCCCCCACGAGGGGGGAGGAAGAACAGGTCCGTTCGGCCTTGCCACCATCATGCCGCCCTCCGTTTCGGTTCTGCGGAAAGGCGGACGAACAGATCGCGGACCAGATCGCGCGCGGCGCTGTCGCGGTAGTGGCCGCTGGCGCGCAGGTCGCCGATCGGTTTCAGAGCCGCGAAATGGGCGTGCTCGATCAGATCCGGCGCACTGGCAAGCGGCTGGCCGAGCAGAGCCGCCTCGAGATCGTGCAGCCGCTTCGCCACTTCCGAACAGGCCCCGACGGCGACGCTGGCATGGTGGATCACACCCGTATCGTCCGCCGCAATGACCGCCGCGACCATCGCAATCGAGATGACGAGATAGCGCCGGGCGCCGAGCTTCAGGAAATCGCCGACCGCCCCGGCCGGCGGCCGGGGGATCAGGATCGCTGTGACGAGTTCATCGTGGCCGCAGACGGTCTGGCGGTAGCCGGTGATGAAGTCCTGGATCGGCACCGTGCGCCGGCCCCGCGCCGAGGCAAGCTCGATTTCGGCGTCGAGGCTGAGAAGACAGGGGATGCCGTCGCCCGCCGGCGAAGCGGTGCAGATATTGCCGACGAGCGTGCCGCGGTTTTGCACCTGGACGCCGCCGACATCGCGGGAGGCGGCCTGGTAACCGGCGAAGGCTTCCGGCAGATCGGCGCGGCGCATCTGGCTCCACGTCGTCAGCGCCCCGAAGCGCAGCCGGTCGGCTGTCTGCTCAATTTCTTTGAGTTCAGCAATCGCCGAGATGTCGAGGACATCGTCGCGGTGCATGTCACCCCAACCGACCTTGTTGGCCCGAATGGGATAGACGTCGGTGCCGCCGGCGAGAACCGTCACCGGCTGCGCGGCGCGGACCGCCAAGGCTTCCTCGAGAGTCGTGGGTCGGAAATAGGCTGCCATGTCGCTTATCCCCTCATGCCGTCAGCCGCGTGGTGGTCCCCGCCGGGCCACGCAGGCGGTCCGTCTCGGTCTCGTTGATCGCGCCGTCGGCGGCAATCGCCACGGCGAACCGGTCGCGGATTTCATCAACCGTATAATAGCCCATCCGATAGTCGTTCAGCACGGCTTCGAGATCACGCTTAAGCGGATCGCCGTAGCCGCCGCCGCCCGGTGTCATCACCTCGACCCGGTCGCCCGCCTTCATCGGAATGCCCTGATCCTTCGACAGGTGTTCCGGGATCATCACCGTTCCGCCGCGATGCACCTTCACCACATTCGGGCCGCCATCCGCGCCGCCGAGCACGCCGGGCGGGCCGAAGCGGCCGTGGTCCATGACGAAGGAGGCGCGGGCGTCGCCGCGCAGGACCTCGACCTCGTAGTGGACGCCGAAGCCGCCGCGATGCTGACCGGCGCCGCCGGAGCCCTCGCGCAGGGCGAAGCGGTGAAACAGCACCGGGAAATACTGCTCCATCACCTCGACGGGCGGGGTGCGCGAGATGCCGATGGTCGAGCAGCCGTTGGTCAGTCCGTCGTGGTCGGCGTTGCCGCCATAACCGCCGCCGGAGATCTGGTACATGACGTAGCCCGCGCCCTTGGCCGGATCGGTGCCGCCGAGCGCGAAGTTGCCCGACGAGCCGGCGGGCGCGGCCGTCACCTTGTCGGGAATGGCCTTGACCAGCGCCAGGAACACGGCCTCGGCGATGCGTTGGGACACTTCCGCCGCGCAGCCCGAGACGGGCTTTGGATAGCGCGCATCGAGGAAGGTGCCCTCCGGCCGGTCGATCTTCAGCGGCTCGAACGCGCCGGAATTGAGCGGGGTATCGGGGAAGATGTGTCGGATCGCCAGATAGACCGAGGAATAGGTGGTGGCGACCACCGAGTTCATCGGACCCTGGCAGGGCGGCGAGCTATCGGAGAAATCGAAGTGCAGGGTCTCGCCGGCCTTGGTGACCTTCAGCGCGATCTTCAGCGGTTCGTTGACGACGCCATCGGAGTCGACGAAGGCTTCCGAGGTATAGGTGCCGTCCGGGATCCCGGCGATATGGGCGCGCATCAGCGTCGAGGCCTTGCCGCGGATTTCCTCGATGGCCGTGGTGATCGTGTCGAGCCCATAGCGGTCGATCAAGTCGGTCAGCCGGCGCGCGCCGACATGCAGGGCTGCCGCCTGGGCCTTGATGTCGCCGATGCGCTGATCGGCGACGCGCATGTTGGAACAGAGAATCTGGTAGATCTCCTGGTCCATCTCGCCGCGCTTGAACAGCTTGACCGGGGGAAGCCGCAGGCCCTCCTGCTCGACCTCGGTGGCGTGGGCGGAAAAGCCGCCCGGCACCATGCCGCCGATATCGGGCCAGTGGCCGGTGTTCTGCAGCCAGCAGAACAGTTCGCCGTCGTGGTAGAACGGCATGGCGAAGCGCAC
>CAJQNW010000017.1 GCA_905479765.1 uncultured Tepidamorphus sp. | reverse complement strand
CCGAACGCCTTCGTGTCCCGGACTTGATCCGGGACCCAGGACGGCGGCTGCGGCTCGCAGGCAGCCCATCCTTTTCCGCTCATTCCCGCGAAGGCGGGAATCCAGAGCGGTGCCTGGAGGCTGCCACCGCCCGGCGCTCGGGTCTTCCCGCTTGTGCCTCATGCCCCGATCTCGCGGCTGCTATCGGGAGCGTTGCCTTGCAACCCGAACGCCTTCGTGTCCCGGACTTGATCCGGGACCCAGGACGGCGGCTGCGGCTCGCCGGCAGCCCATCCTTTTCCGTTCATTCCCGCGAAGGCGGGAATCCAGGGCGGTGCCTGGGGGCTACCACCGCCCGGCGCTCGGCTTCGGGCCTCGCGCGTTCGTCACTCGAAACGCGATGCGTTTCGTCCGCAAGTGCGGACCGTTCCTCACCCATGCACCGCCCGCCACACCTTCTCCGGCGTTGCCGGCATGTCCATGTGCGTGACGCCATACGGCCGAAGCGCATCCACCACCGCATTCATCACCGCCGACAGTGACCCCGCGCAGCCGGCCTCGCCGCAGCCTTTGACGCCAAGCGGGTTGGTCGTCGCCGGCACCGGGTGGCTGGCGAAGGTGAATTCCGGCGTGTTGTCGGCGCGCGGCATCGCGTAGTCGGTGAACGAGCCGGTCAGCAACTGGCCTTCCTCGTCGTAGCGCGTCATTTCCATCAGCGCCTGGCCGATGCCCTGCATCACGCCGCCGTGCAACTGGCCCTCGACCAGCATCGGGTTCAGCACCGTACCGAAGTCGTTGACCATCGCGTAGCGCACGACGTCCACGACGCCGGTCTCCGGATCGATCTCCACTTCGGCCACATGGCTGCCGTTCGGAAAGGTGGAGGGCAGGGCGTCGGTCAGATGCGTCACGTCGAGCGTGCTGTCGTCCTCGTCCATCCCCTCCGGCAGGCTGAGGCCCTGACGTACCCGGTCCGCGAGTTCCATGATGTCGATGGAAACGTCGGTGCCGGCAACCGAGAACGTGCCGTCGGAGAACTCGATGTCCTCGACGCTTGCTTCCAGCGCGACGCCGGCGAGCCGCTTACCCTTCTCGACGACCTTTTCGGATGCCTCGACGATCGCCGCCCCGCTCATGATCGCCGAACGCGAACCGCCGGTGCCGCCGCCGTGGATCAGTTCGTCGCTGTCGCCCTGTAAAAGGTTGATGCGCTCGAAGGGGACGCGGAGCTTTTCCGACAGCACCTGCGCGAAGGCCGAGGCATGGCCCTGGCCGTAGTCGAGCGTGCCGGTGATGATGGTGACGTCGCCGTCCGGCTCGAAGCGGATGCCGCCCATTTCCTTGTTCGGCGGGGCGGAGACCTCGAGGTAGCTGCCGACGCCGCGGCCGAGCAGTAGCCCGCGCTTCTTCGCCTCGCGCTGGCGGGCCTTGAAGCCCTTCCAGTCGGCGGCCTCCAGCGCTTCGTCGAGGACGGCGGGGAAGTCGCCGCTGTCGTAGGTCAGCGCCGAGGGTGCGGAATAGGGGATCTGGCTCGGCTTGATGTGATTGCGCTTGCGGACCTTGACGGGATCGAGGCCCATTTCGGCGGCCGCGGTATCGATCAGCCGTTCCATCAGGTAGTTGGCGTCGGGCCGGCCTGCGCCGCGATAGGGGCCGGTGAACGTTGTGTTGGTGAAGGCGCATTTGATCGCCACCTCGATCAGCGGCGTGCGGTAGACGCTGACGACGTTCTTGGCAATATTGGAGGTGAAATAGATCGGCGCGACATGGCCCAGCTGCGCGCCGAGATTGCCGAAGCCCGTTATCTTCAGCGCCTTGATGGTGCCCCGCATGTCGAGCGCCAGCGTGCCGGTCACCTGGATGTCGCGGCCATGGCTGTCGGACAGGAAGGCGCCCGATCGGTCGGACGTCCACTTGACCGGGCGGCCCAGATCGCGGGCGGCGTGGCAGACGCAGACGGTCTCCGGGTAGAGCATCGACTTCATGCCGAACGAGCCGCCGACATTGCCGGTAAGCATGTGCACCTTGTCCGGCGCGACGCCGAGCACGCCCGCCAGGAAATTGCGCATGGCGAACACGCCCTGGCTGGGGGCATGCACTTCGAAGCGCTCCGTCTCGGGGTCATAAGCCGCAAGAGCCGCGCGCGGCTCCATCGCCGCGACCACGAGCCGGTCGCTCGACAGCGAAAGGGTCGTCACATGGTCGGCGTCCGAAATCGCCTTGTCGGTCGCCGCCGTATCGCCGGAGTGGAAATCGAGCGCCAGGTTCCCCGGCGCCTCGTCGTGGATCTGCGGCGCGCCGGGTTTCAGCGCTTCTTCTGCATCGGTCACGGCGGGCAGGGTGTCGACATCGATCTCGACGGCCTCGGCGGCGTCGCGGGCGACCATCGCCGACTCCGCGACGACGAAGGCGACGGGCTCGCCGACGAAGGTGACCTTGCCGGTCGCCAGTACCGGATGCACCGGCTTGACCATCGGCGTGCCGTCGCCGCTCGCCATCTGGATGTTGCAGGGCAGGCCGCCATAACCGGCGGCGGCAAGGTCCGCGCCGGTATAGATCGCCAGCACGCCGGGCATTTCACCAGCGGCCCCGGTGTCGATGGACCTGATCACGCCATGCGCGAACGGGCTGCGCACCACCACGCCATACACCTGGCCGGGCAGGGCGATGTCGTCGGTATACTGTCCCTTGCCACTGACGAGGCGCGGGTCTTCGCTGCGGCGGACGGGCTTGCCGATGGCAAAATCTGTCGAATGGCTCATGAACATGGGCCTTTGATCTGGGACGGTGGGGGGGAAGTCGGATGGAGGTAAATCTAGCGTACTTGGCCGTAAGGGAAATCGCCGATGGCGGAGATCGGCTATGCACGGATGGTATACCGTGACACCCTCGATTTTAACATGACCTCGGCGAAGGTGATTGACCGGCCGTGGCCGGCCGAATATAGAAATAAACAAAGCAAGCAATATAAGCGCACATAATGCGCATATTCTTGAGGGAGTGGAGAAGGCGATGCCGCATGTGATCGTCGAATACAGCGCCAATCTGGAGCCGAAGATGGATATCGGCGCCCTCATCGCCGCGTTGCATGAAGCAGCGCTCGCCACGGGCCTGTTCGATATCGACGGTATCCGTAGCCGCGCGGTGCGCCGGGATGTTTATAAGGTCGGCGACGGCAATCCGGAAAATGGCTACGTCTTCATCACCACGCGCGTCGGCGAGGGCCGCCCCGCAGAGGCGCGGGAAAATCTCGGAAAATCCCTGCTCTCGACGACAGAGACCGTGCTGGCCGACCTCATCGCCACGACGCCGGTCTCGCTCGCTGTCGAGGTCCACGAGATCGACCGGACGATGACCTTCCGCCGCAACACCATCCGCGAGAGACGCAACCAGGAGACATCCTCATGAATGCGCCCTTCGATATCCTGTCCGCTGACGTGAAGAGCCGCGCCGAGGGCTATCTGGCGC
>CAJQNW010000016.1 GCA_905479765.1 uncultured Tepidamorphus sp. | reverse complement strand
GAGCCGGGCCTTGCCGTTGCGGGCTTTCACGTCGAATGCATGGGCTTCAGTCATGCCGGCTCCGCTGGATATAGAAGGCAGGCATCGCCGTAGGAGTAAAAGCGATAGCCGGTTTCAATCGCGTGCGCATAGGCGCGCTTCATCGTCTCCAGGCCTGAAAACGCCGAGACCAGCATGAACAGCGTCGAGCGCGGCAAGTGGAAATTGGTCATCAGCACGTCGACGGCGCGGAAGCGGTAGCCCGGCGTGATGAAGATGTCCGTCGCGTCGGCGAAGGCGGCAATCGTGCCATCTTCGCGGGCGGCGCTTTCCAGCAGCCTCAGCGACGTGGTGCCGACGGCGACGATCCGTCCTCCGTCTTTCCGGGCGCGGTTCAGCCGTTCGGCGGTCTCTGGCGACACATGGCCGATTTCGGCGTGCATCCGGTGGTCTTCCGTCTCGTCTGCCTTCACGGGCAGGAAGGTTCCCGCCCCCACATGCAAGGTGACGAGCGCGGTGTCTATGCCGCGCTTGCCGAGTGCATCCATCATCTGCGGCGTAAAATGCAGGCCCGCCGTCGGGGCGGCGACGGCGCCTTCACGTCGGGCAAACATCGTCTGGTAGTCGGTTAGGTCGCGTTCGTCGGTCGGGCGGCGCGCGGCGATATAGGGCGGCAGCGGCATCTCCCCGGTCTGGGCGATTGCTTCGTCGAGGACCGAACCGTGGAAGGAAAACGACAGGGTGATTTCGCCGCCCTCGCCTTTCGCTTCGACAGTCGCATCGAGCATGCCGAGCAGGCAGACGCGCCCTTCGCCACCGAAGCGCACCGTATCGCCAACCGCCAATCGCTTGGCCGGCTTCACGAAGGCCTTCCAGCGGCTCTGGTCGAGACGCATATGCAGGGTCGCCTCGATCTTCGGTTCGGTATCGCCGCGGCCGATGCGCCGACCCTTGAGCCGGGCCGGGATCACCTTGGTGTCGTTGAAGACGAGAACATCGCCCGGCTTAAGCAGGTCGGCCAGATCTCTGACGATCCGGTCTTCAAGGGCGGGCGTTTCGCCTGGACGAACGACGAGCAGCCGCGCGGCGTCACGCGGCTCGACGGGTCGCAACGCGATCCGCTCGGGCGGCAGCTCGAAGTCGAAAAGGTCGACGCGCATGGCGCCAATCCTTCAGGTCAGAAGATGTTGGAATCAGAGATCCGCCGCGACCTTGACGGAGACGATGTTGTCGGGATCGCGTACCGGCTCGCCGCGCTTGATCTTGTCGACGTTGTCCATGCCTTCGGACACCTTGCCCCAGACCGTGTACTGGCCGTTCAGGAACGGCGAATCCTCGAAGCAGATGAAGAACTGGCTGTCACCGGAATTCGGGTCCTGGGCGCGGGCCATCGAGGTGGTGCCGCGCACGTGCGGTTCGGCGTTGAACTCCGCCGGCAGCTTCTTGCCGGAGCCGCCGGTGCCGGTGCCCTGCGGGCAGCCGGTCTGGGCCATGAAGCCGTCGATGACGCGGTGGAAGACGATCCCGTCGTAGAAGCCCTCGCGGACCAGTTCCTTGATGCGGGCGACGTGGCCCGGCGCTAGGTCGGGGCGCATCTCGATGACGACGGGGCCCTGCGTGGTCTCCATGACCAGCGTGTTTTCGGGATCTGCGTAATCGCTCATGTCGTGTATTCCTTTTATTTGGTAATGAGTTAGCCGTCTGCGGCGATCTTGGCCTTGATGATCTTGTCTGGATCCTGGACGGAGCCGTTCTGGGCCTGGCTGCCCTTCTTGATGGCGTCGACCTTGTCCATTCCCTCAACCACTTCGCCGAACACGGTGTACTGGCCGTTCAGGTGGTCGGCTGGGGCAAACATGATGAAGAACTGGCTGTTGGCGCTGTCCGGATCGGCGGTGCGGGCCATGCCGAGCGTGCCGCGCTTGAAGGGCGCTTCAGAGAACTCGGCCTTCAGGTCGGGGTCGTTCGAGCCGCCGGTGCCGGTGCCCGTGGGATCGCCGGTCTGGGCCATGAAGCCGTCGATGACGCGGTGGAAGACGACACCGTCATAGAAACCTTCACGGGTGAGTTTCTTGATGCGCTCGACGTGGTTGGGCGCCAGATCGGGGCGCAGCTGGATGACGATCGGGCCGTTCTTGGTTTCGAGAATGAGGGTGTTCTCGGGATCTGAGCTTTGAGCATTCGCCTGCGGTGCACCAAGGAGTATTGGCGCGAGCATTGCGGCAAACAGGGCAGCGAAGAGGATACGCACGGGCGGATCTCCTGTTGTGGGGACTGAGGACGGCCGCGTCAGTCGCGGCCGGCGAGACGATCTTTCAGGGCACTGGCGACGGCAGCGGGAACGAACTGCGAAATGTCGCCGCCCATGCCTGCGATCTGCCGGACAAGGCTGGCGGCAATGTGGCGGCAGCCCGGAGATGCGGCCAGAAATACAGATTCGACCCCCGGCGCCATCACCGCGTTCATGGTGGACATCTGGATCTCGTAGTCGAAATCCGATCCGTCGCGCAGGCCGCGAATGATGATCGAAGCGCCAGCATCACGGGCTGCTTCAACGGCGAGACCGGAGAACGTGGTGACAACCAGCTCGGCGCCGGCTGC
>CAJQNW010000015.1 GCA_905479765.1 uncultured Tepidamorphus sp. | reverse complement strand
CGACATGGTCGATGACGGCGATAATCGCCGTATCGACCGGAACGCCCGCAACCTTCGCCGGCAACCGCGCCGCGGAGCCGGAGACGAGCATCACGAGATCCCCGACGCCCGCGCCACAGGTATCGGCCGCCACGACGGCTGACTCCAGGACGGCGCCGTCGCCGTCCTCGATATTGGTAACAAGCAGCTTAAGCCCCGTGAGCTGGGCCTCCTTGATGGAGGCCGTTACCGTTCCGGTGACCCGCGCGATCTTCATCGCTCAGAAATTCCCCAGATAGCGGTCGAGCTCGACCTGGGTGACCTGCGCCTTGACGAATTCGATCTCTCGCTCGCACATCTGGCAAAGCAGCTCGTACATGTCGTCGCCGCAGAGCGCCTTCAGCCATTCGGACTCGCGGGCGAGCTTGATGGCATCCCTCAGATCGGTGGGAAGCGGCTCGGCGGTCTCGTCCTCGTAGGCATTGCCCGTGGTGGCCGCCGTCGGTTCAAGACCCTGCTCGATGCCGTCGAGGCCGGCGGCGATCTCGGCCGCCAGCATCAGGTACGGATTGGCATCCGCCGTTCCGTCGCGCTTTTCGACACGCGTGGCGCTGTCGGAGCCCTCGATAATGCGAATGCCGACCGTCCTGTTGTCGATGCCCCAGGCCGTGTTGATCGGGCAGAAGGAGAAGGGCTGGCGCCGGCGATAACCGTTCGGCGTCAGGGTGTTGCAGATCGACATCTCGGCCATGCGCTTCTGCAGGCCACCGACGAAATTGCGACCGGTGTCGCTGAGCTTGCCGCCGTTGGAGAAGACGTTCTTGCCGTCCTTCCAGAGCGAATAATGCGTGTGGAAGCCGTTGCCCGAATGCTCGTAGAAGGGCTTCGCCATGAAGGTCGCCATGTAGCCGTGGCGCCTGGCGAGTTGCTTGACCAGCGAGCGGAACATCACCACCCGGTCGGCAGACAGCAGCGCGTCGTCGTAGCGGATGTTCACCTCGACCTGGCCGGCGGCGTATTCCGGATTGGACTGTTCGATCGGGATGCCGGCCTCGTTGATCTGCTGGCGGATCGGCCCGAGCACATGTTCCAGTTCGGCGGCGCGTTCAAGGCCATAGACCTGGATGCCCTGGTCCCGGGGCTGTTTCGTTTCCGGATCGAGCAGATAGAACTCCAGCTCGGTGCCGACGTTGACGGTATAGCCCAGCTTGGCGGCCCGCTCGACCTGACGGATCAGCACCTGCCGCGCATCGATCGGGACGGGCTTGTGGTCCATGCCTTCGGCCCGCGCCAGGCAATAGGCGACGCCGGGCTCCCAGGGCATCGAAACCGGCTTGGTGATCGGGAACATGTGCATGTCCGGATAGCCGTTGCCAAAATTCACATACGGCGTGTCCCAGACATCGCAGGTCATGTCGATGGCGAAGGTCGCGATCGACAGCGCGTTGCCCGATTCGCAAATGGTGTCCCAATGGCTCGCGGGAATACGTTTGCCGCGCATAATGCCGCATAGATCCCCAAGGCCGAGCACAACCGTGTGCGTTCCTTCGGGAAGGCTGAAATCCGCTTGCGTCAAATTCCCCTCCAGCCGGTGTAAACTGCTGTTCGCCCAGTGTTCGCCGATCCTTGATCGATCTTTGTATTCAGTATACAGTATGCACAAGAACTAGCGTTTGCAAGAGGAATTTGCCGATGGCACGCCCCAGTGCGGTGGTTGTGGGCGCCGGGATCGCCGGCGTCATGACGGCGCTGGAACTGGCGCGACGCGGAGAAAGCGTAACGCTGATCGACCGCTGGGAACCGGGCCATTCGCGAGCCTCGTCCACCGACTATAATCGGATTATCCGCGCGATCCACGGGCGTGACGAATTCTATACGTTGTGGGCCCGCGAAGCGCGGCTGCGCTGGATGGAGCTGCAGGCGGAAATCGGCCAGACGCTCTACTACGAATGCGGCGCGCTGATCCTCGCCACCGAGGGCCACTGCCACTGGGAGGACGCCACCGCCGAGACGTTCGACAAGCTCGGCGTGCCCTACTACCGGTTTTCGGCCACCGAGACGGCCGCGCGCTTTCCCCAGTTCGACACGTCGAGCATCGCCTATTCGCTCTACGAGCCGGAGGCGGGGATGATCATGGCGCATCGCGGCGTGCGGGCCGGCCTCGAACTGTTCCGGCGCGCCGGCGGCACGGTGGCGCGCGGGCATGTGACGACGGACGCCAACGAGCTGCTGCAGCTGGACGGCAAGCCGATCGAGGCCGACCTGATCGTGGTCTCGACCGGTCCGTGGATGGCCGACATGTATCCGAGGACGATCAAGCCGATCACCGCCGTCGTCGGCGTCAACGTCCTCTACACGTCGACGCCGGATGGTGATGACTCCTTCGACATGGAAAACATGCCCTGCTGGGTCGACCACGGGGAACATTCCTTCGGCCTGCCCTCGTCGGAAGGCTGCGGCGTCAAGGCGGCGGTCGTTATTCCCGACAAGATCGACCTGGACAATGACGAGCGCCTGATCCGCCGCGAAACGCTGTCGCGCACGCGGCGCTATATCGAGAAGCGATTTCCCAGGCTGGTCGGGGAGCGGGTCGTCGATTCCAAGTTCAACCAGATCATCCTGACGCCGGACACCCACTTCATCGTCGACTGGCACCCTGAGCACGAGAACGTGCTGTTCGCCGGCGGCTGCTCGGGCCATCTGTACAAGCACGGGCCGGTGTTCGGGGACTTTGTCGCCGGCGTCGGGCGCAAGGAATACGGCACCGCCGACCGCTTCAAGATCGCCGGGCGGCGCAAGCTGTCACCGGCCGAAAGCCCGTCCGGGCGCTGAGGGGCCTGACGACTCCCGTCCCGCCGTGCCGCTTATGGGTCCCGGATCAAGTCCGGGACACGAGGCTGCATTTGATCGGCAGGTTACCCGAAAACGCTGACTCGTGCCCCGGACTTGATCCGGGGCCTAGCGGGTGGCCGCAGCGGCCACCACACGCTCTGCCCTCGTCCTTCGAGACGCGGGCATTTGCCCGCTCCTCAGGATCAGGGCTTCGGGAGGGATGCCGCAACCCGGTTCCCGCTTTCGCGGGAACGAGCGGAGGGGGCGCCCGAGGCGCCTACCAGTCGTAAGCCCGGTCGATGCCGGCCATCTTGACGC
>CAJQNW010000014.1 GCA_905479765.1 uncultured Tepidamorphus sp. | reverse complement strand
CGACTACGTGGTGTTCAAGGTGTCCGACGAAGGGCCGGGCATCCCCGAGGATGTGCGGCGAACGGTCTTCGAGCGGTTCGAGAGCAATTCGCTCGGCACCCAGCATCGCGGCGCGGGCCTCGGGCTGTCGATCGTCAAGAGCTTCGTCGAGCTGCATGGCGGGGCCGTGGAGCTGGAATCGCGACCCGGCCGCGGCACCATGGTGATCTGTACCTTGCCGACGCGCCAGGCCGAACGGTTTAACGCGGACTTTGAGGACGCCAGCGCCTTCGACTCCGATGTCCACGAGCTCGACCTTGCGCTGCCGGGGGACGCCGCGGCCGGCACGAAGCCGGAGCAGGGCTCGCCCGACCCCGCGCTGTCCGATGGTTCGCCTGCCGGTTCCGAGACGGCACCAGGCCGTGCCGGGCGCCAAGAGCGCCGCTGAGGCAGGCTCGGATCGTGTCATCTCCCTTCGATACCCCGCCCTCCGCTTCGTCGGCCCTCGACGTCGCGCTTGCCGACGAGGCCGCGACCCGGCGGCTGGCCGAGGCGGTTGGCGCGTCGGCGCGCGGCGGCGATCTGATCCTGCTGTTTGGCGAGCTCGGCGCGGGCAAGACGGCCTTCTCCCGCGCGCTGATCAGGTCGATGGTTGGCGATCCCGCTCTCGATGTGCCGAGCCCGACCTTCACGCTGGTCCAGACCTATGACACGGACCGTCTGCGCATCGCCCATGTCGACCTGTACCGGATCGCCGACAGGAGCGAGATCGACGAGCTCGGGCTCGATGACTTCGAAGCCTACGGCCTGGTGCTGGTCGAGTGGCCGGAACGGGCGACGAGCCGGTTCGCGACCGACCGGCTGGAAGTCCACCTGTCCGTCGATCCGCAGCATCCCGAGGCCCGCCAGGCGCGCCTCGTCGGGTTCGGGACCGATGCGGTCGGCTGGGCAAGCCGGCTCGCCCGGTTTGCCGAGGTGCGCGACGCGCTTCAGCGCCTGAACTACGGCGACTGGCACCGGCGCTTCCTGCAGGGCGACGCCTCGACGCGCCGCTACGAGCGCCTGAGCGATGACGGGCACAAGGCGATCCTGATGGATTCCCCGGCGATGCCGGATCCGGGAACCGGGTCCGTTCCCTACAGCCGCATCGCTCACCTCGCCGAAAACGTGACGCCCTTCGTCGCGCTGTCGCGCGATCTCAAGGCGCGCGGCTTCTCGACGCCTGAAATTTACGCCGCCGATCTCGATACCGGCGTTCTGGTCATGGAGGACCTCGGCCGCGAAGGCGTTCTTAACGCAGCCGGCGTGCCTGTCCAGGAGCGCTACACGGTCGCCGTCGACGTTCTGGCGGCGCTGCATGCGATCGACCTGCCCGACACAGCCGAGGCGGCTCCGGGCGTCGTTCACAAGCTGCCGCGCTACGATCACGAGGCGTTTCTTATCGAGATTTCGCTTCTGCTCGACTGGTTCGCCCCGCTCGTTACCGGCGGGCCGTTGCCCGACGAGGCGGTCGCGTCGTTTCGCGAGCTCTGGGTCGACCTCCTGTTCGACATGACCGATCCGATCCGCCATCGCACCTGGGTCATGCGCGACTATCACTCGCCGAACCTGATGTGGCTGCCCGCGCGCGAGGGGCTGGCGAAAATCGGCATCCTCGACATGCAGGACGCCGTGATCGGCCCGGCCGCCTACGATGTCGCCTCGCTGGTCTTCGACGCCCGCGTCGACATCTCCGACCAGATGTGGCGGGAACTCTACGCGTACTACGTCGCCGAGCGGCTGATGGCCGATTCGACGTTCGACGTGGAAGGCTTCGACCGAGAATTCGCCATTCTCGCCGCCCAGCGTAGCACCAAGATCCTCGGCATCTTCGCCAGGCTCCGGCAACGCGACGGCAAGCCGGATTACCTGCGGCACATATCCCGCATTTCGGATTATCTCGACATCGCGCTTAGCCACTCGGTTCTCGCCGGGCTCAAGCTCTGGTACGACACCCATCTTCCCGGTGAATTGCGCAAGAAGGCGGTTGGCTGAACACGATGACGATGACTGGTAACGCAGGGTCCCGCCCGCAATCGGGGCCCGATACGGCAATGGTGCTCGCCGCGGGGCTGGGGACGCGCATGCGGCCGATTACCGAGACGCGGCCCAAGCCCCTGGTCGAAGTCGCCGGGCGCCCGCTCATCGATCATGTTCTCGACAGGCTGGCCGCCTCGGGCGTCGACCGTGCCGTCGTCAACGTCCACTATCTCGCCGACCAGATCGAGGCGCACCTGAAGGATCGCGCCAGTCCGAAGGTCACCATTTCCGACGAGCGCGACCGGCTGCTGGAGACCGGCGGCGGCGTCGTCCACGCCCTGCCGGCGCTCGGGTCCGGGCCGTTCTTCCTGCTCAACACCGATTCGCTGTGGGTGGAGGGTGCGCGCCCGCTGCTCGCCCGGCTCGCCGAGGCCTGGGACGACAGCCGCATGGACGCGCTGCTGGTCGTCGCCTCGATCGTGTCGACGTCGGGCTATTCCGGCATCGGCGACTTCCTGCTCGACGCCGATGGCCGTTTGAGCCGCAGGCCCGAACGCATCACCGCGCCCTTCGTCTATACCGGCTGCGGGATCCTCTCGCCGCGGCTGTTCAAGGACGCGCCCGAGGGACCGTTCTCGCTCAACACCCTGTTCGACCGCGCCATAGAGGCCGAGCGGCTGTTCGGCCTCAGGCTCGACGGCCTGTGGATGCATGTCGGCACGCCTGAGGCGATCACCGAGGCCGAGCAGATGATCTTCGAAAGCGCCATGTAAGGGCCCGCTATGGCGGCCAGGTCAGAGACTGCCGGCTGTTCGCGCCTCTCTCCGGAGAGATTGCGGAGACCCCGGCGCCCGGCCTACGATAGGCTGACCGTGCGGGAGCCGTTCCCGCCGCCCACCCCATCCGGAGCAAACCCATGACGGCGCCGGGGCCAGGACCTGAAGGGCCAGAACCCGCAGGATCGGCGCCGACGGGGCCGCGACTGTGGACGGTACCGCCATCAGCGCCGTTTCTGGATCGGCTTGCCGACGCGCTGGTCGCCGGAACCCTGATCCCGCCGCAGCCTGACGGCGCGATCTGGCCGCTGTCGGATTATCTCGTGCTGCTGCCGACACGGCGCGCCTGCCGGGCGTTCGCCGAGATCCTCGCCGAGCGCGCCGAGGGCGATGCGGTGCTGCTGCCGCGCATCCGGCCGATCGGCGACATCGACGAGGTGGACCTGGCGCTCGCCGGGGCCGGCGTCCTCGGCGACGCGGCGTCGGCGCTTGCGTCCCCGCCCGCGATTTCGCCACTGCGCCGCCATGTGCTGCTCACCGAACTGGTACTCACCTGGGGCCGCACCATCGCCCAGAGCCTGATGGTGCCCGGCCGCGACGAGCCGGTGGCGATCCCCGTCGTGCCGGGCGACGCCGCTTTCCTCGCCCGCGATCTGGCGACCCTGATCGACGATTTCGAGACCGAGGGGCAAAGTTTCTCCGGCCTTGGCGGGCTGGTACCCGAGGATCACGCGGCCTACTGGCAGCTCACTGTCGCTTTCCTGCGGATCGCAACCGAGCAATGGCCGGAAATCCTCGATCAGGAACATCGCGTCGATCCCGCCGCGCGCCGCAACGCGCTCCTGAAGGCCGAAACGAAGCGGCTCACGACAATGCCGCCGCAAACCCCGATCATCGCCGCCGGCTCGACCGGTACTATCCCCGCCACCGCCGGACTGCTCGCCGCAATCGCGCGTCTGCCGTTCGGCGCGGTGATCCTGCCGGGCCTCGATTGCGGCCTCGACGAGGACAGCTGGGCGGCGATCGACACGGAGGACAACCCCCAGCCCGGCCATCCGCAATACGGCCTGAAGCGGTTGCTCGCCCGCATGGACGCCGTCCGCCAGGGCGTCGAGGAACTGGTCGCAGCCGAACGCCCGGCACGCGAGCGCATCGTCGCCGAGACGTTTCGCCCTGTCGCGACCACCGACCAATGGGCCGGGCTTCACGACCGCATCGACGGCGCCGGCTTCGACGACGCGCTGACCGGCATCACGGTGCTGCAGGCGGCAAGCGAGCAGGAGGAGGCGCTGGGAATTGCGCTTCTGATGCGCGAGGCCGTCGACACGCCGGAGCGCACCGCAGCCTTGATCACGCCCGACCGGGGGCTCGCCCGCCGTGTCGCGGGCGAACTCAGCCGCTGGTCTATCGCCATCGAGGAT
>CAJQNW010000013.1 GCA_905479765.1 uncultured Tepidamorphus sp. | reverse complement strand
CGGCGACGCCGGAGTTCTCCTGCGCCGCCTATACGTGGTCGCGGCTGTGGGGTGTGACACGTAATCCGTGGAACCCGGCGTTCACGCCCGGCGGCTCGTCCGGCGGTTCGGCGGCAGCACTCGCGTCCGGCATGGCCTCGGTCGCGACGGGTTCGGATATCGGCGGGTCGATCCGCATTCCGGCGTCCGCCTGCGGTCTCGTCGGCTACAAGCCGCCGTACGGGCGCAATCCGGACGAGCCGCCGTTCAATCTCGATTTCTACTGCCACACCGGGCCTTTGGCGCGCACGGTGACGGACGCCATCCTGCTGCAGAACGTCATGTGCGGACCCTATGAAAAGGACATCTCGACGCTTCGCCCGAAGCTGACGCTGCCCACCGGCTACATGCCGATCAAGGGCTGGAAGATCGCCTATTCGCGCGATCTCGGCGCCTTCGAGGTGGATCCGGAGGTGGAGAAGAACACGCTGGCCGCGCTCGACGTGTTCCGCTCGCTGGGCGCCACGGTGGAGGAAGTCGACATCGGCTGGGGGCCGGAGGCGCTGGAAGCGGGGCTGGGCCATCTCAACCACCTCTTCGGCGGCTACCTGTCGACCCTGCTCGCAGACCACGGCGACGACATGTGCGATTACACCCGCGTCTTTGCCGAGCGCGGGGCGACGTCCACCTCGCAGGACTTTGTCGCCTCGCTGGAAATTGCGGGCAAGATGTACGAAACGCTCGGCCCGCTGCTCGAGACCTATAACGTGCTGGTCTGCCCGACGACGGCGCTGCCGGCGGTGCCGGCTGAGTTCAACCAGGTGACGGACACGGTCCAGATCAACGGCAAGGATGTCGATCCCTCGCTCGGCTGGGTGATGACGACGCCGTTCAACACCATGAGCCGCTGTCCGGTGCTGACGGTGCCGTCGGGGCGCGCCAACAACGGCGTGCCGACCGGCATCCAGATCGTCGGGCGCACCTATTGCGATGCCGACGTGATGCAGGCCGGGATGGCCTATGAGACCGCGCTCGGCGGCTGGTATGGGTCGCCGGAAGCGCGGCCTGCGCTATAATCCCCGGTATCCGAAAGCCGGAATCCGAAAAACGGAGTGCAGCGTGACCGATACTCTCACCATTGCCCTGTGGGCGACCAATCTGTCGGTTCCCGTCAACGGGCTGGCCGGCTGGGCGTCGCGGGTGGAAGCCAAGATGGCGGAAGCGGCCGAGGCCGGGGCGAAGATCCTGATCATGCCGGAGTATGCCTCCGAACAATGGCTGAGCTTCAAGCCGGCGGGCCTTGAACCCACCGGGGAGATCGCCTGGATGGCCGGGCAGGCGCCCGAGGCGCTCGCGCTGCTGAAGCCGCTGCCGGAGAAATACGGCGTGGCATTGCTGGCCGGTTCCATGCCGTGGGCGGCGGACAACGGTTTTCGCAACCGCGCCTGGCTGTTGCTTCCCGACGGACGGGCCGTGCCCCAGGACAAGATGGCGCTGACGCCCGGCGAGCTGGATCCCGACAACTGGGATCTGGCGACGGGCGACGAGATCCATATTGTCGAGTGGGAGGGCATGCGGCTTGCCACGCTGATTTGTCTCGACGTCGAGATGCCGGCGCTGTCCAACTTGCTGGCGCCGCAGAACATCGACCTGCTGATGGTGCCGTCGATGACCTATACCCTGTCCGGCTACAGCCGGGTGTTCGGCTGCGCCAAGGCGCGCGCGGTCGAGCTGATGAGCGCGGTCGCGGCCACCGGCTGCGTCGGGGCGGCGCCGGGCACCACGCAGAACGACCAGAACGTCTCGGGCTGCGCGGTCTATATGCCCTGCGAGACCGAGCTCGGCTTTACCGGCATCCATTCGACTGTCGGTCCGGTGGAGGGCGACGAGGCGGACGGCAAACAGGGCGACGGCCCGTTCCTGATCGCCCGCGATATCCCGCTCGAGATCATCCGCCAGAAACGCGCAGGCGCCGCGGAAGTCTGGCCGGGCGCCTGGACCGCCGCGCATGTGAGCGTCACGACCGACTAGACGTTTCTTAAAACAAACGACGGCCGCCTCCGGGGATCCCGTCCCGAAAGGCGGCCGCCGTCCGCCCCCAAGGGGGCGCGCCTGCCGTGGTTCAAGACCCGGGGGTCAGGGACGGCAGACGTAGAAGACGTTCATGATGTCGTGGTCGAGCTGGTGCTTGGTGACCGAGGAGAAACCGGCGTCGGCCATGTAGGCGAGCGCCGTCTCGCAGCCCCACATCGTGCCGAGCCCCTCGCCGCCCTGCGCGAGCGACACGGTCATGCAGTGCATGGTGGAGATGGTGTAGAGGAACGGTGCCAGCATGTTGTCCATGTTGCCATGGTGGTGGTGCGAGCCCTTGACGTCCTGGCAGATGTAGACCCCGTCGGGTTTCAGCGCCCGGCGGATACCGCGCAGCACCGCCATCGGGTCGGCCTGGTCGTGAACCGCGTCGAACGTCACGATGAGGTCGAAGGTCTCCGGCTCGACCGTGGCGTCGAGATCCGTGCAGTCGCGGATCGAGAATTCGACGTTGGCGTGGCCGTGCATCTCGGCCTCGGCGCGCGCGAATCCGACCGCGTCCTCCGACAGGTCGTAGCCGGTGAAGCGCGAGTTGGGGAACGCCTCGGCGAGCATGTTGAGCGCCCGGCCGCGGCCGCAGCCGACATCGAGGACGCGGATGCCGGATTCCAGCCGTTCGACGAGGCCGTCGGCCAGCGGCAGGATCGTGTCGATGAGGGCGGGCAGCACGGTCTGGTTGGAATCCTCCATCATCACTTCGTGGAAGCGGTCGAACTTCTCGTAGGGCACGCCGCCGCCCCTGTGGAAGCAGTCGACGATATCGGTCTCGACCCCGGCGAGAACCGGCAGCACCTGGGCTGCAACGGCCATGTTGCCGCCGTCGCCGTCGCGGGTCAGCAGGCGGGCATGTTCGGGCGGCAGCCGGTAGGTGCCGGCGTCGGGATCGTGGTCGACGATGCGGCCGACCGTCATGGCGCCGAGCCACTCGCGGACGTAGCGCTCCTGCAGGCCGGAGGCCCTGGCGATCTCGGCGCTGTTGGCCCATTCCACTTTCGCCAGCGCATCGAACAGGCCCGTGCGGTGCCCGATGGAGATCATCAGGCACAGAGCCCCTTCGTTGATCATGGAGACCATGCGGCCTTCGAAGGCCGCGGCGCGGTCGGTATCCAGGCGGAACATCTGATTCATGACGGAACTACACCTTTTTCGAATTGTGACGCGTGCACAGAAAGCCTGTTCGAGGTTGCAGGACGACGTCGCGGATGTTTCGGTTCCGACTCAGCTGGTTTCGATTGTTTCACCGGAATTGTTCGCCCGAACGGCAAGGGACGGGTGGGCGCGATGGCCGGAAACCGGTAGACAGGGCTGTTCGAAGCAAGTCCGGGGATATTTCATGATAACCGTCTATTCCGACGACCACCGCCTGCACGCCGCCAAGAACGAGCTGATCGACGGTACGCTCAAGCCCGCCGTGGAGACGCCCGAGCGTGCCGATATCATCCTGGCTCGCGTCAGGGAGACCGGCCTCGGCGAGGTGCTGGCCCCGGAGGATTTCGGCATCGAGACCCTGGGGCGCGTGCATGACAGCCGCTACCTGCTGTTTCTGGAGACGGCGTGGGGGCTGTGGCGGGAAACGGGCCGCGACTACGATGCGCTGCCGCTGGCCTGGCCGGTCAGGGGCATGCGGGCGATCGAGCCCGAAGAAATCGACGGCAAGCTGTCCTACTTTTCCTTCGACGCGGGGGCGCCGATCACGTCGGGCACCTGGCCGGCGGTGCGCGCAAGCGCCAATGTCGCGCTCACGGCGAGCCGGATCGTCGGGGACGGCGAGCGGGTGGCCTTCGGCCTGTGCCGGCCGCCCGGCCATCATGCGGCCAGCGACTATTGCGGGGGATACTGCTTTCTCAACAACGCGGCGATCGCGGCGCAATGGCTGCGCGATCAGGGCGCCGAGCGCGTCTCGATCCTCGACATCGACTATCACCACGGCAACGGCACGCAATCGATCTTCTACGATCGCGCCGATGTGCAGTTCGTGTCGCTGCACGCCGATCCGAAGCAGGAATACCCTTTTTTCCTGGGCTATTCCGACGAGATCGGCCAGGGCGCCGGCGAGGGCTTCAACGTCAACTATCCGATGGAATGGGGCACCGGCTTCGACGTCTGGGGCCAGGCGCTGAAGGATGCCTGCCAGGAGGTCGCGTCGTTTGCGCCTGATGCCGTGGTGGTGTCGCTGGGGGTCGACACCTTCGAGAAGGATCCGATTTCGCAGTTCAGGCTGAAGAGCCCGGACTTCACCGAAACCGGCAGGATCATCGCCGGACTCGATCTGCCCACCGTATTCCTGATGGAGGGCGGTTACGCGGTCTCCGAAGTCGGCGTCAACGCCGTCAACGTGCTGACCGGTTTCGAGGCGGCGCTGTAAAGCCAGGTCCCGGAGCGGAGGGGCCGGCTACCGGGTTTCGAGCTGGGCATCCGTCCGCGTGAGCGGAAAGTCGTCGCTGCCGTAGAGCTTGCGGATGTCGGCTTCGCGAAAGCTCGCGTCGCCGGCATTGATTGTGGTGAAGTGGAGCTGCTTGGGGATCTCTTCCACGGCGAACTTCACTGCCTCGGCGAGTGTTTCGAAGCGACGGTACTTGAGTCCGGAAAAGCGGCCCGACCTGTGGTTCCGGCTCGAATAAAGCTCGGCAGGCGTGTTGTAGTTCTTGTTTGACATGGTGACATTCCAAGAGACGCAGGACCCCAGTCCAGACCGTCCGCCCGATTTCTCAATCGCTTGGCAGGCACCAGACGGCGGCAAGATCGCAGTACATCCGTGCTGATCCCGCCACATTTCCCGCAGCGGTTAGTCCGCGCAAGAAAGCCTGGCTGCCTGGCTGGGTGACCTCTAATATGGCGCTTGGCGCGTCTGTATACAAGGCGTGGCCGGATTGTTACCTAACAGCGGGTGGATTTGTTCCCGGTCAAGGCGGTGTTCCGGCGTGTGGGAACAGACCCCCCGGTGAGGGTCTTTCAACAGGGTGTCCATGACGCCTTCCGTGCGAATCCGAGCCGGTGTCGCCGTCTTTTCCGACCTGCTGGCGTTCGGTTGATCCGGCTATCAGCCGAGCGTCACGTCGAGAAACATCATCACCACGAGGCCGACGACCAGCCCGGCGGTCGCCTGGTTCTGGTTACCGCGGCTGTGGGTCTCCGGGATGATCTCGTGGCTGATGACGTAGAGCATCGCGCCGGCGGCGAAGGCGAGGCCCCAGGGCAGAAGCAGTTCGGAGACGTACACCGCCCCGGCGCCCAGCAATCCGCCGACGGGCT
>CAJQNW010000012.1 GCA_905479765.1 uncultured Tepidamorphus sp. | reverse complement strand
GATCCGGAACCGCCTTGATGACTGCAAACGTTCCGTGTCTGGACTTGGGTGCAGACTGCAAACAAACCTCCCGCGAGAATCATCACGAGAGTGTCGCACCCTTCACCGGATGGCGAAACATGGGGTCAGGTTGGCGCTTACCCCAATTCAGCCCGCAGCTCGAATCAGATCGCGCCTGAGTTGGGAATCCCTCACGATTCATTCAGATCGAAAAATGCTCCAAATCCGGGCAAGTCCAGCTCGTCAAACTGCCCAACTTCCCTGACGACGGACAAGCGTTACGAGGTATTGGTTCGAGCAAGCTCGATAATGGCTGTCGTGACCTGTCCATCGGCGATTTGATCAAAGGTCGTAAAGTGATCATCCTCCGGGAAATCAAGAACAATGAGATTGCTGAGTGCCGCCTTGCAGACAGTTTCAAAAGTGCGCTGCTGTCTCTTGAATTCGTACGACTCCTGCCCGCCGACACCAAGTATGACAGGCATCTGCGCAGGAAGGCCCACGTTCACGGGACTGAGGCTCGCCACATCGATGTCTTCAAGTTTGAGTATTTCGTTCAGGTAGGAACGTCGGATAGGTTCAAGGTCATATAGGCCACCGATGGAGCAAACAACTTTGACGGGATTACAGGTCAGACCGAACCCGGAGTAGGTGTCGGCAGCAACCATGCATGCCAGATGCCCTCCTGCGGAGTGACCACAGGCGATGAAACGATCAGGGTCCAATCCGAGTGACGTGCCGCGATGTGCCAGCCATGCAACGCTTGCGCGGCACTGCCGGACGATCTCCGCCATCGGAACATCCGGTATGAGTGCGAAATTCACAACAGCAACTGAAATACCAGCCTGGAGGAACGCTGGTGCGACACAGCTAAAATCAGACTTGTCGAGCGCGCGCCAATATCCACCGTGGAAGAACACAAGCACGGGCGATCCGGGTCCCGAAATGAACAGGTCAAGCCTCTCGGATGGTGTTGGACCGTAGGCGAGGTCGATGATTGCACTATCGTCGGCACGGACCGCGTGGCTGCGCGATTGCCAGCGATGAAGATAGTCGGAGAAGCTGGGTGTCAGCGCGCGGACATCAAGTTCCGCGTCAAGACCGTTTCGACCGATCTGTTTGTCAGACATACTGAAGCCCCATAAATAGAGACGCTTAGGTTTGTTGGATGAAGGTGCAAACAGTCCAACAAACGACGCGGCCAGCCCTGGATTAAGTATCCGCCGAAAGCCGCTGGTGTCTGCATCAAGACGCCGCAGTGAGCCATCCTCGGAAAGAGATCCAACCAAGATTATGTTGAGCGGATGGCAATCAAGTCTTCACCATGAGGGCGGAAAAGCTTCATGATCTGAATTCGACGACCTCCTGTTCGATACATCCGAAAATGGATCGACCCGCAGCGTCCTTCATTTCTATGCTGACGACGTCGCCATATTCCAAGTATGGCGAGATCTCCGATTTCAGGATAGTCTCGACGGTACGTAATTCGGCAATGCAGGAATATCCCAAGCCGCCTTCCGCGATCGGGCGGCCGCACCCCCCATCTACATCCCGATTTGAAACGGTTCCCGATCCGATCAGAGTACCGGCCGAAAGCCGCCGCGTGCTGGCCGCGTGCATGATCAGCGTCGGGAAATCAAAAGTCATGTCCACCGCTGCATTCGGCATACCAAAAGGACTACCGTTGAGGAACGACAGCATTGGAAGATGCAATCGACCCCCATCCCAGGCGTCGCCAAGTTCGTCGGGCGTCACCGCCACCGGTGAGAGTGCGGAAGACGGCTTTGAATGAACGAATCCGAGTTCCTTCTTGATCTCCTGCATCAGCACGATGCGCAGGGAAACATCGTTCACAAGCACAATGAGATGAATCGCTGCAGCAGCCTGCTCGCGCGTGGGGTTCATGGGAACATCGCCGACGATCACCGCAACCTCGGCTTCAAAGTCAATCCCCCAGGCCTTGTCTCCGACAATGGGTTCGCGAGGGCTGAGAAAGGAATCTGATCCACCCTGATACATTAGCGGTTCGGTCCAGAAGCTCTTCGGGATCTCGGCCCCTCTCGACTGCCGCACTAATGCGACGTGGTTGACGTAGGCCGATCCATCCAGCCATTGATAAGCACGAGGCAACGGCGCTGCGCAAAGACGTTCGTCGAAGGCAGCAGAGGCAACTGCACCGATTTCAAGCTGCTGTGAAAGTTCCAAAAGACGGTGGTGGAGATCGTCCCAATTGTCGAGTGCTGCCTGCATCGTTGGCGCGATGGATGTCGCCTCGACCATGCGTGTCAGATCACCTGAGACCACGATCAACCGGCCATCGCGGCCGTATTTGAGAGAGCCAAGTTTCATCTGTTATTCTCGCTACTTAAAATCGCGCTTGCTGGGGTCGAAGTTTCGGCTCAACCCCTTCCAGCAGTCGGCGTAATTGTCCTGTAGCGTGTTGCTTTCGGCTGCGTATTTTGTCACTCGCTGTGGAAAGCGGGTCTCGAACATAAAGGCCATGGTTCCCGAGATCTTCGAAGGCTTCAGTTCGGAGTTGCTCGCACGCTGAAAGATTGCGGCATCTGGACCATGCGGAAGCATCTGGTTGTGAAGCGAAATCCCCCCGGGCGCGAAGCCTTCCGGTCTTGCGTCATAGAGCCCGTGGATGTTCACCATGAACTCGCTCATCAGGTTGCGATGATACCAAGGTGGCCGGAACGTGTTCTCCGCGACCTGCCATCGCTCTGAGAAGATCAAGAAATCGACATTAGCGGTGCCCGCGGTCTCCGAAGGGGATGTCAAAACTGTGTAGACTGACGGATCCGGATGATCGAAGAGCACGGCCCCCACAGGTGAGAAATGGCGCAGATTGTATTTGTAGGGCGCGTAATTGCCATGCCACGCGACCACGTCGAGAGGGGATTGCCCAATCTCGGTCGAGTAAAGCTCGCCGCCCCACTTTACGAACAAGATCGAGGACTCTTTACGGTCCTCGTATGCTGCGACGGGTGTGAGGAAGTCGCGGGGATTGGCCAGGCAGTTAGCGCCGATCGGGCCGCGATCGGGGAGAGTGAGGGCACTGCCGTAGTTCTCGCACACATAGGCACGGGCCGGCTCGTCGACGAGCTCGACTTTGAAGATGATCCCGCGCTGGATGACGCAGATCTCGCCCGGCTCGATCTCGATGATTCCGAACTCGGTACAGAACCGCAATCGCCCTTCCTGCGCAACGATCAACAACTCGCCATCGGCATTGAAGAAATACTCGTTCCTCATGGACCGTGTGACAAGCGACAGATGAGCCGCCATTCCGACCTGCGTGTCAGAGTCTCCGGCGGTCGTGATGGTACGAAGACCGCTGACGAAAGTGAGATCATCGCCCGGGATCGGCGTCGGATCCCACCGCAACTGGCCGATTGGAACGTCGCTCTCGTCACGAGCCACGGGAGCGGTGCGGATGAGACCCTTTTCGACTTGCTTGTAGCGTCCAGAGTGTTTCACGGTGGGGAAGATGCGGTACAGCCACGAGCGCTGGTTGGTGGCCTGCGGAGCCATAAAAGGCGAACCAGAGAGCTGTTCGGCATAGAGCCCATAGTTGGGTTTCTGCGGTGAGTTGCGCCCGATCGGAAGGGCCCCTTCGAGAGCTTCAGTCTCGAATGAATTGCCGAAACCGGACATGTAGCCGCGAGTACCCGTGCTTTGATAGCCTATCTCGCGCTCTACATTTATGGGGGAAGGGTTCAAACTGTTCATGCAATCTCTCCAGACATCGGGGTGCCGCGCGAACGCGATGTATGTTATGTTAACCAGGGAGGGGCCGCTCGCGGACGCGCTCTAGTACTTCCGCCTCTTGCGGCTCGAGGAATTCCTTCAGGCGCGGAAGCACTTCGCGGCTGAACAGAGACATGCTCTTCACGGTGTCGTCGTGTGACAGGTGGCCGCCCTGCATCATCGCAAGCAGATGCCCGAAGCCACCCGTGTAATCATAAAGGTCCTTTATCTGCTCGAAAACTTGGTCCGGATTCCCCGCGAGAACAACACCGGCATCGATCAGTTGCGGTATAGAAGCCGTCGCATGCGGAAGTGGGTTTCCCTTTCGGTCGGTTTGAAAAATCGAGCCTGCGATCCCCTGCTGAGCACGCCGGAACTCACTGAGCTTAGCGGAGACGGGAAAGTATCCTGGCGGGCTCAGAAAATGTGACGGAGCCCTACCCGTCGTTTCGAGATAGCCTTTCACCTGGGAGGCAAATCGATGTCCTTCCTCTTCGGTTTCGCCCACACCTACAAGAGCCAGATATCCAAACCGATCTTGACGGGCCGCCGGACGGCCAAGTTCATTAGTTCTCTGACGGTAAGCGTTGAAAATCTCCCGGCTGATTCTTGCATTCAGACCGGCCGCCACGGTATGGCCGCGTTCGGCTATCGGCCGCGCGCTTGAAGGCGAAAACCCGGTGATCCATACTGGCGGGTGGGGTTCTTGATAGGGACGAGGCCAAATGTTGACCTGCCGGAAGTGAAAATGTTCCCCCTCCCAATTGAACGGCCCGTCGTGGGTAGTCATGGTCTTTATAACGAGATCGTGTGCTTCCCAGAAACGCTCTGTCGTGTGTGCAGGATTCACGTTGTTTGGGGCGACTTCGGTGGAGTAGCCCCGCACAAGCCCCATTTCGAGCCGCCCATGGGAGACGACGTCGATATAGGCAAGTTCCTCCGCTGCAAGCACGGGGTCCATCCGCATTCCAATGGGGACACCGAGCGTTAGAAGACGCGCTTTCTTCGTCTCTCGGGCAAGCATGGCGAGTGGCAGCATCGTCGAGGCGGTGAGGCACGTCGCGGTGCTGTGATGTTCATTGACCCAGATGTTCAATCCGAGTTCGTCGCATAGCACCCACTCGTCGATATAGCGGTTAATCAGATCCGCGCCGACCTTCGGATCGAAGTGCTGGTTCGGCAATGTGACACGTAAACATGGATCTGCGTCCCAAGCGTCCGGATACGGATTTTCTGAGAAATGGTAGACTTGCATAGTTGACGCTCCCTATCGCGTTCCTGATCAAGCGGCGCTTTCAGCGGAGGCATCAGACCCGCAAAACTGCGCAATAATGTCGGCAACTTCGCCCGGCCGCTCGTGATGCGGAAAGTGGCCCGCATTGGCGATCCTGGTCAGTCTTGATCCGCGGACAGCGTCGCTATAAGCTTCGTGGTAGCCTTCCCAAACCACGCGGTCCTGGGAACCGGCGATGAACAATGTCGGAACTGTAATACGATGTAGCCAGCGCCTCAGTTGCGGACTATGCATGTACGGTTTCCAGCCAAAGAAAGCGAGAGACTCCCGGCTCCGAAAGTATCCGGCGAGATCCTCGTCCCCAAGCGCGTCGAGATCGTATTCGGCACACTTGGGATCCGCATAAGCGATTTCAGCGAACTCAGCATCGGTCATGGCAAAGATATCCGCAATATCTCTGGATTCCCGGTCGCGGACCTTGATGCCGAGTGGGCTTATCAAGGAGAGAGCGTTGAATGCGTTTGCGTTTCGCACAGCCATCTCCGCAGCAACCCAACCGCCGAATGACGCACCAACGAGTGTCGCATCCGCCAATCCGAGCACCTCGGCGAAGTCGAGATAGAGGTAAGCGAGATCACCAACATCCCGAAAGTTTTTTGACCGCTCGTTTCGTCCAAATCCAGGATGCCATGGCGCAATGACGCGGAAATGTGCCCCCAGGCATCGCAGACATTCGTCCGAAGGGATGTCAGGACCTTCCCCACTGTGGAGAAACAGGAGAGGCCGGCCTTTTCCGAAGGTTAGGAACTCCATTTTAGTCCCGCTGACCTCAACCGAGTGTCGGCCATTTTCAATTTCTTTTAGCATGGCGAGGGGTTCCAAATATTTTTATAGTCGAACATTAACGTGTCTAGTTGGCGACTGCGTTCAGATAGGTGCAGGCTTCGCGATCCATCGGTCGAAATGCTTGGTCTGCCGGGAGCACACCGATTTCGCTGTAGTAATCCCATGGGTATTTCTCCTCGTCCGGTGCCTTTACTTCGTAGAGACGTAGATCAAAAAGAACACGCCCATCTTCGCGGATCTGAGCAGACTGACCAAAATAGTCTGCCGGATTTTCCTTCATCCATGCCATCGTCTTGTCCGCATCGGTCGTTCCCGTTGCCTCTACCGCGTTCAGATAGTGCGTCACTGCCGCGTAATTCTGTGCATGGACTTTCGTTGGCATGACTTTACGGCGCTCCATGAATTTCTTCGCGAATTCCCGCGTCTCGTCATTGGTGTCCCAATAGAAGCTTTCGGTGATCTGCAGGCCCTGACTCACTTCAAGCCCGAGGCTGTGGATGTCGGAGATGTAGTTCAGGAACCCGACTAGCTTCTGTCCGGCGGCCACGATACCGAACTCCGATGCCTGCCTCACAGCGTTGATAAAATCCGTCCCAACGACGGCAAGACCGACGATCTTGGAGCCCGATGCTTGAGCCTGCAGAACGAATGACGAATAGTCAGCTGTGTTCAGCGGTGCCTTGATCGTACCCAAAACCTCGCCGCCGGCCGCCGTAATAACCTTGGACGCAGCCTGTTCCATTGAAATGCCAAAAATAAAATCGGCCGTGATAAAGAACCAAGTCGTTCCGCCGCTTTGTACGACAGCGCGGGATGTTCCCTCTGCCAGGGCATTCGTGTCATCAGCCCAATGAACCGTGTATGGCGAGCAGGACTTCCCGGTGATTACAGCCGAAGTGCCCGCAGTTACCATAACTACCTTTTTGCGCTCGTGGGCGACCCGCTGAACGGCTAGGGCGACGGACGAGACTGGCAGATCAACGATGACGTCCACCTTGTCAACATCATACCAGCGGCCTGCGATTGCGGCTCCAACCTCCGGCTTGGCCTGGTGATCAGCCGAGACGACGACGATCTCACGTCCGCCGACTTTGCCCCCAAAATCGGCAACCGCCAATTCGACAGCAACGACAGATCCGATGCCGCCGATATCCGATGATGTTCCAGCCATATCAGCGAGAACGCCGATGCTTACGGGTTCCTCCGCAAGGGCATTGGGGACAAGTATCATTAGACCACAGACAAAAACCGCCGAGAACCATGCATTTTTAAACATTCACCTCTCCCTACGAACTTTTCCATTTTATGTTGGTTTCGGCGCCGCCCTACGAGTCGAGACGTGCGCTCACGGCCGAACTATTCAGTGTTCTCACCCTTGACACAATCACTTCGATGTAATGGATTCATTCCTTTTGCTCATGGATATCAGAGATGACACGGATGCTTCCCGGCTTGGGCGCGCTCGCCACCTTTGAAGCGGCTGCCCGACACGAAGCTTTCACCCAGGCGGCGGAGGAACTCGGCATGACGCAAAGTGCCGTCAGCAAGCAGATCGCCCAGCTGGAGAAGTTCTTGGGCACGCGCTTGTTCGAACGGGTAAGGCGACGGGTCGTTTTGACGGAAGCAGGGGCCATCTACGCATCGGAAATTCGCGACGCCCTGAACCAGGCCGAGGCGGCGACCCTTGCGATGCTTACAGCGAAAACAGGCGACGTGCTCCACATTGCGGCGCTTGTGACATTAGCCTCTCACTGGCTTTCACGTCGGATGGTCTCGTTCGCAAGCTCCCACCCTGACGTAGCGTTCAATCTCACGACCTACAATAACAGGCCGTTCAACATGATCGCCGAGAACATTGATGTCGCCATCTACTATGGTGAACCGTCGTGGCCCGGCGCGATTGCTGATTTTTTGATGTGGGAGCTTCTTTTTCCCGTTTGCACGCCGCAATTTGCGGCCGCAAACAATCTGCGTACGATCGAGGATCTGCGAAACGTAACGCTGCTTCAGCAGACCACACGACCGGACGCTTGGCTTGATTGGCTAACCGCGGCTGGGTTGTCGGACATGAACGCGTTACGCGGGCCGCGCTTTGAGCATTACTCGATGATTATAGAGGCATCGCTCGCGGGTATGGGAATTGGGGTCGTCCCTCAATTTGTCGTGGCCGATCACGTCGCCGCCGGGCGTCTAATAACACCGTTCGATGTCGTGGTAAAAAGCCGCTTCGCCTATTACCTCGTCTATCCCGAACAAAAGAGGCATCTCCCAAAAGTGCTGGCGTTTCGGCGCTGGATGTTGAGGACGGTCAGGCAAGCGGGGCTGCCAAAATGAGGCGAGCGGAGCGCTGTCTGAATAGATGGGATGGTTGCCGCCCTCTCCAGACGGCATCGCGATTGGCCTGCCCCATCGATGTGGCCAGACCTGTAAGTTAGAGACCGGCGGTTTAAGTCGGCGGATGTGCCGACGCGGCGACAGGGTACGGCGGCCATGATGGTACGGGCAAGACGGCTTGTGGTGCCGGCGGTTTGTAGCCGAGCGAGGAGTTTGGCCGGAGGCGATTGTAGTGGCGGCACCACCACTCGATCAGCACCTGGACCTCCCGCAGCGTGTAGAAGATTTCCCCGTTCAGCGTTCGTCCTTGAGCCTGGAGTTGAAGGTCTCGCAGTAGCCGTTTTCCCACGGGCTTCCGGGCTCGATGAAGAGCGTCTTCACGTTTAGCCTGCCGAGCCAGTCTCGCAGCTCGGTGGCGATGAACTCAGGCCCATTGTCGGACCGTATGGGCTCAGGCGGACCGTGCGTGACGAACGGATCGGCAAGCGTATCCAGCACACGCTGCGAGTTGAGCTTTCGGTCGACCTCGATCGCCAGGCACTCGCGGGTGTGTTCATCGATGACGACCAGCATCCGGAACGGCTTGCCATCAAGGGTGCGATCTTGGACGAAGTCATAAGACCAGACGTGGTTCGGGTGCATCGGCCGAAGCCGAACGCACGATCCATCGGCGAGCCACAGACGCCCGCGCCTGGGTTGTTTCATTGGCACTCTGAGCCCCTCGCGCCGCCATATCCGATAGACGCGCTTGACGTTCACCACCCAACCTTCAGCGTTCAGCAGCGCGGTGATCCGGCGGTAGCCGTAACGGCCGTACTGCTCGGCAAGGCGGGTAATCGCTTTGGTCAGCGCATCTTCGCCTTGTCGGCCCTGCCGCGTCTCGCGCTGGGTGGAGCGGTGCTGGCCGACCACGCGGCACGCCCGGCTCATCGAGACGCCGAGGCCCTTCACCACGTGGTCGACACACGCACGGCGGCGTGAACCGCCCCGGGATTGTCGGCGGGGCCCGCTCCTGAGAGGAAGGGTCTATGAGCAAGACGACGAACAAGTGGACTTGCCCGGGAAAAGTGGAGGGGACTTTCTGATATCGCAGGACGCGACAGGAGGACCCGATGGGCAAACGCGAGAGACGGACATTCACCGAAGAGTTCAAGCGGAAGCCGTGCGGCTGACAGAAACCAGCGAACGCA
>CAJQNW010000011.1 GCA_905479765.1 uncultured Tepidamorphus sp. | reverse complement strand
ACCGCATTGGATAGCCGCTTGATACGGTTGACCGAGTCCAGCACGCGCTGGGAGTGGCCGTGAGCGGTATCGACCACCACGACGTCGACGCCGGCATCGATCAGCTGTTCGGAGCGGGCGAAACCCTCGTCGCCGACGGTGGTGGCGGCGGCGACGCGCAGGCGGCCCTGCTCGTCCTTGACGGCGTTGGGATTCAGCCGCGCCTTCTCGATGTCCTTCACGGTTACGAGCCCGACGCAGCGATAGTTCTCGTCGACGACCAGCAGCTTCTCGATGCGGTGCTGGTGGAGAAGCTTCTTGGCCTCGTCCTTGTTGACGGTATCGCGCACCGTGACCAGGTCTTCCCGGGTCATCAGCTCGGAGACCGGCTGGTCGGGATTGGAGGCGAAACGGACGTCGCGGTTGGTGAGGATTCCGACGAGGCGCTGCTGCTCGCCGTCGGCGTTGCGCTCGACGACCGGGATGCCCGAGATGCCGTAGCGGCGCATCATTTCCAGCGCGTCGGCCAGGGTCTCCTGCGGGGTGATGGTGACCGGGTTCACCACCATGCCGGATTCGAACTTCTTGACCTGACGGACTTCCTCGGCCTGCTGGTCGGGCTCGAGGTTGCGGTGGATGACGCCGATGCCGCCCGCCTGGGCCATGGCGATCGCCAGCCGCGACTCGGTGACCGTGTCCATGGCCGAAGACAGGATCGGGATATTCAGGGAAATCGACCGCGTCAGCCGCGTTGCCGTATCGACGTCTCCGGGCATCACCTCGGAATGGGCGGGCTTCAGGAGAACGTCGTCGAAGGTAAGCGCGACCGGCCCTAGCGCCGAGCCGTCACTGTAGTCATTTGCACCCGTCATAGCCAACTCCCGGAAAAGCGAATGCGCAGCGGACGGGCTTCTGGAGCCCCAGCCGGCGAATCGCGGTCAGAGGGAAAAGATTGGCGTGGGTGATTACCACGCAGATGACGGAGTGGGAAGCGTGGTAGAGCGCGACAATGCGATCTCATCCCGCGATCGTCCGAACCGTCACCCGGTTTACTCGGGAAACGGGTTCAATTCTCCCCCAATCCGCCCCGTTCGCGCACGAGCGCGGCCATCTCGTCGCTATCGCCGCCCTCTTCGCGAAACCCTTCCCAGACGCCAAGCCGGTCGGCTTCGGGACGGTTCTGGCTGACCTTCCACTTGCCCTCGATGCGGTCGATCGGGATCTCCACCCCGACAATTCCCTTGATTTGCGCGGCAACGAAGGGGGCCGGCGCGTCGTCGACCTGCCAGGGCTCAGGGCGAACCTGCTCACGCGACAGGGTCAGGTCATCGATCTGCCGGCGCAGCCATTCGGCATCCTCGATCACGCGCGGACGGCCCCAGGCGTGGACGGTGGCATAGTTCCACGTCGGCACCACCTTGCCGGTTTCTCGCTTGGTCGCATACCAGGACGGCGTCACGTAGTCCTGCGGCCCCTGGAACACGACAAGGCATTCCTCGACCGCACCAAGTTCCTGCCATTGGCCGTTGGCGCGCGACAGATGAGCGCGCAACGTGCCCCTTTCGGAGGCATCGGCGTAGACAAGGAACGGGATCGGATTCGCCATCAGGCCATTCGGGCCCGCGGTGATCAGCAGCCCAAGCGGATGGGCGCGGATCAGGTCATGCTGGACGTCGAGACGGTCTTCGCGAAACTGCGGCGGCTGGTACATCGCTTTTTTCCCAAGAATGCAGTCGAATCCAAAGCCTTGGCGGGCGATCGGCCAGCTAGTGGCTCATCCCGCCGGGGGCCTGCCCCATCGTCCGCCAGGCGAGCGGCGTCATACCAAATCGTTGCCGGAACGTCCGGAAAAAGTGGGACTGGTCGCGGAAGCCGGATTCCATGGCGATCACCGACAGCGATTTGCAGGCATGCGCGGGACTATTCAGCATGCGCGCGGCGCTGTTCAGCCGTTCGGCGAGGAGGAACGTGCCGAACCTGTCCTCGTCCAGTTCGAACAGACGGTGAATGTAGCGCTCCGACAGCCCGACCTCGGCGGCGCATTCCGCCACGCTGTAGCCGGGCTTGCCGCACCGCGCGCGAATAACACCCTTTATCCGGCATAGTTGAGCCTGAGGCCGATCGCCGGAAGGGGTGCCGGCCCCGTCGGCCGAAACGGCCAGGCCGATCAGATGCACGACGATCGCCTTCAGTTCGGCCACATCCGCCTGGGACGCCCACGGCAGACACTCGGTCAGAGACTTCATCGATTCGGCGATCAGGGGCCCGTAGACGCCGTGCGCCGAGAGCAATGCCGGTTCGGGTTCCCCAACCGCGGGACCGTTTGCCCGCAGCACCTGCTTCGGCACCATGAGAGATGCCACCGTCAGCACCGGGGACTTCTCGTGGTTCAGATGGAAACTCGCGCCGCTGTCGAATATCCCCACGGTGCCCGGATGCAACGCCACGGTCCTGCCGCGCTGCGAGATCTCGCAGCAGCCCCTGACCTGGTAATTCACGTAGAAGCACTCCTGCGGCGATGCCGCTATCTCGCCGCGCCCCTTGTGCACGTTGTGGGAATGCGCCGTGACCAGATTCAGGGTGCTCTCGCAAATCTCGTAGGAGCGGACATCGGCCCGGAACGAGCGGCGCATCGGACGGTCGAGTTCCGGGCGCAGCGGCATGAACGCGGAGCAGATCCCGTCCCTGTAAAACTCGAACGCTTCTTCTTCGGCAACATCCGCCGTCCGCCAGATACGCGGAACGACAGACTGTTCAGTCCCAGCCAAGGTTTGTGCGTTCTCAGCCATTGTTCGGCATTCCCGCAGGTCAGTAGCATCCGAACGCTACAACGAAGTCTCCGAAAGCCACAACAATATCGAGGGAACAAAACAATGGCCATTTACGTACTTGTCCATGGCGCCTGGCACACCGGCGACCTGTTCGAGCCGGTGGCGGACTTCATCCGCGCCAAGGGACACACCGTGTACTGTCCAACCATCGCGGGAAACAATCCCGGCGACCCGCGCACGTCCGGGCTCGATGCGGCGATCTCGTCGATCGTCAAATATCTCGAAGACAACGATCTGAGCGACGTCATCCTGCTGGGCCACAGCTACGGCGGAATGGTCATCACGGGCGTCGCCGACCGCGCCGCGGCGAGACTACGACGGCTGATCTACTGGAATGCCTTTGTGCCGAACGACGGCGAGTGCCTGAACGACATGGTGCCACCGCATTATATCGCCCTGTTTGACTCGATCGCGAGCCAGAGCCAGGACAACGGCGTGGCGATGCCTTTCCCCATCTGGCGGGACGCCTTCATCAACGACGGCAGCCTCGAAGAGGCCGAGAGCACCTACGGAAAGCTGAACGTGCACCCCTACGCGACGTTCACCGACGCGATTTCGCTTGAGACCAATCCGGCGGAAATGCAGATCGCCAAGTCCTACATCAACTGCACGGAGGACACTGCGCTGCCGCAGAGCCTCGGCTGGCATCCGCGCCTGTCGGAGAAACTCGGCCTGTTCCGGCTGGTTCAGGTATCCGGCAGCCACGAACTCTGCTTCACCGGGCCCGAGAGGCTTGCGGTCGCCATCATGGACGCCGGCCGGGACTAGGAGATTCTGCGAGCACGCCTCAGGTTTTCAGCCGGTAGCCCGTCCTGAACATCCAGCTGACGATCGCGAGACAAACGGCAAGGAAAGCCAGAGTCATCGCCAGGCTGATGCCGACGCCGACGTCGGAATGCTCGAAAAAGCTCCAGCGGAAGCCGGAGACAAGATAGACGACCGGGTTGACCAGAGAAATCTTCTGCCACAGTGGCGGCAGCATGCTGATCGAGTAGAAGCTGCCGCCCAGGAACGTCAGTGGCGTGATGATCAGCAGCGGCACGATCTGCAGCTGCTCGAAGCTGCCCGCCCAGATGCCGATGATGAAGCCGAAGAGCGAAAAGGTGAACGCGGTCAGCACCATGAACACCAGCATCCAGACCGGGTGCTCGATGTGCAGCGGCACGAACAGGTGGGCAGTCGCCAGGATGATCAGGCCCAGGATGATCGATTTGGTGGCGGCCGCGCCGACATAGGCCAGCACGATCTCGAAATAGGAGACGGGTGCCGACATCACCTCGTAGATGGTGCCGACGAACTTCGGGAAATAAATCGCGAAGGACGCATTCGAGATCGACTGGGTCAGCAGCGACAGCATGATCAGCCCCGGCACGATGAAGGCGCCGTAGCTGATGCCGTCGATCTCGGTGATGCGCGACCCGATGGCCGCGCCGAAGACGACGAAATACAGCGAGGTGGAGATGACCGGCGAGACGACGCTCTGCCAAAGCGTACGCCAGGTGCGGTGCATCTCGTAGAGATAGATCGACTGGACGGCTCTGAGGTTCATGTCCGCTCACTCACCAGACTGACGAAGATTTCCTCCAGCGAACTCTGCTCAGTGTGCAGGTCGCGGAACCGGATGCCGGCGGCGGCGAGATCCGTCAGAAGCGACGTGATGCCGGTGCGCTGGCCTTGTGTATCGTAGGTGTAGGTCAATTCGGTGCGATCGGCCGACAGCTCGAGCGCATAGCCGGACAATGTGTCGGGAATGGCGTCGAGCGGGCAGTGAAGCTGCAGCGTCAGGGCCTTCTTGCCGAGCTTGTTCATCAGCGCGGCGGTCTCCTCGACCAGGATCAGCTCGCCCTTGTTGATGACGCCGATGCGGTCGGCCATCTCCTCGGCCTCCTCGATGTAATGGGTGGTGAGGATCACCGTGACGCCGTCGGCGCGCAGTTCCCGCACGATGTTCCACATGTCACGACGCAGCTCTACGTCGACGCCGGCGGTCGGCTCGTCGAGGAACAAGATGCGCGGCTCGTGGGACAGCGCCTTGGCGATCATCAGACGCCGCTTCATGCCGCCCGACAGGGTGACGATCTTCTCGTCCTTCTTGTCCCACAGGGACAGCTGCTTCAGCAGCTTCTCGACATGGGCGTGGTCGCGGCGCTTGCCGAACAGGCCGCGGCTGAGGTTCACCGTCGCCCAGACCGTCTCGAAGGCGTCAGTGGTCAGTTCCTGCGGCACGAGGCCGATCAGCGAGCGGGCGGCGCGGTAATCCCGGACGATATCGTGGCCACCCGCGGTCACCGAACCGCCGCTGGCATTGACCAGACCGCAGACGATCGAAATCAGTGTCGTCTTGCCGGCGCCGTTGGGCCCGAGCAACGCGAATATCTCGCCGTCGCGGATGTTCAGATCCACGCCCTTCAGCGCCGAGAAGCCGGATGCATAGGTCTTGGACAGGTTGGCAATGGATATGATGTTCTGCATGGACGGTTTAGTTGTCGAGGGAAGATCGTCACCGGCTCGGCCATTTAGGGCACATCAGTCCGGTATTCCAGTTCGTAATCCATCTTGCCACTATTTCCATGCCCGCTAGCGGCAAGCGGCCGGCTAGACGAGCAGCGGCATGAAGGCCGTGGCGAGGCTGAGAACAAGGAAAAACCCGGCCATATCGGTTACGGTAGTCAGCAGCGGGCCGCTTGCCGCGGCCGGATCCTGCCCGAATCGCTTCAGCAGCAACGGCACGACACCGCCGATCGAGACGGCCAGGACCGTGTTGAGCGCCAGCGCGAGCCCGATGACCAGGCCGAGGTAGGGATTGCCCTTCCAGAACCAGGCCACCAGCCCGATGAGTAAGCCCAGCACCGCGCCGTTGATGAGGCCGATGGAGACTTCCTTGTACCAGACCCTCAGCGCGTCGATCGGTCGGACGAGACCTAGCGAAAGCTCGCGCATGGTCACGGCGACAGCCTGGTTGCCGGAGCAGCCGCTCATGTCGGATACCATCGGCAGGAACACGGCAATCGCGATGACGGCGGCAAGGGTCGCCTCGTAGGCCGAAATGACGCTCGCGGCGATAATGTTGAGCACGATGTTCGCCGACAGCCAGGCAAGCCGGCGGCGCGAGCGGATCGCAAGCGGCATCGAACGCAGTTCGTCGCCAACGACGCCCTGGCGCTTCATGCTCTCGGATTCGGCGCGCTCCAGTGCGGCGGTGTCGACGGCGGATCGGGACAGGACGCCGACGAGCCGGCCATCCGCCTCGACGATCGGCATGCCGAGAAACGGATGCTCGTCGAACAGGTCGCGGAGTTCGTCGAGATGCGTGGCCGCAGGGACGACGATGGGCGGCGCCATGATGTCCGTCAGCTTTGATCCGCGCTTCGCCGTCAGCAGGTTCCTCAGGGAAACCACCCCGATTGGCCGGAAATCCTCATCGACGATGTAGGGATGCTGGCCACGGTAGCGCTCGAAATCCTCCTCTTCGGAGGCGAGCCGGCGGAGAACCGCGCCGACCGTTTCGGTCTCCCGGAAGGTGAAGGCTTCCGCCACCATCAGGCCGCCTGCCGTGTCGTCGTCATATTCGACCAGGCGGCGGACGTCGGCGGCGTCATCGGCGTCCATCTCGGCCAGGATCGCCTCGGCGTCCTCCGTATCGAGTTCCCCGATGACATCGGCCTGAATGTCGGAATCCAGCTCGTCGATGATCTCGGCGGCTTTCTCGACCTCAAGACGCTCGACCAGTTCGACCGCGAGTTCGTTCGGCGCCTCCTCGACGAGTTCGGCGGCAAGTTCTGCTGGAATGAGTGACAGAACGCGGTCGCGGTCCTCCGGACTCAGGTGGAGGACTTCGCGCAGCGCTTCGCTCAATGCGAGCGGTTCAAGCGCGGCTGCCAGGCCGCCGGCGTCGCCTGCGGCGAGAAACTCGCGCAGCCGCTCGTGGACTTCAATGTCGTCCGCTTCTGGGACGGGGGCTGTCTGGGACATCACGCCTCCTTTCGCGGGTCGGATTCGCCGCGATGCGGAGGGCCTTCTACCGATCGCTGGCGGAAATGAAAAGACAAATTATATTTTCTATGGACAAAATAAATTTGTCTATTTAATGAATCGGCATGATCGAAAATGCCAAATCGATGATCGTCGTGGCGGACCGGCTCGCCGAGCTCTACGCCCGTCCCTTCGGCGGCAAGAAGACTGGCCGGTACCGGATCGCCGCGAAGCTGGTGCGCGAACTCGCGAGCCGGCGGCGTCTCTATGAGGACGACGTGAAGGAGCTCAGCCGGGAAATGCTGGAGCGCGGCTTCGTGCTGGTCGACATGGAGACCTTCTTCGTGGTGCTCAGTGCCAACACCTTCGTGAACTACCGCCGCGCCAACGAGGACAGCATCGCGTGACGAGACAGACGAGCGGCAAGCGGGCCCGCCTCATGACCGAAATCGGTTGGCGGGAAATGGCCGGCTTGCCGGATTTCGGGATCGCCCAGGTTCGCGCCAAAGTCGACACCGGCGCGCGCACCTCGGCGCTGCACGCCGTCGACCTCGAGGTCGGAGAACTGGACGGCCATCCGGCCGTGAGCTTCCGCCTGCCGTTGCCGGGTCAAACCAGCGGGCTGAGGCATACGGCGCGACTGCTCGATCAGCGTCCGATCAAGAATACCGGCGGCGTGCCGGAGGACCGGTATGTCGTCGAAACGACACTGATTCTCGGCCATCGCCACTGGCACATAGAGGTGTCGCTCGCTGATCGGGAGAACATGGAGTTCGACCTGCTGCTTGGCCGCACCGCCCTCCGCGGCCATGGATTTCTGATCAATCCGGGGCGCTCTTTCCTGGCCGGGCCACCCACGGACCCCCGTGCGAAGCACCCGATCGACGCGGAGAGCGGGCTCCTACGGACCCTCAAGCGAGGGAAAATCATGGCGCACAGCGCCTCTGAACAGGGAAACGACCAATGAAAATCGCAATGTTGGCCCGCAATCCGAACCTGTATTCGCACCAGCGGCTTAAAGAGGCAGCCGAGGCGCGCGGGCACGAACTCGATATCATCCACACACTGCGCTGTTACATGAATATCGCGTCGCGGCGTCCGGAGATCTACTACAACGGCGAGAAGCTGCCGCTGTACGATGCCGTTATTCCGCGTATCGGCGCATCGGTGACCTTCTACGGCCTCGCCGTGCTGCGCCAGTTCGAGATGATGGGCGTGTATCCGTTGAACGAATCCGTCGCCATCGGCCGCTCGCGCGACAAGTTGCGGTCCATGCAGATCCTGGCGCGCGAAGGCATCGGCCTGCCGGTCACCACTTTCGCACACGACCCGAAGCAGACCGAGGAAGTGCTGAAGCTGGCCGGCGGCGCTCCGCTCGTCATCAAGCTCCTGGAAGGGACGCAGGGTATCGGCGTCGTTCTGGCCGATACCGAGCGCTCGGCGAAGTCGGTGATCGAAGCGTTCCGCGGCGCCGGCGTGAATATCCTGGTCCAGGAGTTCATCAAGGAAGCCGGCGGCACCGATATCCGCGCGCTCATTGTCGGCGGCAAGGTCGTCGCGGCAATGAAACGCACCGGCGCGGAGGGTGAGTTCCGCTCCAACCTGCACCGCGGCGGCAGCGCCCAGTCGATCAAGATCTCGCCAGAAGAGCGTTCGACGGCGATCCGGGCAGCGAAAGCCATGGGTTTGAACGTCTGCGGCGTCGATATGCTGCGCGCCAATCACGGCCCCGTCGTGATGGAGGTTAACTCCACGCCGGGTCTGGAGGGCGTCGAGAAGGCCACCGGCATCGACGTCGCCGGCCGAATCATCGAGCTTCTTGAGAACCAGGCGAAGCCCGGCAAGACCAAGACCAAGGGCAAGGGCTGATGGGGGAACGCGCCGCATTCACGATCGGTGCGCACCGCATTGCAGCGGGCACGCAGGCGACCGTCGATCTGCCGGTCAGCGTGCTGTCCGACCACACGCCGGTCAGCATGTCCGTGCATGTCGTTCACGGTAACCGGCCGGGTCCGACCGTTTTCGTCAGCGCGGCGGTGCATGGCGACGAGGTAATCGGGGTCGAAATCGTCCGCCGGCTGCTGCGCGCGCCAAACCTCGCCAAGCTTAAGGGCACGTTGCTGGCGATACCGATCGTCAATGCGTTCGGATTCCTGAACCATTCCCGCTACCTGCCGGACCGCCGCGACCTGAACCGGTCGTTTCCCGGCAGCGCGAGGGGCTCGCTCGCCGCGCGGCTTGCCCATCTGTTCATGGAGGAGATCGTCGCGCGATCGGACGTCGGGATCGACCTGCATTCGGCCGCGATCCACCGCACCAATCTGCCGCAGATCCGCGTTTCACCGAGAAAGCCGGATACGATGGCGCTCGCAGAGGCGTTCGGCGCGCCGGTGATCCTCACCTCGAAATTGCGTGAAGGCTCATTGCGCGAGGCCGCGCGGCAGCACGACGTCGATATCCTGCTCTACGAGGCCGGCGAAGGCCTTCGCTTCGACGAGTTGGCCGTGCGCGTCGGTGTCACCGGTATCCTGCGCGTCATGCGCACGCTCGGCATGATCTCCGGCAAAGGCGTCGCCCGCCAGAAGGTCCCGTCTATCCAATTGTCGCAGAGCTACTGGCTGCGCGCGCCCGCCGGCGGATTGCTGCGTACGTTCAAGACGACCGGGGAAACGGTTGCGGCGAACGATGTGCTCGGCGTGGTCTCGGATCCGTTTGGCGAGGTCGAGACCGACGTCGTCGCCGACTATCCGGGGCTGATCCTCGGGCGCACGAACCTGCCTGTGGTGAACGAAGGCGACGGACTGTTTCACATCGCCGATGTCCGCCGCCATGCCGATCCGGAAGCTGCCATGGACAACCTCACCAGCCAACTCGAGGAAGCGCCGCTCTTCGACGAGGACGAAATCATCTAGGGGTCCGCTGGGGTGGGCCGCTAGTGTTTCCAGGCGACGAACCGCGCGCCGCCCAGCGATCCGGCCGTGATCTGCGCGACGAAGAATTCGTAATTTCGGATGTAGGTGTCGAAGCGCTCCCGGCCGAACCGGGACACCGTTTCCTTTTCGAGCGAGCGGAACATTTCCAGCCGCTCGGTCAGGATCACCCGCCAGTCCTCCGACAGGTTTTCGGCACGCACCCCGACGAAGCCGGCGGCTTCCAGCATCTCACCATATTCCGAAAGGCCGATCAGGCGCGGCGCGGCGAAGGTCTCGGCGAAGAACCGGCGGGCATCGTCGCTCAAGGTTTCGGTCGCGATCCAGTCGGTGAACCCGAAGCCGCCGGTCGGCTTCAAGGCGCGGAAACATCCGGAGACCGCGGCTTCCTTGTCCGGGATATGCAGAAAAGCCTCCTGGCTGATCGCCCGATCAAAACGCGCTTCCCCGACATCGAGGCGAGAGGCATCCGCGACCTCGTAGATCACCTTGCCATCGAGACCGACCATTTCAGTCAGCCGGCGCGCGCCTTCGACCCGGGATTCGGTGATATCGACACCGAGCACCGTTACCCCGTAGCGGTAGGCGAGATACCGGCTCGTGCCGCCCATGCCCGAACAGATGTCGAGCACATGCATTCCAGGCTCCATCGCCAGCGCCTTGACCAGGGCGTCTGTTGCCGAAACACCGCCGTAGTGATCCTGATCGTAGCGGGTGAGATCCTCGGCCTTGATAGCATCGCGAGCGATGCCATCGGCTTCGAGCTTTTCGATGATCTCGGTCTCGTTGATGGGATGTTCGTCGTAGAAGGTCTTGAGAGTGATCATCTGCGGCGCCATCCCCTACCCGGCTTCTTTCAGCTTGATCTCGACCATGACATCCTGGGCGATGTCCTCAAGATCGTCGCGTAACACATCGGCACTCAGATCGTCCGGGATGACGATGCGGGCGCGGGCCGAGAACAGCTTTTCACCCGACATCGATCCCGTGAAGACCTTTGTCTCCAGATCGTCAATGCTGATGCCATGTTTTGCGAGGGCCGCCGAAATATCGCGGACGATGCCGGGATGATCGCCGCCAGTCAGCTCCAGAACCGCGGCATAACCCTTCGGCGCCGCGGTGCCGTCGGACCGCCGCGACGTGACGGCGATGCCGGTCTCGCCCAGCGCGGCCAGCGCGGCCTCCAGCGCCTCGACGGAGGACTCCGGGATCTCCACGAGAACAATGCCGGCGAATTCGCCGCCGAGCCGCGACATAGAACTGTCGATCCAGTTGCCGCCGTAGTCGGCGACCGTCTCGGCCAGCGACTGCACCAGACCGGGGCGATCCGTGGCGATGATACTCAGAACAAGCCCGACCGGCATGGCAGTCCTCCCTTGTCGTTCGATTATTGATCCGCTCCGGTCTCGATAACCTTGCGGACAGGGCCGTTATATCACCCGAACGAACCTAGAGCATTTCCCGTTCAGATCGAAACGATCTGAACGAAAAGGAACTGCTCAAGTGTTTGAATCCGGAGCCATTTCTTATCGATCAGGTGTTTCCACCTGATCGGAAAAGGCCCTAGTTCTCGGGCAACGGGATGAATTCCGTCTCGTCGCGCACCTGACTGAAGCGGCCGGCCTTCCAGTCCTGCTTGGCCTCTTCGATGCGTTCCTTGCGCGACGAGACGAAATTCCACCAGATGTAACGTGGTCCTTCCATCGCGGTTCCACCGAGGAACATCAGGCGCGCAGGCCCCGAGGCCGTCACGGTAATGCGGTCTCCTGGGCGAAAGATCAGCAGGCGCGGTCCCTCGAACGTGTCGCCGGCGACCTCGACCGTTCCCTCCACCACATAGATCGCCCGCTCCTCGTGGTCGGCGTCGAGCGGCGCGCTGGCGCCATCCTCGAGGATGACTTCCACGTAGAGCCAGTCGGATAGCATGCCGACCGGCGATGTCTGGCCGAAGGCGGAGCCCGCAATGACGCGCGCGGTGATGCCCCCATAGTCGATGGCCGGCAGGCTGGCGTCGTCGAAATGCTGGAAGCCCGGATCGGTTTCCTCATGCGCCTCGGGAAGCGCGATCCAGCTCTGGATCCCGTACATGTTGCCGCCGCCGTCGCGCAGATCGGCGGGGGTGCGCTCGGAATGAACGATACCGCGCCCGGCCGTCATCAGGTTCATGGAACCCGGCGTGATCTCCAGCGCGTTGCCCTCGCTGTCGCGGTGCATGACGCGGCCGTCGAACAGGTAGGTGACGGTGGCAAGCCCGATATGGGGATGCGGGCGCACGTCCATGCCCTGGCCTGCGAGAAACTGGGCCGGCCCCATCTGATCGAAGAAGATGAAGGGACCGACCATCTGGCGCTTGCCGTGCGGAAGGGCGCGCCGCACATTGAAGCCGCCGAGGTCGCGCACGCGCGGCACAATCACCAGGTCCAGCGCGTCGCAGGACCGCGGATCTCCGAGCACGGGATCCTTGTCGGGCATCCAACTCATCATCGCCTCCAGAATGTTCATCCAGTATTGGCCGGCGCGGAACTCCGACTGAACGGCGCTGTTCGATGTCACTTCGGACTGGCCGCCGGGGCTTTCGATTGTAACAGTGTGTCCTTACGATAGGCACTGAAGAATCGCCGCGTCAAAACCCAGGGGAGCACAATGAATTCTGGAATACTGAAAGCCGGTCTCGTCGTACTGGCAAGCGCGATGTCACTTGCCAGCAGCGCCGCGCAGGATGCCGGCACCGACCGGACTCCGGGAACGGCGTTCGAAGGGGCCATCGGCGCGCCGAAGCTGGAAGCCGGAGCGAACAAGACCGGCGGACTCGCCGCGATCAACCCGGATGGAAGCGTCGCGTACGGCGTCAATGTCAAGAGCGCGAAGCACCCGAAGAAGGGGGAGTTTCGCTTGAAGTT
>CAJQNW010000010.1 GCA_905479765.1 uncultured Tepidamorphus sp. | reverse complement strand
ATCTCGCAACTTTTGCCAGTCCGTCTCAGGCCGCCCCGTCTCAGGCGGCCAGCGAAATACCCGCCCGCTTCAGGTCCGGCGGCGTGGCCTCATCGAGGAAGGCCGTAATCGCCTCGTCGAGCGGCATCGGCGACTGGTACTTCGAGCCGAGCCGGCGGACGTTCACCGTGCCCTCCTCGGCCTCCCGCTTGCCGCATACGACGATGATCGGCACCTTGGCAAGCGAGTGCTCGCGCACCTTGTAGTTGATCTTCTCGTTGCGCAGATCGATCTCGGCCCGGATGCCCGCGGCCTCCAGCTTGGCCTGCACCTCTTTGGCGTAGTCGTCGGCGTCCGATGTGATCGTCGCCACCACGGCCTGCACCGGCGACAGCCAAAGCGGCAAATGGCCGGCATAGTTCTCGATCAGTATGCCAATGAAGCGCTCCAGCGAACCGAACATCGCCCGGTGCAGCATGACCGGCACGTGCTTTTCGCCATCGGCGCCGATGAAGAACGCGCCGAGCCGGTCGGGCAGATTGAAGTCGACCTGCAGGGTACCGCACTGCCAGTCGCGGCCGATGGCATCGCGCAGCACATATTCCAGCTTCGGCCCGTAGAAGGCGCCCTCACCCGGATTGAGCTCCCAGGCGATGCCGGCGGCCTCGCAGGCTTTCTTCAAGGCGTCCTCGGCCTTGTCCCACACCCCGTCCGAACCGACACGTTTTTCCGGCCGGTCCGAGAACTTGATCACCACGTCCTCGAAGCCGAAGTCCCGGTAGATCGACAGGATCAGCGCGTTGACCGAGATGCATTCCTCGGTGATCTGGTCCTCGGTGCAGAAGATGTGGGCGTCGTCCTGGGTGAAATGGCGCACCCGCATCAGGCCGTGCAGCGCACCGGACGGCTCATAGCGATGAACCTTGCCGAATTCCGCGATACGCAGAGGCAGGTCGCGGTAACTCTTCAAGCCGTTCTTGAAGACCTGGACATGGCCCGGACAGTTCATCGGCTTGCAGCAATGCACGCGCTCGTCCGGCGTGATCGTGGTGAACATGTTCTCGCCGAACTTCTCCCAGTGACCGGACGTCTCCCACAGGCTGCGTTCCATCATGTCGGGCGTATTGACCTCGACGAAGCCGCCCTCGGCCTGGCGCCGGCGCATGTAGGCGATCAGCGCCTGGAACATCGTCCAGCCGTGGGCGTGCCAGAACACCGCGCCCGGCGCCTCTTCCTGGAAGTGGAACAGGTCCATCTCGCGGCCTAGCCGGCGATGGTCGCGCTTTTCGGCCTCCTCCAGCATCGTCAGATGGGCCTTCAGGTCGTTGTCGTTGGCCCAGGCCGTGCCGTAGATGCGCTGGAGCATCGGATTGTTGGAATCGCCGCGCCAGTAGGCGCCCGCGAGCTTCAGCAACTTGAAGGCGTTGCCGACTTTGCCGGTCGACGGCCCGTGCGGACCCAGGCACAGATCCGTCCACTCGCCCTGGCTGTAGAAATTGATGTTCTGGTCGGCAGGAATCGCGTCGATCAGTTCGACCTTGTAGGCCTCGCCCTTCTCGCCGAAATAGCGCCGCGCCTCTTCCCGGTCCCAGACCTTCTTGGTGAAGGCGGCGTCGCGGCCGATGATTTCGCGCATCTTCGCTTCGATCTTCGGGAAGTCGTCCGGCGTGAACGGCTCGTCGCGGGCGAAATCGTAATAGAATCCGTTGTCGATCACGGGCCCGATCGTCACCTGCGTGCCCGGAAACAGCTCCTGCACGGCTTCGGCGAGCACATGTGCGCAATCGTGCCGGATGATCTCAAGCGCGTCCGCCTGATCGCGGGTCACGATCTCGATGCGAGCGTCCTGTGTGATCGGCTCGGCGAGGTCGGCCAGTTTGCCGTCCAGCCTCACCACCATCGCCTTCTTGGCAAGCGACTTGGAGATGCCCTCGGCAACCTCGGCGCCCGTGACGCCGTCGGGAAATTCGCGTTTGGATTCGTCGGGGAATGTGAGTGTAATCATCGTCTTCTCCTGCTCAACTCCTGCAAACCACGCAGGTAAGCGGCTTGTTCGTCTACTCCGCGGATCTACTCGGAATCGGGGCGGAGCGTGATGTGCCGGCCGCTCCAGCGACCGTAGCGCCACGGCTTATACCAGCGGGCATTTTCCGGCAAGGCGCCGGGGATCGGATCGAAGCCGGAAGAGCCCCAGGGGTTGCAACGGGAAAATCGGGCTATCCCCATCCACAGTCCGGGCCAAGCGCCGTAGCGCCTGATCGCGTCTTCGCTGTATTCCGAGCACGTCGGCAGATAGCGGCAGCGCCGGCCAATCAGCATCGACAGCGTATAGCGGTAGATCCGGATCAGACCGATCAGGACCAGGCCAGCGGCCCGCGACACAAACCCGGGCAAGGCGCCGGATCGATCGCTCAGACTGCAGACTCCTTTTTTTGCTGTTCCCTCTGTCGGACGAGCGCCTGCTCTACCGCCTCGACAGTGGCATTGAAGGTCAGCATGGTCGAGGTATGACGGGCCTTGAAATCGCGCACCGGCTCCAGCACCGCGCAATCGGCCCAGCGGCCACCGGGCGGCGGACCGTTCTCTTTGAGCATCGCCTGCATCGTGTCGCGAAGCTCGACGAGTTCCGGCAGCGTCGCGCCGATCACGTGGCTGGCCATGATTGACGAAGAAGACTGGCCAAGCGCGCACGCCTTCACATCATGGGCGAAATCCGACACGGTGTCGCCGTCCATCTTGACGTCGACGGTGACTGTCGAGCCACACAGTTTCGAATGTGCCGTCGCCGTTCCGTGGGGATCGGACAGCCGGCCGAGCCGCGGGATATTGCCGGCCAGTCCCAGGATTCGCTTGTTGTAGATATCGTCGAGCATCAGCCAATCAAAGGTTCATTGTCGCCGGCAAGGCAAGTCCCGTTTCCGTGCACGAATCTGGCAACCTTGCCGGGGGTGTTTCGTCCCTATATATCGAAACAGACGGTCGCGACGACAAGACGTTTATGGAATCGGCAGAAAATCGCCTTATAGTCGATCCAATCGTTACGGTGCACCGTACCCAGCAATGCTGGCTGAAACGAACTCTTGAAAGGTGCTGAAAAACATGCCCGAAGGCTCCGGCAAAAACTCGATGGACGCGATTTTCCGCAATCTGCCGGTGCAGTCGGTCGAGACGCGTGAGCGTGACGCCTCGGGCCGTCCGAGCCGCGAGCAGGCAGAGGCCGCGGTGCGCACCCTTCTCGCCTGGACCGGCGACAACCCCAAGCGCGAGGGCCTGGTCGACACGCCACGCCGTGTCGTCAAGGCGTTCGAGGAACTCTACGGCGGTTATTTCGAGTGCCCCATAGAGGCCCTGTCGCGAACCTTCGAGGAAGTTGGCGGCTACGACGACATCGTGCTCCTGCGCGACATTCCGCTGCAGTCGCATTGCGAGCACCACATGCTGCCGTTCGTTGGCGCGGCACACATCGCCTATTACCCGTCGGGCCGTGTCGTCGGGCTTTCCAAGCTCGCCCGCGTCGTCGACATCTACGCAAAGCGCCTGCAGACCCAGGAAAACCTGACGGCCCAGATCGCCACAACGATCGATGAAGTGCTTCAGCCGCGCGGCGTTGCCGTCCTGATCGAGGCCCAGCACATGTGCATGAGCCTGCGCGGCGTCCAGAAGCACGGCGTATCGACACTGACCACGCAGTTCACCGGCCAGTTCCGTGACGATCCCGACGAACAGGACCGGTTCCTGCGCCTCATCCGCAATAACTGAGCGGTTCAACGGCGAACATTTCGCCACGAGCGATGGCGGTATGGGTCCCGGATCAAGTCGGGGACACGCAGTTGCGGTTTCTGGCACAGCCCAAGCCAAACAAAAAGATTCGTGCCCTGGACTTTGATTTAGGGCCCAAGCCAGCTGTGACCGCGAACAAGACCCGCCCGATTGACATTCCGTCCGCCGGCGGCTTTGTCTCACCGCCATGAGCACCCTCTTCCCAACGCCCGGCGACAAAGCCAACCTGGAATCCGACGTCCGGCTGACGCCCAAATTCGGCCCCGACGGCCTCGTTACCTGCATCGTCACCGATGCGACGTCCGGCGAGGTTCTGATGCTCGCCCACATGAACGCCGAAGCGCTTGCGCTTTCGATCGGGACCGGCATCGCGCACTACTGGAGCCGGTCGCGCCAGGAACTGTGGCGCAAGGGCGATACCAGCGGCTCGGTCCAGACGATTGTCGAAATGCGCGTCGATTGCGATCAGGACGCCGTTTGGATCAAGGTCGAGGTCGGCGGTTCCGGCGCAAGCTGCCATACCGGCCGACGCTCCTGCTTCTATCGCAGCGTTCCGCTCGGCTCCGCGCCGGCAGAAAACACAGTCCTGCGCTTCGATGAGCCGTCCGGAAGCTGAATCGCATCCGATTCACCGCTTGATCACACCTTTTGCTGTATTTGATTGTCTGAAGTGCTGATTGCGCCACCGTACTGGCGCAATTACTTGCTCACTGTCCGACGTGATCGCGTCATCATCGCGTCGGCAGACTCGGAACGGACTGACGAAGCGATTTCAGGTCCTGAGGGGGCGTCTTGTTCCAGGCCGTAACACGACGGGTGCGACCCGCACCGACGAACGACAAATCGCCGGATACGAACCCTCGCCCGGAAGAACCGAACCCGGGAACGCCGAACCCGGAAAAACCGCGGGCCGAACCGCGCCCGACGATCGGCGTGGCGCTGGGTGGTGGTTCCGCGCGCGGCTGGGCCCATATCGGCGTTCTGAGAACATTGGAAGCGGCCGGCTACGCCCCCGACATCATCGCCGGAACCTCGATCGGAGCGGTGGTCGGCGGTTGTTACGCGGCGGGAAAGCTGGACGGGCTGGAAGAGTTCGCGCTCGGCCTTAGCCGACGCCGCATGTTCGGCCTGATGGATCTCAATTTTGGCGGCTCCGGCCTCATCACCGGCAGCAAACTGAGCGATCTTCTCGGCAAGGAGTTCGGTGATACGAAGACCGATTCGTTGCCAAAGAAATTCTGCGCCATCGCCACCGAGCTGGGAACGGGTCACGAGATCTGGCTGTCACAGGGCCGCCTCGTCGATGCGATGCGCGCCTCCTACGCGCTTCCGGGCGTCTTCAAGCCGGTCAAGCTGGCCAACCGGTGGCTGATCGATGGCGCGCTGGTCAATCCGATTCCGGTCTCCGTCTGCCGGGCCATGGGCGCGCGGCTCGTCATCGCGGTCAACCTGCACTCCGACGTGTTCGGCCGCGGTTCGGTCAAGCCCTACTGGGATGAGGCCGAAGAGGACGACGGGCCGGATACGCCCGCGCCTCCCCAGTCCGCCGGGCGCATGGTCCGCCGGCAGATGTTCGGTCACCGCGACGGCGCGCCGGGCATTTCCTCGGTGATGATCGACGCCTTCAACATTACCCAGGACCGCATTTCACGGGCACGACTGGGCGGCGACCCGCCCGACGTGAACATTTCACCGCGTATGCGCAAGATCGGCCTGTTCGAGTTCCATCGGGCCAGGGAAGCGATCGCCGGTGGCATCGAGGCAGCCGAACGCGCCCTCGAAGAGCTCTCCGAGGCCGTCGAAACACTCGGGCGCGCCGAACGGGCGTGAAGCCGCGTACGCTCAAGCCCGAAGCTCAGGCGGTGATGTACTCGCGCATGGCCATCGCTTCGGCTTCGGCCTCGGCGATACGGTGCTTCACCACGTCACCAATCGAGATGATCCCGGCAAGTCTGCCGTTCTCCACAACTGGCATATGACGAAATTTGCCTTGGGTCATCCGTTGCATCACCTCGGCAATCTTGTCGTCAGGCTCGCACGTGACGACATTCTGGGTCATGTAATCGCGAACGGGCCGTTCAAGCGCCGACGCCCCCTGTCGAGCGATGGCGCGCACGAAGTCACGTTCGGAAAAGATGCCATCCACCTTTTCCCCGCCGTGACTGATAACGACGGCGCCAATGCCTTTGGTCTCAAGCAGGTTGCAAACGTCAGACATAAGGCTGTCAGGCGTTGTCGTAACGACGTCGCGTCCCTTTCGGGTGAGAATGACAGCTACAGTCATGTTGGTACCTCCCGGAAATTGGCCTCTCCTTGGGCGGCTAGGTCCGATATGATGCGCCCGACTCGGCGAAGGTGCAAACTTTTGTGCGACTCAGGCTCCATTGACGTGACGGCTATTTGCTAATGCTCGACGCCCTTTACAGACGACGCCTGGAGCATGATCTCCAAGTATGGCGCGAGCGCGGCTGGGTAACGCCGGAGGCAGCCACGGCGATTCTCGGAACCGTCGAAGTCGACGGCCGCCCGCGCACCGCGATCATCGTCGGCTTCCTCGGAGCCATCCTGATCGCCTTCGCGGCGATCGCTTTCGTCGCCGCCAATTGGGTGGACATGGCCCGCCCGATCCGGCTTGCAATCCTCGTCGGCGGCATGACGCTTTGCTACGGCACGGCGGTCTTTCTCAATCGAGCCCGCCACCCATGGTTCGCCGATGCCGCGGTTTTTGCCGGCGCCGCCCTGTTCGGCGCCGCGATCATGCTGGTGGCGCAGAGCTATCATATCTCAGGCGACTACCCCGATGCCCTTCTGATGTGGGGTGCCGGCGCCTTGTTCGCCGCGGTTTTCGGTCCATCGCGGGCCGCGCTGGCACTGTCGATTATCGTGCTCGGACTGTGGAGCTGGTACGAGACGTTCGACTACGACTGGATCATTCACTGGCCGTTCCTGATCGCCCTTGCCTTGATCGCCATTGTAAGCGGGGCATGGAACTGGCGGCAAGGCATGCATCTCGTCGTGCTGGCGCTCGGCACCTGGATCGCGGTTGTGGCGATCCGTCTGGCCGAGCATCTGGACTGGTCGGCGGCGGCAGTCGCTTGCGTCAGCATGGCATCCGCGCTCGCGATGTTCGCGGCTGGCCGATATCTCACCTCGCGCACGATGTGGCCCCGTACCGGCCGTTTCGGCACGGTTCTGTCGATCTACGGCCTGTTCGCCTTTCTGGCCCTGTTCATCCTGCTGCAGCTGGCCATGCGGGAGGGCCCGTCGCCCGATTATGCCGACGACCGCGTCGCCCTGATCGCTGCGGTGGTCCTGGCCGGCGCCAGCACGGCGTTCCTGATCGCGGCCTGCTCGACGGTCCGCGCGATCGTTTACGACGCCGCCCTGCCGATCATCGTCGCCTTCGCGGCCGTTGGACTGACGTGGGCGGCGTCCACGAACGCCGGGTTGACCGATTCCCTGGCGTTGCAGGTGCTGTTGGGGATCCTGGCGCTGGTCGCCGGCATCTGGGCTGTCGCCAATGGAAACCGCCGCAACAGCCGCGCATCGGCAACGTTTGGCCTGCTCGCCTTCGCCGGCGAGGTGCTCTACCTGTATTTCGTCACCTTCGGCACGTTGCTTAACACCGCGCTGTTCTTCCTGATCGGCGGCATCCTGCTGATTGCTCTCGCCGCCGTCCTCGTGCGCCTGCAACGGCGGTTATCTCCCCAGGACCCCGGGGAAACGCACGCAACCGACGCACCGGTCGAACTGGTCGAAACGGGAGACCCGTCATGAGTGGCGGACGCTGGCCCGGGATCGCACTACGGCTATTCGTCGTGCTGGTTTTGCAGACTGCCGCGCTCGGCTGGATGATCTACAGCCGGGCCGAACTCCTGCGAAACGGCACCGAGGTTACTCTCACCGTCGTTCCCGTCGACCCGCGCGACCTGTTTCGCGGCGATTTCGTGCGGCTCAATTACGCCATTACCAACCTGCGCCCGGGCGTCATCGGCGGCGATTCCGATTTTCTGCCAAACGATCCGATCTGGATTGTGCTGGACACGAGCCTGGCCGGCGCGGCCAGGCCCACCGGCGTTTTTAAGCATCAGCCGCCGACGCTGCCCGAGCGTACGGCGATCCGGGGCCGCGTTCAGTCCGTCTACGACGGCCCCCCGCCGATCGACGATCCGGATGGCTGCCCCAATCCCTGCCGGACGGTGCGCGTGAACTATGGCATCGAGCAGTATTTCGTGCCCGAAGGCGAAGGCCGCAATATCGAGAACCTACGCAACGACAGCCGCATCAGTGTGGTCGCCGCTGTCGACAGCGACGGTCGGGCTGCGATCAAGAAGCTGCTGATCGACGGCGTCGAGCGCTACGAGGAACCGTTATTTTGATCCTCGGGCTCCTCGCCCGGTAAATTCCGCGACGGGGTCGGCGTCGGCGTCGGATCGAAGAACCGGAACAGCAGCAGCCCGACCAGAAACCCGCCGATGTGGGCCTGCCAGGCAACCGGGGCCTCTTCGCCCGGAATCATCGATGTCGTTCCAAACACGATGTTGACGGCGAACCAGATCACCACGAAGGCTAGAACTCGGACGTCGCGAAACGCCGCGCCGAGCGGCAGCGCGGGCTGCTTCCAGCGGCTGTCGTCGTCGTTGGGATTGCCGAAAAGAACATGCCGCTGGAAGGCGAACCGCACCGCCGCCCCCATTTGACCCGAAATGGCCCCCGACGCCCCGATCATTGGAATGAACTCCCCCCAATGGGTCGCCAGATGCAGGGCCGCCGCCGCTACCGCTGCGACTAGCGAAAGGGCGAGAAAACGGAGGGTCCCGAACCGCCTGAGTACCGGTGTGCCGAACGCCACCATCCAGGCGATGTTGACGCCCAGATGGATCCAGCTGCCATGCAAGAGCGCGTAACTGACGAAGCTCCATACATCGGAACCCGCGCCACCCGGCATCTGCTCGTAATAGACGAACAGCGGGTCATAGCGGGCTGGCACGAATCCGAACGTGAACAACAGCCAGAGGTCGCTTTCCTGGCTCAGAAAAGTCCGCGCGATGTGGATAGCGGTGAGAAAGACGGCGATCGCAACGATAGTCGCCTGAAGATTGAATATCGGCTCGCGTGGATTTTGCACCGTATGTCAGACCTTTGCGACCGTTCGCTCGCAAGCTCCGCCCAGTTGGCACGTAACCTGCGATTCACCCTTTCGCTAAGCACCTGATTGGCAATGCGGTGTCAACAGGAGACAGAACCGACTGGAGGAATACAAATGTGGGATTCACCGGGTCTCCGGGGAGGACACCGCGGCGTGGTCATTAAGCATGCCGCCAACCGTTCGCTATATCGATACTGGGACCGTTTGCGGGGTAACCGGCCGGCGCCGATGCGCCATGAAATCGAGCCCGCCGAAATCGGCCCGATGCTGTCGGACACCTTTATCCTCGAAGCGACTGACGACCGCAGCTATACCTACAGGCTGGCCGGCACACGGGTATGTGGCTATTTCGGCCGTGAACTGAAGGGCGTGAACTGGCTGGACGGCTGGTCGGCGCAGGACAGTGAGACCCTGGCGACGCTGCTGCGTGCCATCGTCACCGACGGCACCGGCGGCCTCGTCCGCTTCACTGGCCACAACGAACAGGATCAAACCGCTCCATTCGAGGCGATCCTGCTTCCACTGGTCAACCGGGGCACCGGCTTCACGCGCGTCCTGTGCGCGACCGTGCCGCTCGACCGCCCCTATTGGCTCGGCACCTATCCGATCGTCGACGTTGAATTGGACGAGATGAACGTGATCTGGCCCAATAACTCGCAGCATTTCCGCCCGCCGACACGCCCCACCGGGCCGGACAGCACGGTTCCACTGGTCCGCCGCGGCCATCTGGCGCTCTACGATGGCGGCCGGACCGACTAGCGCGACTATCAGCCGCTTTCAACCGGGCGCCTGCGGGACGCCTGGTGGCTGTTTGCCCTGACGGGCAATCAGCCGCGATCGCCAGTGCCCGCGCCGGGGCCCATCAGTGATGCATTTTCGTATCGAATACGCGGTGCGGAACTCATACCCTGTTAACCAGAATAAACTAGCGTCGGCCTTTGAGACATATGCGGGCCAGTGGATCGGCCTGCGAAATCGGGAGTCCCGACCCCGTGCAGGGTGCAGAAGCTGCGGCAGTTATACCGCTCAGCGAAGAAAAACGTCGCTTTCAGCGCGTCCGGGTAAATATTCTCGGACGCTACATGCTGCCCAACAAGCGGGAATATCCCTGCCAAGTCGTCGATATGTCGCCAGGCGGTGCGCGGCTGGTCGCACCGGAGACTGGCGAGGTCAACGACCGGGTCGTCGCCTATCTCGATCATATCGGCCGGATCGAGGGACAAATTACCCGCCAGTGTGAAGGCGGCTTCGCGATCTCGATCAATGCAACCACCCGAAAGCGCGACAAGCTGGCCAACCAGCTGACCTGGCTTGCCAACCGCGGCCAGCTAGGGCTGCCAGAGGATCGTCGCCACGCCCGGCTGGTGCCGCGCAATCCATTCTCTCAAGTGACCCTCTCCGACGGGCGCTCCTATCGTTGCAAGGTGCTGGACATGTCGTTGTCGGGCGCCGCCGTCGCCTGCGAGTTCTGCCCTGCGCCGGGTACGCCGGTCACCATCGGCAACACGGAAGGCGTCGTCATCCGGCAGATCGAAAGCGGCTTTGCCGTCGAGTTCTCGTCTGTCCAGTCGATCCAGACGCTGACGGACCAGTTCGGCCAGATCAACTGACTGCGCCGGTCTAGGCCGGACGCATCCCCTCCAGGATAATTCGGCGCTCTCCCGCCTTTCCCCGCCATACGACCGGTTGAGCACACGAAGGCTATTGCGCCCCGCCGGACGAATACGCGTGGACCGGGCGTCTGCGTTTACCGCGCCTGGTATTCGGAAATTCGCTGTGCTTCTGACCGGCACCACGGACCGTTTTCAATGGGGCCGCATGGTTAACTAAAGAAGAATCGAAAAAATAGAAATTTATTCAAATAAAATTTAAATACAATTCAAATACACACGCGACGATTTCGCGTATCTAAAATCCTTTCTGACATATTCCCCTGCAACGATCAAGACAGGGGGCTGTCACATGCGAATTTGTTTCATGGCAACGGCGTTGTTGCTTGGGTTGTCCAGCGCCACTGCCAATGCGTCACCAACTGCCGGCCAGAATTCCGGCGAGACGCGCATGTCGGAATACTCCGCCACGCGTCCACCGATTGGCTACGTGCAGTTCTGCCGCCAGAATCCGGCAGACTGCAGCAAGCAGGCCACTGGTCCGCAGCGCCTGACCCTGTCCGACATCCGTATGCAGGAATTGCTCGAGATCAATCAACTGGTCAACCACGCCATCGCGCCGGTGACCGACCAGAAGCTCTACGGTGTCGCCGAGATGTGGGCCTACCCCTATGACCGGGGCGACTGCGAGGACTACGTGCTGCTCAAGCGCCGCCTGCTGATGGAACGCGGCTGGCCTGCCTCGACGCTGCTGATCACCGTCGTACGCGATGTCAAGGGCGACGGCCACGCGGTTCTGACCGTCACCACTTCGGCCGGTGACCTGGTCCTCGACAATCAGGAAGCAGACATCCGGTTCTGGCGCGACACGCCGTACGAGTACCTGAAGCGACAGTCCAAGGGCGACCCCAGTCGCTGGGTTTCGCTGCGCCAATCCGACATCCGCCCGCAGTTTACCGTGGGCGGCACCACCAACCGCTGATTACAGCGGTTGAAACAGGAGAGTTTTGACCCGGTCGTGTCCCCACCCCTCCGTCCGTCGAGACCGGGTCTTAAGGAGCCGGCCCTTCCCCCCAGGGCCGGCTCCACCTTTTTGGGGATCAGATTTCTTTCAAACCCGCGGCATAGCGCCGGCCGTTTTGCGCGTAATGTTCGGCTGATTTCCTGAGCCCCGCGATTTCGTCCGCCGACAATTCGCGAACGACCTTGGCCGGGCTGCCGATCACCAGCGAGCCGTCCGGAATGTCCCGGCCTTCCGGCACCAGCGCATTGGCCCCGATCAGGCAGTTCTTACCGACACGCACGCCGTTGAGCACGGTCGCACCCATGCCAACCAGCGAATTTTCGCCGATCGTGCAGCCGTGCAGGATCGCCATATGGCCGATGGTGCAGCCTGGAGCGATGGTCAGCGGATATCCCATGTCGGTGTGAAAGACGCAGCCGTCCTGGACATTCGAGCCCTCGCCGATCTCGATCCACTCGTTGTCGCCACGCAGGATCGCGCCGAACCAGACACTCGCGTCGGCCTTTAGCCGCACCTTGCCCATCAGGCTGGCATTTGGCGCGACCCAGTACCGTCCCTCCTCGGGCATGTCCGGCCGCACGCCATCGAGCGCATAAATCGTCATGTGAAAACTCCCTGTCGCCCATCCGTTCGGCGATCAGGTTTAGGCGCTCCAGGCCTACAACGGCAAGGTGTCAGGCGAACTGGCTGAGAAGATGAGCCAGGAATACCCCGGAAAAGAAGCACCAGAGGCTGGCGATGACCGTCGTTGCAAGCAGGAACCCCATCGGCCTGTGCTCGAGCAGGCGGCCGCGGATGGCGTTGCGCATCAAGACCAGCGGCCCGCCGAACACGAGGACAAGCACTTGCCCGAAGGCGCCGAGCGCTGTTTCCGGCCGCGTCTGGAAGCTCGGCTGATGGTTCGTCATCAATCGGTATCCGCTGACGGTAACACCCCCGGCCACCAGACCGATCAGAACCAGATAGATGTAGATCATCACGCTCTCATACATTCCGCTCATCCTACACGACGCGTGCCAATCCGGGATCCGCCCCCGGTCCTGGAACACTCATCGCAAGAGCCATGCCGCCCGATTTGCGGCCGACGGGCGCCGCTGATCCATGTGTATCCGCTCACACGTCCCCGTACGGCACAAAAGCGTCTCGGAAACGGATCGTTAACCATGTAGATGGCTTTCTTTCTGTTATGTCGGATGTCGCCCACCTGTTGCGCCGCGATCGATTTTTTCTCGGCTTGATAAACCATCGAAACCCGCGCGCGCCGTTGGTCGTGATCCTCTGTGCGTTGAGTTTCGGCGCGGCTCTGTACCTGGGACAGCTGGGATTCAGCATCTACGACACCCTCGTCGGCAGCGTTGACTCGCGGACCGACCCGCGCCCGGCGGTGCTATCGGTT
>CAJQNW010000009.1 GCA_905479765.1 uncultured Tepidamorphus sp. | reverse complement strand
AAATTGAGGGAGGCACCATTAAAAAGGCCTCAACCAGAAGAAGGAATGGATGAAATGGCAAAACCGGTCAGCGGACATATGGCCTTGGGCATGATCGAGACACGCGGTCTCGTCGCTGCCATCGAGGCGGCGGACGCCATGGTCAAGGCCGCGAGCGTCACTCTCATCGCTCAGACGAAATCCGGCGGCGGGCTGGTATCGACGCTGGTGCGCGGCGAAGTCGGTGCCGTGAAGGCGGCGACGGACGCAGGCTCGACGGCCGCCAACCGGGTTGGCGAGGTCGTGTCCGTGCATGTCATCCCGCGTCCCCACGATGAGCTCGAAGCGATCATCGGCGCATTGGGCGGCGGTTCAGCGGATTAGTTGAACCGGTTCCACTCCGACGTTTCGTCCTCAGAGCGGTTCATAGCCAGATGGACACAATTCTGTTTGCGACCGACGAGTCGATCCGGCGTCAAGAGCGGCGCAGGGCGATGCCGGGCATCGGCCAAGGCGGGCTTGGCGGCGGGCGTCCGCCGGTCGCAAACCCGACGGGACGGGCGCTTTCGCGGCAAATCCGGCGCCATCGTCCTTGCCCATATCCTCGATATGGGCTGCGTCCGTTAGCTTGGCCTTGCCACGAAAGCGCAGCGTCAGAATGGGGCCGTCTGGCTATGAACCGCTCTAGGGGTACCGGTCGATGAGTGCCGCAGGATTCGAAGAATTCGCCGAGGCTGTTGCCGCGCGGTCGCATAGCGACGGGCCCGGCGGCGCGCCCCGCTACGACCGCGTGACGGTGCTGGGCGGCGGGGCCGACGCCCGGCTGCTGGCCGCGCTGTGCCTTGCCGAAGGCGCGTCCGTCACGCTGTTCTCCGCCTATGGCGACGAGCTGGCTGCGCTGGCATCCGGCATCGCGCTTCGCGGCGCGGGCCCGATCGGCTCCTATCAGGTCGATCAGGAGCGTCTGCCGTCGATCAAGACGACCGCCGAGATCGACAGCGCGGTCGCCGACGCGCAGGTGATCTTCCTCACCGGGCCGATCCACAAGCAGCGCACCTACGCCATGGTGCTCGCTGATCACCTCAAGGACGGTCAGGTGCTCGTCCTGGCGCCGGGGCGGTCGCTGGGCGCGCTGGAGACGGCATGGCTGCTCCGGGTCGGCGGCGTGCGCGCCGATATCACGCTGGTCGAGACCCAGGGGCTTCCCTACTGGTTCGAGGCGGCGGGCTCCATGCTCAACCTGTCGACGGCCGCGACCGTGAGCGCCGCAACCCTGCCGAGCGGCCGCAACGCCGTCCTGGCCGGCCTGTCGCGCTACCTTCCCAATCTCGCGCCTGCGCTCAGCACGGTGCATTCCGGCTTTGCTGACGGCTCCGGTCTCGTCGAGGTTCCGGCATTGCTGCTGGGCGGCCCGGCGGTCGGCGACGGCGGCCCGGATGTTCCGATGGGCGGTGTGCCGCTGCCCGAGAATCAGAGCTTCCGCGCCCTGATCGGCCCCGAGCACGAAGCCGTCATATCGAAGCTCGCTGCCGAGCGGGCCGATGTCGGCCGCGTCTTCGGGGTTCGCAATCTGCCGTCCGCTTCCGACTGGATCGCCATCCACGCCGGCGCGGCAAGTGGTGAGGGCAGCCGCCGGCTCCCGACGCGGGCGCAATCCGCGGCCATCCTGCGCGACGCCACGATCGGCTCGCTGGTTCCGCTGGCCTCGGCCGCGCGGATCGCCGGGGTCTCCGTTCCCGTCACCGAAGGCATGATCACGCTGGTCTCCTCGATACTCGGTGCCGATATCGCCAGCGCCGGGCGCAAGCTGGAGACCGTGGGCATCGACGCAACCAACATCGAGCAGGCACGCCGCATCATGGACGACATTGCCCAGGGATCGATAACGGCCGGGGGTGCGCGCTGATGGATGCCGACCTGAAATCGATTGCGGCTGCCAGGCGCGCGGCCGACCTGGCCTTCGACGCCTACCAGAAGTTCCTCGGCACCGATCCGAAACGCGTCGATGCCATGGTCGACGCGATGGCCCGCGCCATCGAGCCGGAGGCCAAGCGGCTGGGTGAACTGGCCGTCGAGGAAACCGGCTACGGCAACGTGCCGGACAAGCGGGTCAAGAACCTGTTCAACGCCCTGGCGGTCGCCGACTATCTGCGCGATGTCACGACGCTCGGCGTCCTATGGCGCGACGATGCCACCAAGGTTGCCGCGATCGGCGAGCCGATGGGGGTTGTCGCGGCGCTGATCCCGGTCACCAATCCCACCTCGACGATCATCTACAAGGTGCTGTCGGCGGTGAAGGCGGGCAACGCCATCGTCTGCGCGCCGCATCCGCGCGGCGTCCAGTGCGGTCTGGAGACCACCCGGATCATGGCCGAGGTCGCCGAGCAGATGGGCGCGCCGAAGGGCCTCATCCAGTGTCTCGATCACGTGACGATCCAGGGCACCGGTGAACTGATGCGCCACCGCCGCACGTCGGTCGTCATGGCCACCGGCGGCCCGGCGATGGTGCGCGCCGCCTATTCTTCGGGCAAGCCGACGCTCGCCGTCGGCGCCGGCAACGTGCCCTGCTACGTGCACGCCTCCAAGGCCGACCAGCTTGGCGAGGTTGCCGAGCAGATCATCATGTCGAAGAGCTTCGACTACGGCACGGCTTGCGTCTCCGAACAGGCCGTCATCGCCGACCGCGAGATCGCCCGCGAGCTTCGCCACGAGATGAAGATGCGCGGCGCGTACTTCTGCACGCCCGCCGAGGCCGACCGGCTCGCCAAGGTGATCTTCACCGAGCGCAACGAGATCGCCGCCGGTGGCGTCGGCCAGTCGCCGGCGGTGCTGGCCGGCCGTGCCGACTTCTCCATTCCCCCGCGCACCCGTTGTCTGGTCTCCGAGGAGACCGAAGTCGGCTGGCAGCGCCCGCTGTCGGCGGAAAAGCTCAACCCGGTGCTGGCCTTCTACGAAGCGCGCAACCCGGACCAGGGCATCGAAATCGCCCATTCCATCGCCAAGTTCGGCGGCTGGGGGCATTCGGCCGTCGTCCACTCGGACGATCCGGCGATCGTCGCGAAGTTCGCGACCGTACCGACCGGCCGCGTGCTGGTGAACACGCCCGCGATCACCGGCGGCATGGGCTATTCGACCGATCTCGAGCCGAGCTTCATGCTGGGCACCGGCACATGGTCGGGCTCGATCACGTCGGACAATGTGACCGCGCTCCACCTCATCAACATCAAGCGCGTCGCCTACGAGAACCGGCCGTGGCGTGACATCTACGAAGAGTATGGAGAATAGCCGTGGCCAAGAGCGACATCACCATCCGCGCACTGGTGCAGATCGACAATCTGCAGCCGAAGTTCGCGGCCTATAACGGCGCGACGGTTCAGGGCTCGATACCGCTGTCGGGCGACACCATCCTGATCGGCGAACTTGCGCCCGGCAACGGCGTCTTCTCCCTGATCGACCGGGCCCTGAAGGCGAGTTCGGTCGAAGCGACGAGTCAGATCGTCGAGCGCGAGTTCGGCTTTTTCATCCTGCGGTCGCCGTCGAATGCCGAGGTGACGGCGGCGCGCGAGGCGATCCTTGCCGAACTCGGCGCCAGCATGAAGGACCGGGTCAAGCCCGTGCTCGCCTCGACGCAGATCATCACCTCGGTCGAGCCGTATCAGGCGCAACTCCTGAACAAGTGGCGTAAGGGCTCTCTGGTCGTGCCGGGCCAGACGCTGGGCATCATCGAATGTGCGCCGGCGGCCTACATCTCGATTGCCGCGAATGAAGCGGAGAAGTCCGCCGAGATCGACATCGTCGAGGTTCGCGCCGTGGGCCGCTTCGGCAGGCTCTTCATTTCCGGATCGGAGAATTCGGTGGCGGCAGCCGTCGACGCCGCGGTCGCGGCGATCGAGGCCGTGGACGGGACGCCTCAGTGATGTCGGACGGCCGCCGTGTCATCGGGGCGGAACATGTCGAGGAGGCGAGGGCCCGTGGCCGCCTTGTCATCGAAGTGCTTCCGAACGACATCGTCACGGCGCTTGCCAGCGAAACCGCCGAGCGGCTCGGCATAAGGCTCGTAGACGGCCCGATCGAGCGTCCGGCGGTGGCGCGGACCGACGGCGCGACGTCGCTGCGCCGCGTGCTCTATCGCCGCTCGCCCAAATGGGGCGCGCCGACACCCGTCACCACCCGCAACGCCCGCCGCCTGACAAAACTGGCGCTCATCGGCGCTGGAGGGGTCGGCGGCAATATCGGCCACCTGGCGGCGAACGCGAATATCGCCGAGGAAATCGCACTCATAGACATCGCGCCGGGGCTTGCGGAATCGATTGCGCTCGACCTCAACCACAGCGCGGGCATCACCCGCAGCGGCACGCGCGCCATCGGCGGCACGGACCTGGGTCTCGTCTCCGGCGCCGACATCGTCGTCGTCACGGCGGGCCGGGCACGCACGCCGGGCATGTCGCGGGCCGACCTGATCGACATCAACCGGCGGGTGATTCATGCCTCGGCGGAAGCGATCCGCACGCAGGCGCCGAACGCCATCGTCATCGTCGTCACCAATCCGCTCGACGAAATGACCGTCGAGATGCTGCGCGCCACCGGATTTCCGCGCGAGCGCGTGCTCGGCATGGCAGGCACGCTGGATTCAAGCCGGTTCCGCAACGCGCTGGCGATGGCTGCCGGCGTCACGCCCGCCGATGTCGAGGCGATCACGCTGGGCTCGCACGGCGACGAGATGGCGCCCATCGTCTCTCAGGCCCGCATCAAGGGGCGACCGCTCGATATCTTCCTGTCGCCCGACAAGATCGAGGCCTGCGTCCGCGACGCCATCACCGGCGGCGGCCAGGTCGTTGCGCTCCGCAAGACCGGATCGGCGACGCTGGCGCCGGCGCATGCGTCGCTGGAACTCATCGATCATATTCGCGGCGCCCGCACCGGACCTGTTCCCGTTTCCGTCAAGCTTGAAGGCGAATACGGCATCGACGGCGTTGTCCTGGGCGTTCCCTGCCATCTGGGCAAGGGCGGACTGGTCGAAGTCGAGGAATTGAAGCTGACGGATCAGGAATTGGCGGCGCTGAAGGCTGCCGCCGAGGCGATCCGCTCACGGCTGGGGATTTAGCGTCAAATGGGTGTCCAGATCGTCAAGACCGGCGGCCGCTTCGAGGAAATCGGCGCCTATTCCCGCGCCAAGCGGGTCGGGCCCTTCGTCTTCGTCGCCGGCACCACCGCTATCGAGCCGACGGGCAAGCTTCACGCGCCCGGCGATACCTACGCGCAGGCAATGTACATTTTCGGCCGGATCGCCGATGCCCTGAAGGAATGCGGCGCCGAGATGCGCCACGTGGTGCGCACCCGCGCCTTCTTGACCGACATGGCCGCCGGCGGCGGCGATTTCGTCCGCGCCCACGGCGAGGTCTTCGCAGGGATCGACCCCGTCACCAGCGGCTACGAGGCCGGCCTGACGCAAGACGGCATGATGATCGAGATCGAGGTGGACGCGCTGATCCACACGCCCGACGGGACCATTGACTATTAGGCGGTCGCGCTCCGTTTTTGGGCACGTTTGCGGCATGGTTTGCGGGTCGTGGTGATTGACGCCTCAATCAGACTGTGTACTGTATTCAGAATACAATAAGAATAAAACCAATGAACTCCGGTCACGGAAGGGGAACTAGAACAATGGGATGGACGTTTCGGACAGTAGCCGCCGCCTTGGCGATATCGACATCCGCGTTCGCGACGACTGTCGCGCTCGCCGCGGATGATCCGGTCAAGGTCGGCTTTATCGGATCTCTCGCATCGGATACCGGCAGAAGCACCCTGCGCGGCGCGGAGATCGCCATCGAGGAACTGAACGCCGGTGGCGGCGTTCTGGGTGGCCGCCAGATCGAACTCGTTACCGCCGACACCGGCGAGGACGTAACCGAAGGCATCAAGGCCTACGAATATCTCGCCGAGACCGAGAAGGTCGACTTCATCGTCTCCGGCTCGATCGACGACGTGTCGCTCGGCTGGCTGCCGCGCATGG
>CAJQNW010000008.1 GCA_905479765.1 uncultured Tepidamorphus sp. | reverse complement strand
CGCCAGTCAGCATCCAGTCGCCGATGAACTTGGCCTCGGTCGCTTCCGGCCGGCCCCAGTATTCCAGGAACATCACCGGATCGGGGCGCCGAACTGCGATCTGGCCGATCTCGCCAGGTTTGAGCACTTCCCCGTCGGCATCGATCACCGCGACCTCGTGGCCGGGCACCGGCTTGCCGATGGCGCCCGGCCTGGAGACGCCGATTGCCGCGCACGACGCCAGCACGAGGTTGCATTCGGTCTGGCCGTAGAACTCGTTGACGGTGAGGCCGAGCGCCTGCTTCGCCCACTCGTAGACCTCCGCGCCGAGGGATTCGCCGCCGCTGCCGACGGTGCGCAGCGAGAAATTCCAGCGGTCTCGGGGATTCTTGATATTGCGCATCATTCGAAGCGCGGTCGGCGGGATGAAGGCGTTGCGCACGCCGAGTTCAGCGATCAGCGAGAAGGCCAGTTCCGGATCGAACTTGTCGAAGCGGCAGGCAACGACCGTAACGCCGTGGTACAGCGCGGGAAACAGCACGTTGAGCAGGCCGCCGGCCCATGCCCAGTCGGCGGGTGTCCACATGACGTCGCCCGGCTGGGGAAAGAATTCGTGCGGCATCTCGACGCCCGGCAGATGTCCGGGGAACACCCGGTGCCCGTGCAGCGCGCCCTTGGCGGCACCCGTGGTGCCGGAGGTGTAGATGATCAGCGCCGGATCGTCGGGGGTGGTCTCGGCAATCTGGAAATCCGCCGAAGCGTTGGCGCAGGCCTCATGAAAACCTTCGGCGCTGTCCTCGGGACCGTCGATGGAAAAGATCGCGTGCAGCGTGTCGGGCCGGGCTTCGAGCCGCGCGATCTTGGCAAGCCCGCCTGAGCCGGTCACCAGCGCGCAGGCGCCTGAATCGGCGAGCCGGTATTCCAATGCGTCGATGCCGAACAGCATCGCAAGCGGCACCGCGATGGCGCCGAGCTTGTAGACCGCCAGATGCGCGACCGCCGTTTCGGGACATTGCGGCAGCAGCAGCGCCACACGGTCGCCGCGCTTGACCCCGGCCGATTGAAGAACGTTGGCGAAGCGGTTGGAGCGTTCGCGCAGGTCGCCGAAGGTGACCGTTTCGACCTGACCGTCCGGCAGGCGGTTCAGGATCGCCACGCGGCCGGGGTCTTCCGCTGCCCAGCGGTCGCAGGCGGCGTCGGCGATATTGAACGTCTCGGGGATCTGCCAGCGGAAGCGGCGGACCAACTCGTCGTAGGAAGTGGCTGTGGGCAGCATGATGGCGCTCTTGAGAGGGGCGCGCGGATCGTAGAAACGCCGGGCCCGCAATGCAACGCTCGCGTTTAGCCGAGGTCCCCTACGCTGGCTTGGCCATGATCAGGACCCAGTAGACCCTGTATTTGGTGCCCGGCAGGTAGACTGCGGCAATCCCCATGTCCTGTGCGGGCGCGAAAAGCATGGTGTCCTTGTGCGGTCCGCTGTCGCGCCAGCCGGAAAACGCCTCGGCGAGCGTGTGATAGCCCGCGCTGACGGATTCCGAGACTTCGTTCGTCTCGTAACCGGCGGCGATCAGGCGGGTTTCGAGTTTGCCATCCGGATCGATCCGCGCACCCTTGCTTGCGGCGGTGGCGAGATCGCCGGCATAGCCGCGCGCAAGGGCATTGAGCCGGTCGTCAAGGGCGACGGGGCCAAGGCCGTTGTTGGCGCGATAGGCGTTGATCATGTCGCTGGCGGCCTCTTCGTCGAGATCGCCTGCGATTTCCGCAAGATTACTGTAGAGCGGCGACTTCACGCCGGAATCAGGGCCGAGGCAGGCGGTCGGCACGACCAGCAGGGCCAGGGCTGCGGCGAGCCTGGCTGCTAATACGCGAAAGCGGGTGTTCATTCGTTGGTCTTTCCGGATGCGCGGGAAAGCCCGGCCAGAGCGCCTTCGAGCCGGTCGATATCGCGTAGATGGATGTCGTTCTGCGGGAACGGGATCTCGATATCCGCCTCGCGGAAGCGCTTCAGGATCTCGAAGTGGAAATCGCTGCGTACCGTGAGCGAGTTGTTCACGTCGGTGAGATAGGCGTACAAATTGAACGCCAGCGAGGAGTTCGCGAAGTCCATGAAGTAGACTCGCGGTTCGGGATAGGCGAGCACATCGGGATGCTTGCGGGCGATATCGAGCAGGATGTCGCGGACTTGCTCGGGATCGGCGCTGTAGCTCACACCGACCGGGATGATGACCCGGCCCATGTTGTTGGTGTGCATCCAGTTCTTGACCGTCCCGGTAATCAGATCGGAATTCGGAATGATGACCGTCGATCGGTCGAAGGTTTCGATCGATGTCGACCGGATAGAGATGTCGCGTACGTAACCCTGCTCGGTGCCGACGACGATCCAGTCGCCCTCCTTGATCGGCCGTTCGGCGAGCAGAATCAGACCCGAGACGAAGTTGTTGACGATCGACTGCAGGCCGAAACCGATGCCGAGCGACAGCGCACCTGCCAGGAGCGCGATCTTCTCCAGGTTGAAGCCCAGATAGGTGACGGAGAAGATCGCCGCAACGACGACGCCGGTATAACCGACGACCGTGCGAATGGAGTTGCGCATTCCGAGATCGAGATGCGTGTAAGGCAAGAAGCGATTGGCGAGCCAGCTTTGTACCGCGCGGGTGATGACGAGACCGACGGCGAACAGGATCAGCGCGCCCAGGATCGACGATAGCGAGATCGTCACCCCGCCGATGCTGAATCCGAAAAACGCCTTCTGGATCCACTGTCGCCACTGCCCGGTATCCAGACCCCAGGGCAGGAGCACCATGATGGCACCGAGCGCGACCAGAATCATTCGCAACAGGCCGCTGGCGACAAGAGAGAGCTGAGTGACGCCGCTTTCGCTGATGCCGAAAGTCCTCGATATCGTCGAGGCGAAACGGCTGGTTGGCGACAGCAACAGGTTCGTCAGTTCCTCGATCAACCCGAGCAACAGCCAAATGACAGCGATGATGACACTGGCGAGGACAAGCTGAACGGCGAGGAAATTGGCGAGTGCGATATAGCCCGCGATCAGCGCGCCGGTGATTGCGAAAACGATGGCCCAGATGATGCTGCGCAGCCATGACCAGACAATCGTCGTCTGCTGGGGATCGTTCGGGCCCGGTTCCTGCCACCCTGTCGATAGCCTCAGCAGGCCTGTGCCGTAGACCACGGCGATAAGAAGCGCCGTGATGGCTCGTTTGATGACTTCGACTGAAACCGGGGCGACGAGCACCTGGTTGACGGTTTCCAGATAGGCGCTGACTGCGAGGATAGCGCCAACGGCGGTGACGGCTGCGATCGTCTGTGCCGCGGCAGTGTCGGTCAATCCGATCAGCCGCCAGCCCGGCCGCAGCGGCGCGAAGATACCCCGGGCAAGTCCGAACAGAAAGCTGAAGGCAGCGATTGCGGTGAACAGGCTGTTGTTCAGCTCGACGATACGCGGTGTGCGCAGATTCGTTAACTCGATTGCCAGGTAGATCGTTCCGATTGCAATTACCGGCAGGATGCCATCGGTCAATGTGACCATGATGGCGCGCAGGAGTTTGCGAAGGCGGGGTACTTCTTCCTCGGTTGCGCCGACCGGAGGTGCAAAGCGGCGCATGAAACGCCGCACGAAAACCCCGATCAAGACGGCTACCGCGACGGCGGCGAGAAGAATGAGCACCGAATGCGGGGTTATTCGTGAACTGGCGACATTCCACGAGTCGCCGACCAGATAGGCGAATCCGCGCGCGACGTCGGGGGTGTCCCGGAAACCGTCTATCCACAATGCCGGATTGAGGATGCTGCCGTCGCGCACCGAAAGCGCCTGGGCGACGCGCCCGCGCCGTAGCGTAGAGATCTCTCGGACGACCTGTTCAGACTGCACGATGGCGAGTCGGACTTTCTTTAGGGCCGAATCCGCGGCAGTCAGGATAGCCGTCTCTTCCTTGCGCCGGTCGGCGATATCCTTTGTTTCGGGGGCTTCTCCTTCAGTGGGGGCGGCGCCAAGCTGTTTGAGCCTTGTCTGGATCGCCGCGATTTCCGGCTGGATCGTGGCTTCGAGTGCACGGGCCTTCTCGATAATCCTTTCGGCATCAGCCCGGAGTTCGCCAAGCCGCTCCTCACGCACGCCTTCGCGCCCGAGGGCCAGCATGATGTTGTCGAGCTCCACCTTCCAGGAATCGGCTTGTTTGCCGGCGGCCTGCATCTGCGTGGCCACGGCTCCGGTCGGCTGCGGTTCCGGCTGGGCGGGCTGCGGCTCGGCGGTTGCCGGGACAGCGGGTACCGGTTCAGCGGTATCGGATTGCGCTGGACCGGCTTCGCTTTGTGGCGTCGTCGCAGGAGCGGCTTGCTGTGCTACTCCCTGCGCCGTCGGCGCCGGAGCGGTCTGATCCTGGGCGTCCTGCTGGGCCAGTGCCGCAGACGGCAGGGCTATTGCCAGTATGGCAATGGCGCAAAGAACCGCTGTGATACGTCCGCGACACAACGTCATAAACGGCCAACCTCCGAATCGGGCGCCACAATAGACGGGAATTCCAGGCGGGACGAGGGCAGGATTCCGGCTTACTCGCGATCCAAATCCCTCAGCGGCGCCATCGCACGGGCGAGCAACACTACCAGGGCAATGGCAAATATCGCGGCAGACACGACAGCGGCGATCCCCCAGGGACCGAGATGCCGGGCGATACCCTCGACGCTCGAGGCGTGATCGCTGAAATACCAGGCGCCCGCGCCCCAGGCGCCGACCCACAACGCGCCGCCGATGACGTTGAACAGCAGGAAGCGTGGCCACGGCATGCCGACCGTGCCGGCCACCAGGCCATTCAACTGACGCAGAATGTTGAAAAATCGCGCAAAGGCCACGGCGAATGGGCCATAGCGGGTGAATACGGATTCAACCCGGGCGAAGCGCTCGTGCGTGAGGCCGACCCGTTTGCCATAGCGGACAATCAGGGTGCGTCCGAGGATCCGGCCGATGAGGTAGCCGACGCTGTCGCCGAGCACGGCACCGGCCCAGGCCCAGACGAGAAGGCCGATGAATGACATCTCGCCGCGCGCCGCGAGGACGCCCGACAGCACCAGCAAGGACTCGCCGGGCAGCGGCACGCCGAAGGATTCGAAGAAGATTATCGCGCCGACGGCGGCGGGACCGTGGGCGTGAACGAAACCTTCCGTATCGGCGAAAAGCGATTCCAGCATCACGGCCACGGGTCTGGACGGTGGTTCGTGGAACCGGCACCTTGCATGTTCGTTGTTTCCTCCCGAGGCCCCACGGGGTTGCGATCGAGCGCCGCATATGCGTTGACAATTGCAGCGATTGCCATGATCAGTCGCCTCGACGTCTTCCCGCAAGAGTCCTTTGCGCGCATTTTCGCGCGCCATCGGTTATATGCCACTATGCGCGGCGCGGCCTTACCATGTCATCTCACTCCCGACGCCTCATCCTGGACGATAGCACCTTGAGCGATCCCGATCTTCTCCGCCTCGAACAGCGGCTCGGCCGGTTGCATGCGCGTCAACGGCTTGGCGTGGAAAAGGACCATGAAGCGCAGGTGTTCGGCTACGGGCGCAATTTCTTTCATATGGAGAATTCCCGGCTGTTCGCGCTCGCTGTCGAGTACACGCTGAAGCTTACCGGGGTCTACTGGTTCGGTGCACGCAACGCGGGGCGGATCCGGCTCCGTCGAAACATCGTTCGCTCCGACCAGCTGCCCGCCGCGTTCGACGGCTACACAATCCTGCACCTAAGCGACCTGCACGGCGACATGAACGCGCGGGCGATGGCGCGGCTTACCGAGATGCTGGATGGGCTCACCTACGACCTGTGCGTCCTGACCGGCGACTATCGCGGCCCATCGCACGGACCGTATGCGGCCGCCATTCGGTCGGTTGCCGCGCTGATGCCGCTGATCAAGGCGCCGGCGCTCGCGGTGCTCGGCAATCACGACACGGTGCGCATGGTGCCGGAACTCGAGGACCTGGGCATCCGGATGCTGATGAACGAGTCCGAGGCGATCGAGCGCGACGGAACGCGGATCCATATCGTCGGCGTTGACGATCCGCATTTCTACCGTGCCGAGAACATCGAGAAGGCGGCCGCGAACGTGCCGCATGACGAATTTTCGATCCTGCTGGCGCATACGCCCGAGATCTACAAGCAAGCGGCGCACGCGGAGTTCAACATGATGCTGAGCGGGCATACGCACGGCGGGCAGATCTGCCTGCCCGGCGGCGTTCCGATCGCGCTGGATTCGTCCATGCCGCGCCGCTACGCCCGCGGCGCCTGGAAACATCACGGGATGGATGGTTACACCTCGGTGGGTGCTGGCACATCAGTGGTTCCGGTGCGTTTCAATTGCCCCCCCGAGATCACGCTGCATCGGCTCGAGGTGGCGCGCTGATCCTAATGAGGCTGGTCGCGGACGCCGAGCCTGTGGAGCCAGCGCGACAGGATCACGCTGCCGGCGAAAAACACCAGTACGACCGCCATGACGTCGGCGCCGGTCAGTCCGAGCAGCGACATGCAGGCCAGCGCCGGCAACAGCGATTCCGGGATCTGGTCGAGAGCCGTTGCGCGGGCGCTCGGCGCCAGTCCGAGGCGGCGCTTGGTGAAGCTGGAGACAAGGTCGCCGGCCATCGAAGTTGTGCCGACAATGAGGCCGAGCGTCCATGGTGCGCCGATCAGAATGGCGGCGAGTGTCGTCGAAGCAAGCGCCACGATGATCCCGCGGATGGTCTTGGATTTGCCGAACAGCGGCCGGTTGTCGAACCACATAAGGCCGCCGTCGAGGGGCTGCGCAAGATAGTCACCCATAATGCGTTTGGCTGCGATCGGACTGCCGTTCGCGACTGCGAGCAGAACGAGAACTTCGAGGATCAAGGTAGCGTGAAGCATGAATGTCGAGCGTCGTCTAACAGCCGTGAAGGAGGCGTAGCTTAGCCCGAATCAGTCTTCGCGGTGCTCGGAAAACAATCGACGCGAGGCGTGGCGTATCACCGGGAGGACACTCATGGCCCTTACCCTCTTCAGTTCCGCGTTCGCGGAGGGGGGCACGATTCCAGCAAAATACACCTGCGACGGGGACGACCGCTCGCCGCCGTTCGCCTGGACCGGCATTCC
>CAJQNW010000007.1 GCA_905479765.1 uncultured Tepidamorphus sp. | reverse complement strand
TCAAGTCCGTCAACGACACCCTCGGGCATCCGATCGGCGACAAGCTTCTCAAGGAAGTGTCGCGCCGCCTCGGCTCCATCGTCCGCACCGGCGACATGATCGCGCGCTTTGGCGGCGACGAATTCGTCATTCTGCAGTCGACGCCATCGCGCCGCCAGGACTCCGGGCGGCTGGCGCGGCGCCTGGTCAAGGCCTTAGCGGTACCCTTCGACGTCGACGGCCACCGCATCGACATCGGCGCCTCCATCGGCATCGCCGTGGCGCCGCAGGATGGCGTCGATGCCGACGAACTGATCAAGAACGCCGACATGGCGCTCTACGCCGCCAAGGGCAACGGCGGCGGCGAGCACCGCTTCTTCGCCAGCGAGATGGAGGAACGCGCCCAGGCTCGACGGGTGCTCGAGCTCGACCTGCGCGACGCGCTGGCCCGCGATGAGCTGCAGGTCTATTACCAGCCGCTCGTCGACCTTCAGACCGGCCGCATCACAACCTGCGAGGCGCTGCTGCGCTGGCAGCATCCGGAACGCGGCTACATTTCGCCGGCGGAGTTCGTGCCGATCGCCGAGGAAACCGGACTCATAATCTCGATCGGCGAATGGGTGCTGCAGCGCGCCTGCCGGGACGCCGTGAACTGGCCGAAGGACACCAAGGTCGCCGTCAACATGTCGCCGGTCCAGTTCCGCGACCGCTCGCTCGGCGCCCGCGTCGTATCGGCACTGGCGAAATCGGGGCTACCCGCCCAAAACCTCGACCTCGAGATCACCGAACGCGTCCTGATGGAGGAAAGCGACAACACGCTCTACACGATGGAGCAGCTCAAGGTTCTGGGCGTGCGCATCTCGCTCGACGACTTCGGCACCGGCTACTCGTCGCTGAATTATCTGCGCAAGTACCCGTTCCACAAGATCAAGATCGACCGTTCGTTCATCGCCGATCTCGGCCGCGACAACGACGCGCCCTCGATCGTCCGCGCGGTTGCCAGCCTCGGCAATTCGCTGAACATGATTGTCGTCGCCGAAGGCATCGAGAACGAGGAGCAGCTCAAGCAGGTCAGGGAGGAAGGCTGCCACGAAGGCCAGGGCTTCCTGTTCAGCCGCGCCGTCCCCGCCGACGTCATTCTCGAAAAGCTGCAGACGCCGCCGCCGCCGAAGCGGCCCGGTCTCGTCGCGGTCGCCTGAAGCTACCCTGTCTGATCATCCGCCTGATCGCCAGCGTCTGGTCACCGGCCGGTAACAGGCGCGCCCCGGACCCTGAACGTCTGGCTTTCCGCGAACGCCTTATTCAGCCGCGATCGGCAGGCTTCGCAGCCGGTCCTGCGCAGCGACCAGCCGCTCCATCAGCCGCAGATCCCGGTCGCTGAGCTGCAGGCAGGCATCGGCCCAGACCTCGACGATCCGCTCCAGCTCGTCCAGCGTCAGCGGTGCTACCTGGCGGCCGGCCAGATAGACGGCCCGCGATCCGTTGCGCCGCCATCTCTGCTTTTGGATATAGGTGCGCGTTGCCTCCACGCCCTCTCCCGGCTCGGCGAGGATGTGGACGATGCCGAGTTCGTGCATGTCCTCGGCCGTATAGGACTGACCCGACAGGATCATTTCCTCCGCCTTGGCAGCGCCGATGCGCCGCGCCAGCAGGCTGTAGGCGCCCATGCCGGGGAACAGCCCGAACAGGCTTTCGGGAAAGCCGAACTTCGCGCCGCGCTCCGCCACGATGACGTTGAAGGACAAGAGCGATTCAAAGCCGCCGCCCAGCGCATCGCCCTGGGCCAGACCGATGGTGACGACCGGCAGATCGAGCGCATTGATGTTCCGGTGCAATATTCGAACGCAGGTCCGCCCGTAGTCGACCAGCGCCTCGCGATCGCGGCTGCGGATTTTCTCGGCGAACAGGGCTAGGTCGCCGCCGAGATTGTAGACGCCCGGCCAGCGTGACCCCAGGACGAGATAACGCAACGCGTCTTCCTCCCCGGCGAACATCTCCTGGATGCCCCTTTGCCAGGCCTGGAAATCCTTCAGGAACTCCGGATTGTAGCTTGGCCGATCGTGCGGACGCATGAACGTCCACAGCGTACCGCTGTCCTCTTCCCAGTCTACTTCCAGTTGTTCGAGCGAAAACAGCTCACGCTTGGGTTCATCGCCCGGTAAAGGGGCCGGAACGAGCACCTTCGGCCGGCCTTTGCCTGCGGTGTCGTTTTTGCGGGAAAATGAGCGATCTACAAGCGATACGAAACTCGACATCGTCCGCACTCCGTTAAGCTTAACAAAATAGTATCATTTTGAACTAAAATCCACCAACGAAGAATCGCATGACTGGCTTGTGGCGCATGGATTTCGGCCCCCGAAACTGCGAGTGGCACCACCGTGAGCGGGCGCAAACGTAGGTGTCGCCTGTTATTTATTAATGTTAACCAAGGCGGCAATTAGGCGTACGCAGGGGTATTCCGATGCGTCAAAATACCTCCAATGCGCCGCCTAATTATATCTGGGATTGAAGAGAACCGCGCGGTTACAACCGGCAATACTTGGGGCCGCAAAGGTATTTGTACCGGCGGTTCAGTCCCGACTGGAAAGTTTCCAGCGTAAAGCCGTCCGCGAACTCAGTCGTGCGACTGCAATTTGCCGATCAGCCGGACCAGTTCGCGCTGCTCTTGAGGGCTCAGCCGGTCGGCGACCGACTGCTCGAAATTTCGAACGCGTGTGCGCGCCCCGGCGAAGAAATCCTCCTGGGACTCCTCGAAATACAGGGCGTTGTAGCGGCGGTCGTGGGCCATTTGCTTGCGACGCACCAGCCCGCCGCGCTCCAGCCGGTTCAAAACCGGCGTCAGCGTCGACTTGTCGATGCCGAACGCATTGGCCAGATCCATCTGGGTGATGCCCGGATTGGCCCGGATCAGCATCAGCAGGCCGAAAGCGCCCGGTGTCAGGCCGATATCGCCCAGGGAACGCTCGAATTCGCGGAAAATCGTCGCCTGCGCCCGGCGCAGCAGATAGCCGACATAGGTGGGCAGTTCATCGTAATCGACGCCGTCCCCCGTTTCGGCCGGCTGCATCCCGATGTCGGTTTCAAGATCCACGCGTTCGCTCCCCAACTCGTTTCTTCGCCTGCCGGCGCTTTTCGCCGCGCCACCGCCGCAACAGGCGTTCGCCAGGGCGAAACCCCTTGCGGATCGCGAGCGCCGCGATAGTTTGACGTCCTTACTACCGCGTTCGTACTGTAACGTCATCCACCCGGTTTCGGGGGGTGCCGGCTCCGAAAAGACGGGGAGCCGGAATAACGGCCGGGTACAAGGCCGCCGTGGCGAGAGGCCACGCGCAAGGGAGAAGACATGGAAGTCTCGTTTCGCCGCGAGATCGAGAGCCTGAGGCTGGGCGCCGGGGAGACGTTCCACGGCGAGGGCATCATGGCGGTCACCAAGGCGCTGCTGCAATCCGGCGTCGGCTATGTCGGCGGCTATCAGGGCGCGCCCGTCAGCCACCTCATGGACGTACTGCTGCAGGCAGAAGACCTGCTCGACGAACTCGGCATCCACCTGGAGACCTGCACCAACGAGGCGGCGGCCGCCGCCATGCTGGCGGCCTCCATCAACTATCCCCTGCGCGGCGCCGTTACCTGGAAGTCGATCGTCGGCACCAATGTCGCCGCCGACGCCCTGTCGAACCTGTCGTCGGCCGGCGTTCAGGGCGGCGCGCTGATCATCGTCGGCGAGGACTACGGCGAAGGCGCCAGCGTCATCCAGGAGCGCACCCAGGCCTACGCGGTGAAGTCGTCGATGTGGCTGCTCGACCCGCGCCCCGAACTGCCGACCATCGTGAAGATGGTCGAGAATGGCTTCGAACTCTCGGAGGCAAGCTCGACGCCGGTGATCCTCGAACTGCGGATCCGCGCCTGCCACGTCTTCGGCTCGTTCGAAGCAACCGACAACAAGGGGTCGCAGCACTCGGCCGCGAACCGCTTCGCCGAGCCGGCGCGGTTCGACTACGCCCGCCTCAGCCATCCGCCGGTGACCTTCGTGCAGGAGCAGGACAAGGTGCACCGCCGCCTGCCCGCCGCCCGCGCCTTCATTACGGAACATCAGCTCAACGAGCACATGGGGCCTCAGGACGGCGACATCGGCATCATCGTCCAGGGCGGCATGTTCAATGTCCTCAACGGCCGCCTCGCCGAGGCGGGACTGTCGGACGCCTACGGCAATCTCGGCCTGCCGACCCATGTGCTGAACGTCACCTACCCGCTGGTGCCCGACGAGATCACCGAATTCTGCGCGGGCAAGCGCGCGGTGCTGATCGTCGAGGAAGGCGCGCCCGATTTCATCGAGAAGGACATCGGCCAGATCCTGCGCCAGGCCGACCTGAACACGAAGATCCACGGCAAGGACGTGCTGCCGGTGGCCGGCGAATATTCCCCCGTCGCGGTGGCGAAAGGCCTGTCGGCCTTCCTGTCGCGGTATGGGCGCAATGAATCCGCCCGGCTCGACGACTGGGTGGACGCAGTCGAGGCCCAGGCGCAGGCCGTGGCCAGGGAGATGACGGCACCGCTGCCGCCGCGCCCGCCGACCTTCTGCACCGGCTGCCCCGAGCGTCCGGTGTTCTCGGCGATGAAGATGCTCCGTGAGGAGACCGGCCCCGTCCATGTGGCGGCCGACATCGGCTGCCATGCCTTCGCGACCTTCCCGCCGTTCAGCCAGGGCAACTCGATCCTCGGCTACGGCATGTCGCTGGCCTCCAACGCCGCCGTTTCGGGAACCCAGGCCAGACGCCCGCTCGCCGTCATGGGCGATGGCGGCTTCTGGCATAACGGCCTGCTGACCGGAGTCGCCGGCGCGGTGTTCAACCAGGACGATTCCGTCCTCGTCATCTTCAAGAACGGCTACACCAGCGCCACCGGCGTGCAGGACGTCCCCTCGAGCCGCCCGCACGAGGAGGGCCGTGGCCGCGGCCTCGATATAGAGAGCGCGCTGAAGAGCCTCGGCGTCGGCTGGGTCCGCAACGTGCGCTCCTATAGCGTCTCGACCATGCGCAAGACCCTGAAGGAAGCGCTTGGCACGGATGAGAAGGGCCCGAAGGTGATCATCGCCGACGGCGAATGCCAGCTCGCCCGCCAGCGCCGCGTCCGACCCGCCAACGCCAGGGCCGTCGTCGAGGGCAAGCGCATCGTGCGCACCCGGTTCTGGGTCGATCCCGACGTCTGCACCGGCGATCATTCCTGCATCCGCCTGTCGGGCTGCCCCTCGCTCACCGTCAAGCCGAGCCTCGATCCGCTGAAACCCGAGCCGGTCGCACACGTCAACAACGATTGCGTCGGCTGCGGCCTGTGCGGGGAAGTCTCCCACGCCGCCCAGCTTTGCCCCTCGTTCGTGCGCATCGAGGTGATCCAGAACCCGAACGCCTGGGACCGCTTCCGCGCCCGCCTGTCGTCGGCGCTGATCCGGCTGTTCGGCGGCTATGGCGCGATGCCGGTCACCGAGGCCTATCCCGCCCCGCACGCCGTTCCGGCCGAGTGAGATGGAAAAATCCGCGGCCCCGGTCACAGTCCTGATATCGGCGCTCGGCGGCGAGGGTGGCGGCGTGCTCGCCGGCTGGATCGCCGATGCCGGTGTCGCCGAGGGACTGCACGTCCAGCGCACCTCGATCCCCGGCGTCGCCCAGCGCACCGGCGCGACCACCTATTATCTGGAAATCCTGCCCCGCCCTGAAGCGAAGGCCGGATCAGATCTGGCCAAGCCGGTTTTAGCGCTCAATCCGGCGCCCGGCTGCGTCGACGTGCTGATCGGCACCGAACTGCTGGAGACCTCGCGCATGGTGCAGGCCGGTTTCTCGACACCCGACCGCACGCTGCTGATCGGCGTCGTGCGCCGTGTCTTCACCGTCGCCGAGAAGGCGGCGATGGGCGACGGCAGGCTCGATCCCGACCGCCTGGAGGCGATCGCACGCACGTTTTCCAGGTCCGCGCTGATCGGCGACCTCGACGACGTGGCGAAGCGCGCGGGAAGCCATCTCAACGCGGTGCTGCTCGGCGCGCTTGCCGGTTCGGGCGCGCTGCCGATTGCCGCCGACCGCTACCGCGATGCGATCCGCGCCGGCGGCAAGGCGGTGGACTCGAACCTGCGCGGATTCGACGCCGGCTTTGCATATGCCGAAAACGGCGAAGATGCGAATCCGACTCAGGAACGCGTAACGGTGCCGGGCGCGGGCGCGCCAATCGCCGAATCCTGGTCGCTGTATCCGCCCGAGGCGATGCCGATGATCCAGGCCGGGTCGGAGCGGCTCGCCGGCTATCAGGGTGAACAGTACGTCGCACTCTATGCCGATCGGCTGAAACGCTTCGCCGGCAAACCGGGTGTCGATGCGCCGTTCATGACGGAATTGGCCCGGCTTCTCGCCGTCCGGATGGCCTTCGAGGACACCATCCGCGTGGCGCAACTGAAGCTCGCCGCCGCCCGGCTCGAACAGGTGCGCGCGGAATCGAAGGCCCGTGAGGCCGACCTGATCGACGTCATAGAATACATGAAGCCCGGGCCCGAGGAGATCCTGTCGCTGCTGCCGCCGGGCCTCTCCCGCCGGTCGATGGCATTCCTGAAAAGACGCGGCTGGGACACGTGGTCGATCCCGATGAACGTCAAGGCGACGCGCTTCGGCGGCTTCATCCGCCTGAAGGTCCTCTCCTCGCTGAAAGGCTGGCGCCCGCGCACCGAACGTTACGCCGACGAACAAGCGTGGATCGAGCGCTGGCTCGACCTCGTCGGGAAGACGCTGGACCACGATCCGCCCACCGCCCGCGAGGTCGTCTCGCTGGCCGGCCTCGTCAAGGGCTATTCGGATACCTACAAGCGGGGACGGCGGAATTTCGATCTGATTGTAAGCCGCATCATCGAACCCGGCCTGTCCGGTGACCTGCCGAAGGAGGCCTTCGCCGACGCGGTTCTGAACGCCCGCCTCGCGGCATTGAAGGATCCTGAAGGCACCGCGCTCGACGAGATGATCGAGAGCCTGTGGGTCGCGATCGGAGCGAAGCGTCAGGCCGCGGAATAAATGATCTTCCCCTCACCCTCGGTCGTCATCCCGGCCGAAATGAAATGGAGAGCCGGGATCGGAGAGTCACCGCACCATCCGGGACTCCCCGATCCCGGATAATCGCCACGCGATTTCCGGGATGACGACGGTAAGGTCACCATCGTCCCGCTCTGTCCCACGAATGCGGGAATCGCTCCCGATTAGGTCGGATCGGATACGGCCGCTATCGCGGCCTCCTCGGGATGAGGGCTCTTCTGCGCTGGGATTTCACCGAACTAAGCAGGCATATCCTTCAGCCTCATCCTGAGGAGCAGCACAGCCGCGTCTCGAAGGAGGGGCCACAAGCTCCGGACCTGACTACGTCACCTCATACACGTCGAGGATCACGGCGTTCTTTTCCCGCTTGCCCTGCCCGATCGCGATGATCCTGTTGAGCCAGGCGACATCGCAGTCGACGGGAGCCTCGAAGCGCATGGCGGTCCGGAAATAATAGAGCGACGGATCGACGTCCTCGCCGGCGGCGAGCCTGGCGATCACGTCCGGCGGGCCGTGCCGCACCCCGTCGCTGTTGACGAGCACCAGCGCGCCGGACGCCATCTCGATCGTGTAGCGCGCCGAGATGTCGGCGACGCCGTCGGGCCTGATGAACTGCCAGTCCGCCCCGCCGGTCAGGATGCGCCCCTCGATGCCGGGGCCAGACACGGTTCCGCCGAGAATATTGATGACGCGCCGCGTACCCATCGGCGTCCGGCCGAACTCGAGGATGTCGGCAAGTTCCGCGCGGACCTGCATGAACGGCGTTTCGGCGGTGACGCTCACACCGCGGCCTCCTCTATTGCATCGTGTTGGGCAGGAACAGCACCAGGATCGGGAACGCCACCAGGATGGCGAGCCGTATCACGTCGATCAGCACGAACGGCATGACGCCCGCGAAGATGCGCTGCAACGGGATGTCCCGCGCCAGCGAATTGAGCACGAAGACGTTCATGCCGACCGGCGGCGTGATCAGGCCGAGTTCCACCGTCATGACGATGATGACGCCGAACCAGATCGGATCGAAGCCGAGCTGCAGGATGACCGGGTAGATGATCGGGATCATCAGCACGATCATCGCCATGGCGTCGAGGATGCAGCCGAGGATCAGGAACAGCAGCAGGATCAGCATCAGCGTCCCATAGGCGCCGAGGTCGAAGCTCAAAAGCAGCGTCGCCACCTTCTGCGGTGTCTGCGTCACGGTCAGGAAATAGCCGAACAGCAGCGCGCCGATCAGGATGAAGAAGATCGACGCGGTCACCTGGATGCTGTCGACGAGGCAGCGGTAGATGGCTTTCAGGCTGAGCCGGCCGCGCACCACGCCGATGATCAGCACGCCCGACGCGCCCATGCCGGCGGCTTCAGACGGCGTGAACACGCCGCCGTAGATCCCGCCCATCACGAAGACGAACAGCAGCAGCACTGCCCAGACCCCGCGCGAGGCGCGCAACCGCTCGCCCCAGTCGGACTTCTCCTGGGCCGGCACGTCCTGCTTGGAGAACATCACGTAGAGCCGGATCGTGATGAGATAGAACGCCAGCGCCATGATGCCGGGAATGATGCCGGCGACGAACAGCTTGCCGATGTCCTGCTCGGTCAGGATGCCGTAGATGGCGAGCACGATGGACGGCGGGATGAGGATGCCGAGCGTCCCGCCCGCCGCGATCGATCCCGTCGCCAGCGTATCGGGATAGCCGTAGCGTTTCATTTCCGGCAGCGCGACCTTGGTCATCGTCGCCGCCGTCGCCACCGACGATCCGCAGATCGCCGCGAAGCCGCCGCACGCGGCGATCGTCGCCATCGCCAGACCGCCGCGCAGGTGTCCGATCCAGGCGTTGGAGGCGCGGTAGAGTTCGGCGCTGAGGCCGGACGCGGTTGCCAGGCTTCCCATCAGGATGAACATCGGGATCAGCGCCAGCGAATATTCCGTCGCGGTGCGGATCGGCGACAGGCCGACCAGCTTCAGGGCCGGTCCCGGCCCCACAAGCAGGCCGAAGCCGCCGATGCCGACCAGCCCCATCGCCACGCCGATCGGGATGCGGATCAGGAGCAGGGCGAACAGCAGGACGAAACCGCCGATGGCGATGAGATCGGGATAACTCATGGCTCTCCGGCCGGAAAGTCGGTCGGCCCGTCATGCTGCGATCCGAGATGGTCGGGCGCATCGAAGCGGCGCGTGATGAAGACATGCGCGATCCGCGCCAGCAAAACCACGCTGGTCAGCGCGATGCCGAACCAGGCGACGAGGTGGAACGGCCAGATCGGCACATCCAGTTCGAAGGTCGTCTCCCCGGAGACGCGCATCACCATCGTCTGGCGCCAGAACATCACCGTGAAGACCAGCGCACAGCCGAAGAAGACGATGTCGGAAAACAGGTCGAGGACGTTCTGGATCTTCCTTGGCAGCATCGCCCAGAGGATATCGACGCGGATATGCTCCTGCCGGTAGGCGGCGACGGCGACGCCCCAGAAGATCGCGATGCCGAGCAGCAGCCGGCCGACGTCGAAGGAGCCGAGCAGCGTCGCATTGAAGCCGTAGCGCAGCACGACGGTCAGGAAAGTCAGGCCGGTGATGATCGCCAGGAACATCGCCGCGGCCCCGTCGACGAACGCCACGATTCGTCTGATGAGTTGCTCGAACGCGTTCATCGATTAGCCTGCATCCCGCTCACCCCCAGAAGCGAAGTCCGGTCCCCCCGGAGAAAGATGCGATAAAGGGTGGTCTTTGTCCCGGTCCGATGCCGCCACCCCGGATATTTCGCCGGGGTGGCGGGTCAGCGATCCGTCTCAGTATTTCGAGTTGTACTTCTTCAGTGTCTCGTCGAGGTCGGCCTTGATTGCGTCGGCATCACCGCCGGCGTCGTTCACGGCCTTCTTCCACTCTTCTTCCATCGGCGCCACCGCCTTGCGCCATTCGGCGACCTGCTCGTCGGTGGGCGTCGTCACGGTATGATCGGACATGGCCTTGATCTTGTCGCGGCCGCCGCTCTCGTAAGTGGCCCAGCCGACCGAAGTCTGCTTGGCCCATTCCGGATTGCAGTGATCGTCCACGGCCTTCTTCTGGGCATCTGACAGGTTGTTGTAGAAGTCCTTGTTCATGCCCCACACGAAACCGACGACGTAGGTCGGCATGTCGAGGTGGTACTTCACGGACTTGTCGATTCCGAACAGCAGGATCGAGCCCCACGGGAAGGTAATCGCCTCCGCGACGCCGCGCTCCAGGGCCTCGCGCGCTTCCGGTGCGCTGACCTGCACCGGCTGGCCGCCGAGCATCGTGACCATCTTGGAAATCGTGCCGTTGGCCGGGCGCACCTTCACGCCGTCGACATCGCCGGGAACGACGATCGGCTCCTTGGAGTGGAAGGTGCCGGGATCGTGCGCATTAGCCAGGCACACGTAGATGTCGCCCATCTCCTTGTCGGCGTAGTGGCCGTACCACTCGTCGATGGCGGACGAACCGTCCGTGGCGTTGGTGATGTTGAAGGGCAGGTTGGCCGCGTCGAAGATCGGGAAGCGGCCCGGCGTGTAGCCCGGGTTAATGTAGCCCATGTCGGCGATGCCGTCGCGGACCATGTCGTAGGTGTCCTTGGCCGCGCCGAGCTGCTGGGCGGGAAAGATCGTCACGGAAATCGTGCCGTCCGACGCCTTGTTGAGCGATTCGCCCCATTCGGTGATCGCGGCCTGCAGCGGATGCGTCGGCGGCACCCAGTGCGAGAAGCGGATCTCGACGGGCTTGTCCTGCGCGTAGGCGGCGCCGCCAACGAGCATGGTGCCGGTTACCGCAGCGGAAACAATGGTACTGGCAAGCCAGGAATAAGCTTTCATGCAGTCCTCCCTGAAACAGCGGATCGTTAGTGATCGGCTTGGGCCGCCTTGCGCGCAGACGCTGGCGGCTCTGATGATTTGGTACCCTAGACCGACCGTGCGGCGATGAGCAAGAATGTTGTTTGCTGAGACAACTGTTTGTACCCAAACTTTCTCATGAATGGTCCAAACAGC
>CAJQNW010000006.1 GCA_905479765.1 uncultured Tepidamorphus sp. | reverse complement strand
GGCGGAGCTCCAGGATGCGCTGCCGGCACTGGATGATTCCCTTGATCACCCAGTACAGGGACCCTCCATCCAGCAGATCGTCCTGCCGTTTCGGGGTCATCCTCGTGACGTGGATCTGTTCCGGCGCCAGCCCGCGCCGTTTCTTGTCGGCCAGGCGCTCGCCTATCCAGCCGGTTAGATCCTCGACGGAGTCCGCCCCGACACAGAGTTTGATCAGATTGGTGGTCATCGGTCCGAACTTATGCAGGTTCGTCCGGGACGGCAAACCGCAAGGCCCCTGACTCCGGGCCTGTGGATGACGCCATTCCGGAGCAGTCTAGGTACGGAGGGAATCCAGCCAATCGGTCAGGTCGGCGACGCCGTCCAGGATCACGTCGGCGTAGGGTTCGAGATGTTCGCGACCGCCATTTCCCGTCAGCACGCCCACCGCCCAGCCGGCGCCGGCGGCGCGCGCCATTTCCAGATCGTGGGTATTGTCTCCGACGACGGCGACTTCGGACGGCATCAGACCGGCCGCGTCGCAAAAAGCATGAACCATATCGGCGTCCGGTTTGGCCCGGGCGACGCTGTCGTAGCCGATCAGGTGCTCGATGCGGCCGGTCAGGCCCTGCCGGTCGATGAAGGCTGTCAGCGAGGCGATTGAATCGTTGGTGGCGATACCGGTTATGAGCCCGCGCCGCTTCAGGTCACGGATCAGGGCGTCGAGATCGAGCAAGGGCGCTGAGGTTTCCGGGCCCATAAACGCGCAGATGGCGTCGACCTTGTCACGCAGTGCGCGCGCCTCGTCTTCGCTGGCAGCGGGCCACCAGAGGGCAACGAGATCCCGGGTCGATCCGGCCGCCCAGACGGAGCCTGCCCGGAATTTTCCGGTATCGAGATCGAGACCGGCCGCCATGAGAAGCTCGTCGGCGTTTCCAGGAGGACCGAGTTCGACCACGGCATGCCGGATGACCGGTGCCCATGTGACGTCGCAATCGATCAGCGTGCCGTCCTTGTCCAGCAACACCCCGCGAACGCGCGGGCGCGGTTTCACTTCAGCCATGCCAGTGCGTAACGATCGCGCCCATGTCCGGCCTGTCGCGCTCGACCGGCCGCTCGGCGGGTGTGCCGACGTGCATGAAGCCTGCGACACGCTCTTCCGTCGTCATTCCCAGAATGCCGGCGATGTCGGCGTCGTAGGCCGGCCAGCCGGACAGCCATTGCGCGACGTATCCCAAAGCGTTCGCGGCGATCAGGAAGTTCATGCAAACGGCGCCGGCGGACAGCTCCTGTTCCCACACCGGTATCTTCGAGTTCGCGTCGGCCCGCGAAACGACCGCGACGACCAGGGGAGCACCGGCGCGCTTGCCGCGTTCGACCGTCTCGGCTTCCGCCGACGCCTCCGGGTTGTGCTTACGCCAGACGGCGATGATCCGGTCGACAAACGCCACGCGGTCCTCGCCGCCGATGACAATGAAGCGCCAGGGCGCAAGCTTGCCGTGGTCGGGAACGCGGGCGGCCGCGGTGAGGATCTGCTCGAGCTCGGCGGGCGAAGGAGCGGGTTCGATCAGCCTGGCGGCGGGAATGGATCGCCGGGTCGACAGATAGGTCATCAGATCTTTGGGGAAATTCGCCATGTTCAACCGTGTCACCTTTTGCACCGGAAGCCGGCTCAGAGTATCGTAGCGGAAGCCCGAAGCCGATTTTTTGGGGGATCACCGGCCTTTTATCGCGTTCAAATCAGGATTTCCAACGATGACTCAGCGAATTGCCGCAATTGCGATGCTTGCCCTGTCTGCCTTCTTCCTCAATGGCCCCGCCCATGCGCAAGAGCGCAACGTCATGCTGGTGCTGGATGCCTCCAACAGCATGTGGGGCCAAATCGACGGCAAGAACAAGATCGTCATCGCCCGCGACGTGGTGCGCGACGTGCTCGGCGACGTTCCCGCCGGGATGAAGCTCGGCGTGCTGGCCTACGGCCATCGCTCCGAAGGCGACTGCAACGACATCGAAACGGTGCTGCCTGTCGAGGCGGTGGATGCGGACCGCTACATGTCGGTGATCGACGGTATCAACCCAAAGGGCAAGACGCCGCTGACCGAAGCGGTGCGCCGGGCGGCCGAAGAGCTGAAGTACGACGACGTGCCGGCAACCGTGATCCTGGTCAGTGACGGCATCGAGACCTGCAACGCCGATCCTTGCGCGCTGGCGGCCGAATTGGCGTCCGGTGGCGTCGACTTCACCGTCCACGTCGTCGGCTTCGACGTGACGGCGGAGGAAGCCGCAAGCTTCTCGTGCCTTGCCGAGCGAACGGGCGGGCAATTCTTCACCGCGCGCAATGCCGGAGAGCTGACTGACGCACTCGATACCGCGGTTCAGGACGTCGCCGCCGCCGAGCCCGAGCCGGAGCCCGAGCCGGCCGCTGAACCTGAGCCCGAACCGGCGCAGACCGGACCGAACCTGAAACTATCGGCGGTTCCCGCCGAAGGCGCCGAAGTGATGACGTCCGGCCCCTACTGGGTCGTCTTTGAACCGACCGCCGACGCCAACGGCAAGCGCAAGGAGGTCAAACGCAGCGGTAGCGCAGTTTCGACGCTGGAATTGCCGCCGGGCAAATACTGGGTCGAGGTCTCCCTCAAGAACGCGAGGCAGGCTCGCGAGATCGAGATTCCGGACGGCGGAATCGCCGACGAAGTCTTTGTCTTGGGCGCCGGTCGCCTGACCGCCGTGGCCTTGCCGGCGGAAGGTGCCGATCCGCTCGATGAAGCCTACTGGATCCTCTACGAACAGGAGAAAGACCTGAACGGCAAACGCAAGGAAGTGGCCCGATCCGGCAGCGCCAAGGCCGATTTCTTCGTGCCGGCCGGCAGCTATTGGCTCGAGGGCCAGTACAAGAGCACCAAGGGCGGCATGGACGTCGCGGTCGACGCCGGCAAGCTCACCGAGGAGGTTCTCGTCCTCGGGGCCGGTGTTCTCGTCGTTTCTGCGAGTGCCACAGAAGGCGGCGAACCGCTCGATCAGACATATTACATCGTCTACGAGGCGCAGCAGGATCTGAGCGGCAAGCGCAAGGAAGTGGCGCGCTCGGGCCGCGATGTTGCGGAATTCGGCCTGCCCGCCGGCAGCTATGTCGTCGTCGCGCGGTCGGGCGAGGCGGAAGCCTCCACCGAAGTCGAAGTCGTCGCCAACCAGCGGGTCGAGCGCCAGATCGTCATGGAGCTCGGGGCGGTAAAACTCGCCACCACCGTCGCCGGCCTGTCGGGCGCGGTCCCGGCAGTACCCCATCGCTACGAGATCGAGACGGCGAGCAAGAATTTGTCGGGCAAGCGCAAGCAGATCATGGCGTCAGCCAAGGTCGAGCCGGTGCTTCGCCTTTCCGCCGGCGAATACCATCTGGTCGCAAAGCTCGGGGCCCAGAACGTCGTGACCGAAACCGACATCAGCGTTGCGGCAGGTCAGCTTTCGGAAGTGACGGTCGACCAGCAGGCGGCATTCGTCACCTTCGCCGTCGACGGAACCCCTGAAGGACGAGTGCGCTGGGATATCGCCGACGCCGCTGGCAAGAATATCGGAGCCTCGGCGCGCGCGGAATTCTCCTATGTCCTGGCCCCGGGAGACTACGAAGCCCGCCTCACCGTCGGTGACAAAACGGCGAACGAAGCCTTCACCGTCACCACCGGCGAGACGCTTCGCATTCAAATCGCGCCACCGCAGTAAGGTTTACGGCAACGGGTCCGACAAAAGCCGCCGTATCGATGCCATATTCGCACGCCGTATTAGCGGTGATCGCGCCATGGCCGGTCGGATAACCCTGTCCGGCGCGCTTCGGTCGCGAATCGCGTATGAGGCTTTGGCCCGCCGAAATCGACAGAATGAGCGTGAAGAACAGTCCGGCGTATCTCCAGTTCGTCCTGAAAATTGCTCTCAGCGCGCTGCTGGGCTGTGGATTTGCGCTTTCAGCGGCGGCGGACACACGGTCTGACAGTCGGGCGGACCTCGCGACAGCCGGCTCGGCGAGCGAGCCTGTCCGGATGGCGCAGGCGGAAATCCCCCTTCCCCGCGAACGCCCGCTGCTGGTCGAACCACCGGCGGCAACGCCTCTGAACGGGTCCCCGGGCGCGCCGCTCGATCTGCTGAAGGGGTTGAGCCTCAGTCCGGGCGGTTTCGACGATCCCGCCGCGTTCAACCGTCCCGACCGGCAGCTTCATGTTGCCGCCAGGCTTTCGGAAAAAGGGCAGCCGGTGAATGACGGTCTCATCTGGCGGGTCTACAAGGCGCAGCCGGCGATCGACGGATCGTTCGAGCTGGTCGAGGAAAGCGAAGCCTCCGCACCGATCTTCACCCTGCCCGCCGACGACTACATCGTGCATGTGGCCTATGGGCTCGCCAATACGGCCAGCCGTGTGTCGCTGAGTGAAGGCGCCGCGCAACAGACGCTCGATCTCGAAGCCGGCGGATTGCGGCTGTCCGCGCTCGGTGTCCTCGACGAGCCGATCCCCGGCAAACAGGTGTCGGTGTCGGTCTATTCCTCCGAGCAGGACGAATACGGACAGCGCAAGCTACTGGTCGAGCAGGCCGAGCCCGGCAAGGTGATCCGTCTGAACGCGGGCACTTATCATGTGGTCAGCCGCTTCGGCGACGCCAATTCGGTGATGCGTGCCGATATCCTGGTCAAGCCGGGCGAACTGACCGACGCGACGATCAAGCACCGTGCCGCCGCCGTAACGTTGAAACTGGTCAATGAGGCCGGCGGCGAGGCGCTCGCCAACACCGCATGGAGCATCCTGTCACCGGGCGGGGATGTGGTGAAGGAGAGCTATGGCGCCTTCCCCACCCACGTGCTGGCCGCCGGAGAGTATTCCGTCGTCGCCCGCCACGACGGCAAGCTCTACAATCACGACTTCAACGTGGACCCCGGCCGCGACACCGAAGTCGAGATCATCGCGCAGTAACGACGGGTGCGGCGCCCTACTCCTCGGCGTGGACGACGATCAGCTTCTGGCCTTCACCGACCTGATCGCCGGCAGCTGCGGCGAGTTCCGAGATCGTGCCGGCCCGGCCGGCCGTCAGCGTATGCTCCATCTTCATTGCCTCGATGACAGCGAGCTTCTGGCCGCGCTCGACGGCTTCGCCTTCCTCGACATGGATCGAGATGACCTTGCCGTGCATCGGCGCGAGGATGACGGCATCGCCGTCAGCAGCGTCGAGATCGGCGGAGAAGGGATCGCGGGCGGCAATATGGAACTGGCGGCCATCGACCAGCACATAGATGCCGTCGGGTGCATCGACGAGATTGGCCTCGAGCTCTTCTTCACCGGATTCAGGTCCCGAAACGCGAACCGCGGGCTCACCGTCGACCCAATCGACGCCGATCATCTCGGGCGTCCCGTCGATGACCAGCGCCTCCTCGGTCCGGCGGCCGGCGCCGAGCTGGAAAGCGTCGGCGACGCTCCACGGACTGAATATCTCGTCGGACCGGTTCAGCCGTTCGGTCTCGATACGTTCGCTCTCGCGCTCCATCAGGCGCAGCGTGCCAAGCGCCACGGCGGCCTCGCGCATCGCCGTCGATGCGGAGACGAGGTCGTCCAGCTTGCGGTCGATAAGACCGGTATCGAACCGAACCGCGCGGAAATCCGGATCGTCGGCCAGGCGCCGCAGGAAGCCGAGATTGGTGCGCGGGCCTGCGACAAGGCTGTCGGTAAGGCTCTGCGACAGAAGATCGAGCGCCTCGTCGCGGGTGTCGCCGTGGGCAATCACCTTGGCGATCATCGGGTCGTAGAAGGGCGTGACCGTGTCTCCCTCCCGGACGCCCGTGTCGATACGGATGCCCTCCCCGCCCGCCAGCGACAGCACGTGCAGATGGCCGGTGGACGGCAGGAATCCGTTGTCGGGGTCCTCGGCATAGAGGCGCGCTTCAACCGCATGACCGTCGAGCGCAATCTGGTCCTGGGAAAGCGGCAACGGCTCGCCCGAGGCGACCTTGATCTGCCATTCGACAAGGTCGAGGCCCGTGACCTCCTCGGTGACGGGATGCTCGACCTGCAGCCGGGTGTTCATTTCCATGAAATAGAACGGCGTGTCGTCTGACAGCGGCCTGGTGCCGTCGACGATGAACTCGACGGTGCCGGCGCCCTGATAGCCAACAGCCAGCGCAGCCTTCACCGCGGCATCGCCCATGCGGGCACGCAGGCCCTCGGTCATGCCGGGCGCGGGCGCCTCCTCGATCACTTTCTGGTGGCGGCGCTGCAGCGAGCAGTCGCGCTCGTAAAGATGCACGGCATTGCCGTGGCCGTCGCCGAACACCTGCATCTCGATGTGGCGCGGCTTCGACACGAACTTCTCGATCAGCACGCGGTCGTCGCCGAAGGCCGATTTCGCCTCGCGCTTGGCGCCCGACAGCGCGTCGTCGAACTCGATTGCCTTGTCGACCTTGCGCATGCCCTTGCCGCCGCCGCCGGCAACCGCCTTGATCAGCACCGGATAGCCGATTTCATAGGCCTTTTCGTGCAGGAAGTCCGGCTCCTGTCGGGCGCCGTGAAATCCTGGCACCACCGGCACCCCGGCCTTGTCCATCAACGCCTTGGCCTCGTCCTTCAGCCCCATCGCCCGGATCGCGGACGCCGGCGGCCCGACGAAAACGATGCCGGCATCCGCGCAGGCATCGGCGAAGGCAGCGTTCTCGGACAGGAAGCCGTAGCCGGG
>CAJQNW010000005.1 GCA_905479765.1 uncultured Tepidamorphus sp. | reverse complement strand
TCGCGACCCTCCGCGTCGGCGGCATGGCGCAGGCCTTTGAAGTCCGGGTGGTGTTTCTTGTGATGGCTGTAGAACTTTTCGACGAGATTGATGGCGTCGTGCAGCGCCACGCTGTCGCGCGCCTGCGACAGGGTTCGCGCGGCATCGCGGGCCTGAACGTTGAGGGTGACGTAGTCTTCGCCGATGATCGGCCGCAACAGCCGCAAGAAGCTTCGAAACGCCTTCAGGTTCTTGCGGGCATCGTGGACCGCCTCGTCGAAATTGCCCTTTTTGGACAACAGCAGGCCGACCGCTTCAGAAAGCAACCCATCCATGGCGGACTGAATGTCCGGACCGACAGGACCCGTCACGTCGATCCGGGCCTTCAAGTTGTGACCCGCCGACCATAGACGCCGCAAATCACTCGGCCTGACCCCGTCTGACAGCGCCGGGTTTGCGGGTCCTGACCATGCGCCGTTGCGGGCGATATTCCTGCCGAGACCCGCAACTCGCTGTAACTCCGTCGTTTTTTCCGCGCCCCGAAACGGGGCAGAGGAACTCTATGACGTGAACATGTCGATTAAATCACACAGAAATCGTGCCGTGAAATTAATCCGCCCCTTGCCGTCACGTTTATGTCGTTGAGGGTTTGCAAAGTGCCGAATGGATTGCTACATAGTGGCCACGGTCGAAATGATCGTTTCCAGACAACGATCCGGTTCTAAGCCCGGCTCGTCCCTGTCGCGGGGTGGAGCAGCCCGGTAGCTCGTCAGGCTCATAACCTGAAGGTCGTAGGTTCAAATCCTACCCCCGCAACCAATGCAAAGAACCCCGTCCTCGTGGCGGGGTTTTTTGCGTTCCAGCGCGACTGGGCGTCCATTAATGTCCGCCCGCTATTGTCTTCGCTGTCGTGCTGAAATCGAGGAAGCGCCTCAGGACGCCCGCGCGCAGCATGCAGCGGGCGGCCAGATATCGAGATCATGTTGTTTCCCGTTGTCGGCTGAGCCTAATCCACCGCATCCGGCGGGATCACCGGCATAGTGCCCGCGTCCGGTACAGGCGGCGCGGTCCTGATCCCCGGATCGACGTTGTCGGGCGGATCAATCACGCCTTCGCAGTCGTAGGCATAGGTCCGGGCCGGATCCCGGGTGCCCTCGGCAGGTTCGAATCCACCCGGATTGCAGGGGTAAGTCTGCTCCGGGATCGTCTTTTCCGGTGCCGGCAGGGTCGGGTTCGGCTGTTCCGGCGGATACAGGTCGTCCGTTTCGGCCACGCTCGCGCTTGTGATGGCGAGACAGGCCGCGAAACCGGCAGCGAGTGTGGGTCCACAAAATCTACGTACCATAATAAACCTCCACCAAAACAAGTGCTGGAGGCGCTAAAAGTTCCGGTCCGATTCAAATGCTCCCGCGAGGGTCAGTCCGCGTCTTCGAAGATCGCGACGGCCCGGGTGAAGCCGGCCGACGCGGCCTTGATCTTGAAGGGGAAGCAGGAGACGGTGAATCCGTCAGCGGGGAGCTGATCGAGATTGGCGAGCTTCTCGATGTGGCAATAGCCGATCTCCAGGCTGGCGCGGTGGCCTTCCCAGATGATCGAAGGGTCGCCGGTCTCTGCGAAGCGGCGGGCGGTGTGCAGGAAGGGAGCGTCCCAGCTCCAGGCATCGGTGCCGGTCACGCGCACGCCGCGCTCCAGAAGCCATAGCGTCGCCTCGCGGCCCATGCCGCAGCCCCTGGTGAGATAGTCGGGCGCGCCATAGGCGGCGCTGGCGGATGTATTGACCAGAACGATGTCGAGCGGCTTCAGGTCGTGGCCGATGCGGGCGAGTTCGGCCTCGACGTCGGCGGGCGAAACCACATATCCGTCCTCGAATTCACAAAAATCGAGCTTCACGCCGGGATTGAAGCACCACTCCAGCGGAACCTCGTCGATGGTGATGGCGCGTTTGCCGCCGTCCATGGTCGAGGCGAAGTGCCAGGGCGCGTCGAGATGGGTGCCGTTGTGGGTGGAGACGGAAAGCTGCTCCACCGCCCAGCCCTCGCCATTCGGCAACTGATCGACGCTAAGGCCGGGGAAGAACCCGGCCATCTGCCCGGCGGTCTGCCCGTGATCGAAATAGTCGATCTTCGGCAGCATCGGCGGCGGATCGGAAGCGATGTCGGCTTCCAGCGCGACGGACAGGTCGACGATACGGCGGGGCATATAGATATCTCTCCTGTGCCTAGCTAGCGTGGTTTTCCGGCCTGAATGGCGTCGAGGATGGGTTTCCAGCCGGGGCTGGCGACGATCTCCTCGAAACTGCCGGTCTCGGCGAGAGCCTTGCCGGCCCGATAGACGGCACCCAGTGCGACGCGCGTCAGCGAGCCGCCAAGGCTGATGCGCTTCACCCCTGCGGCTCCCAGGGAGGCGATGGTTTCGCCGGGCACGCCGAGACCGCCGAGGTGGTTGACCGGTGTGCCGACGGTTGAACAGACGCGTGCGATATCATCCATGCTGCGTAGGAAGGGCGCGTAGAGGACGTCGGCGCCGACGGTCTCGTAGGCTTGGAGACGGCGGATCGCCTCGTCCAGGTCATAGTGGCCCGCGATCAGGCCGTCGGCGCGCGCGGTCAGCGTGAAGGGCGCAGGTGCGGCGCGGGCGGCTTCCACCGCGGCCTCGATGCGGGCGACGGCGAGATCAAAGGGATAGAATTTTTCGTCGCCTGGATGGGTGTCCTCGATGGTGCAGCCGACAAGGCCGGCTGCGGCCGCGTGCCCGACTGCCTCGGCGACGCCCTCGGGGGCATCGGCATAGCCGTTTTCCAGATCGGCCGAGACGGGCAGGTCGGTGGCCTCGACGATCACGCGGGCGTGGTCGAGTGCTTCGGAAATGCCGAAGTCGCCTTCGCCGTCACTGTGCCCGCTGGTATAGGCGAAGCCCGATGAAGTGGTGGCGAGCGCCGTGTAGCCGAGGCCGGCAAAAAGCTGCGCGGTCCCGGTGTCCCAGACGTTGGTCAGGACGAACGGCTCGGTCGCGTGATGCAGGTCGCGAAAGATCGCGCCCTTTTCGGCCTGTGTCGGCATGTCAAACCTCCCTGTGTTCGGCGGGCACTTCAGGCCCGCATTCATATGGAGTCCGGATGGCAAAACGGTCTATCGAAAGGCTCGTTACGGAGTGCGATTTTTCCGCGCGGATCCCGGCCGACGATATAGCAGCGTCACGAAACCAGAGGATAGTGAACCTTCCATCGTCCTCGGGCGTTAGCGGCGAAGTAACGTGCTTATGCGATCCTTTCATTCTGCTCGACGCGGTGCGGGCGCAACCGAGACGAACGGGTCTGGCAAGGTGACGACTATCTCTACTATCTTCGAGCAGTTGCCGTCGGCGCCAAACTCTGCATCCTTCGGGCTGGAGAAAACCGCCGAAGCGGTTGGCCGTGGAAAGGTATCGATGACTTCGTATTTTGTGAATGACGTATTGTCGACGATCGTCGACAGGGGACGAGCCATCGTCGAGCGCGGACGCGATAGGCGTCCGTCGGGCCGCGATCTTGCCGGCCTCGCCGAGGACCTGCTGTCAGGCCGCGGCGAAGCGACCGGCGTGGCGCTGGCGCGCGATCTTCTCGATACCTATTCGACGCTCGATTCGGCTGGCCGGACGGCGTTCTTCCGCGCCCTGGCGACGAAATTCGGCGCCGATCAGGCGGCGCTGGAAAAGGCCGCGCAAGCCTATGTGAGCGATCCCAGCGAAATCGCCGCGGCCCGGCTTCATGCCGCGTCCGAACCGCGCCGGCAGGAATTGATCCGCCGGCTGAACCGCGCGCCCGGCGGCACTGCGGCGCTGGTGGCGATGCGCGAGGACCTGCTTTCCCGCTTGCGCGACCATCCCGATTTCAAACCGGTCGACAGCGATTTCGAGCACCTTCTGTCGTCCTGGTTCAACCGCGGTTTCCTGGTGCTGCGGCGTATCGACTGGTCGATGCCGGCGGCCACACTGGAGAAAATCATCCGCTACGAGGCGGTGCACGCGATCAACGGCTGGGACGATCTGCGCCGGCGCATCGATCCGCCGGACCGGCGTCTCTACGCTTTCTTCCATCCCGCCCTAGTCGACGAGCCGCTGATCTTCGTCGAGGTGGCGCTGACCGCCGGCATTCCCGGCGCAATCGGGCCGATCCTCGCCGAAAACCGCCAGCCGATCGATGTATCCCAGGCGACGACGGCGGTGTTCTATTCGATTTCCAACTGCCAGGCCGGACTGCGCGGCGTGTCCTTCGGCAACTTCCTGATCAAGCAGGTGGTCGAGGAACTGGAGCGGGCCTTCCCGGCGCTGAAGTCCTTTGTCACGCTGTCTCCGGCTCCGACGTTCCGCCGCTGGGTCGAGGCGCAGCGCTCTGCCGAGACCAGTGCGATGTTGCTACCGGCCGATGAAGCCGTACTGGCGCTGACCGACGAACCGGACTGGGCCGGCGACAATACGATAGCGGAGCAGGTCCGCCCGGTTCTGACGCGGCTGGCCGCGCAGTATTACCTCCAGGCCAAGTCGGACCGCGGCACTCCGCCGGATCCCGTCGCCCGGTTCCATCTCGGCAATGGCGCGCGGCTCGAGCGCATCGATTTTCTTGGCGATCCCTCACCAAAGGGCATGGCGGACTCGTACGGGCTGATGGTCAACTACCTCTATGACCCGAAGCTCATCGAGCGTCAGCACGAAGCCTATGCCAACGCGGGCGAGGTCGCGGCGAGTTCTGCCGTGAAGAAACTCTTGCGCGGTGCGCCGGAGGCACCGCTCCAGATAGCGCTTTCCGCTTAGGGGGCCGGCTGCACATCTCAACGTCGCGGTTTGTGCGCCGCACATTTTATTGACGCGGTGCAATATACTCGTTATTTATACCGGCTGGACGGTATAGAGACGAATGCATGGCGGGTCGTAAAAGGGTTCGAAATCCGGCCTCCAAGGACATGATCCTGGCGGCGGCGGAGCGTGTCGTCACGCAGCAGGGGCCGGGGAAACTCACCCTGGATGCCGTGGCGCGCGAGGCTGGCCTCAGCAAGGGCGGGCTTCTCTATAATTTCCCCTCCAAGCAAACGCTGATCCAGGGCATGATCCTGGACCATGTCGAGCGACACCGGAGTCGTTACGAGGAACTGCGCGGGGCACGGGCCGGAGAGCCGGATTCGGCGATCTGCGCGCTGATCGAGGCGCGTAAGGCAGCCGGTATCGAACGAGGTGTCGGCCTGGCGATGCTGGCGGGTTTGGCCGAGGATCCCGAGCTTTTGTCACCATTGCGTGCGGAAATGCGCAAGGTATTGGATGAAATACGGGAAAATGCTACCGATCCGATGGTCGCGACTATCGTCTGGCTGGCGATCGACGGGCTTGAATTCATGGAACTGCTCGACATATCGCCGTTCGACGACAAACAGCGCGAGAATATCGAGTCTCAACTGACTGGCTTTATCGAATCCGGCTGCGGCGCGGCTTCAGAGGCTAAAGGCGATTTCAAGTAAATTGGGCAACGGGTTCATGACACCGTTCCGAGCCGAACGGGGATAAAGGTAGTTCCATGCGTTGGAAACGAATGCTGGTGATGCTGATTGGCGCAGGCGTCGTGTTTGGCGGCGTGTACGGCTTCATTCAGTTCAAGAACATGAAGATTGCCGAGTTCTTCGCAAACATGCCGACGCCGGTGATCACCGTGACGACTACCGAGGCGGCGGCCCAGACGTGGGATACGACGGTGCCGGCGGTCGGCACGCTGCGGGCGCTGAACGGCGTCGACGTGACGACTTCCGTTTCCGGGCAGGTGCAGAAGATTTTGTTCGAGTCCGGCCAGACGGTGAAAGCCGGCCAGACTCTGGTGATTCTCGATTCCGATATCCTGCAGGCAACCCGGGATGCCGCGAAGGCGGAATCGCAGCTGGCCGAAGCGAACTTCGAGCGCGTCAGCGCGCTCAAGCTGGGCACCGTCTCGCAGGCGCGGGTCGACGAGAATCAGTTTGCCTTGGCCGCGGCGAAGGCCCGGGTCGCCGCGCTCAATGCGGAGATCGCGAAAAAGACGATCACGGCGCCCTTCGACGGGGTGCTTGGCATTCGGCAGATCGATCTTGGCCAGTACCTTCAGCCTGGCGTGGCGATCGTGAACCTGCAGAATCTTGAATCCCTCAGAGTCGAATTCAGTGTCGGTCAGCGTGATATTCGCGAGATCGTTCCCGGCCGCGAGATCAGGGTCACCAGCGACGTGGTGCCCGACAAGGTGTTTACCGGCGAGATCACGTCTCTCGAGCCGAGGGTCGACAGGGCAACCGGAGTCATTGGCGTGGAAGCCACGCTGCCGAACCCGGATGGAGTGCTGCGGCCCGGCGTCTTCGTGAACGTCGAGGTTAATCTCGCCGACAAGCGCGATGTCGTGGTCGTTCCGGATTCGTCCGTCAGCTACAATCTGTACGGCGACTTCGTCTACGTGGTCGAGCCGAAAGCAGACGGCGCGGAGCATCCCACAGTGAAGCGGGTCGTCGTCGAGTCCGGCGACAGGCGCGATGGAAACGTGGTGATCAAATCCGGCGTCAATGCCGGCGAGACCGTCGTCACTTCAGGCCAGCTCAAACTGTCGCCGGGCATGCAGATCGCAGAGTCCGACGAGCCAATGGAAAAGCCGGACGTGACAGCACAACCTTACTAGCGCCGACGGAGAATTACGATGTTCGACATCTTCATCCGGCGGCCGGTCCTCGCGCTCGTCGTCAGCCTGCTGCTTTTCGTGGTCGGCCTGCAATCGATATTCAGCCTCCAGGTACGCCAGTACCCGGAGATGCAGAATACCGTCATCACGATCACCACGACCTATCCCGGCGCCGATGCCAATCTCATGCAGGGCTTCGTGACGGAGCCGATCGAGAAGGCCGTCGCGACGGCTGACGGCATCGACTACATAACGTCCAAGAACGCCCAGAGTGCGAGCGTCATCCAGGTGTTCGTGCGGCTGAACTACGACGCCAACGCGGCGATGACCGACGTGACGGCGAAGGTCAACCAGGTTCGCGCGCAGCTGCCTTCCGACATCAACGATCCGGTCCTGCTGAAGTCCACCGGCAGCACCTTCGCGTCGATGTACATCGCCTTCACCTCGCCGATCCTGACCGAGGAACAGATCACGGAATATCTGACCCGGGTGGTGCAGCCGCAGCTGTCCGTCGTTCCCGGCGTCGCCTCGCCGGAGATCCTCGGCAGCCGGACGTTCGCGATGCGGGTATGGATCGATCCGGTGAAGCTCGCGCAGTTCGACCTGTCGGCGAGCGAAATCGTCGCCGCTCTGCGCGCCAACAACTACAGCTCGGCGGCCGGTGCGACCAAGGGCTACTTCGATGTGGTGACCAACCGGGCGGAAACCGATGCAACTTCGGTCGAGCAGTTCCGCTCGCTCGTGGTGCGCAACAGCGGGACCGACATCATACGGCTTGGCGATGTCGCCACGATCGAACTCGGCTCGCAAAGCGCTGATTCCGCCGTCATCGTCGGTGGGCAGTCGGCGGTGTTCCTTGGCATACAGGTGGCCTCCGACGCCAACGAAATCACGGTCATCCAGGCGGTTCGCGAGGCGCTGCCGCGAATCAAGAACGAGTTGCCCGAAGGACTGGACCTCGAGATCGCCTACGACGCGACCGAGTTCATCCAGGAATCGATCGTCGAGGTCGTCAAGACGGTCGGCGAGGCGGCGTTGATCGTCATCATCGTCATCTTCCTGTTCCTGGGCTCCGTCCGGGCGACGCTGATTCCGATGGTGACGATTCCCTTGTCGCTGGTCGGCGTCATGACGGGGCTGTTTGCGCTCGGCTTCTCGATCAACTTGCTGACGCTGCTGGCGATGGTGCTGGCGATCGGTCTCGTTGTCGATGATGCGATCGTGGTGCTGGAGAACATTCACCGGCACATCGAGGAAGGGCTCACGCCATTCCAGGCAGCGATCAAGGGCACGCGCGAGATCGCCACGCCGGTTATCACGATGACCATCACGCTTGCCGCCGTGTACGCCCCGATCGCACTGACCGGCGGCTTGACCGGGACCCTATTCCGCGAATTTGCGCTAACGCTTGCCGGCGCGGTCATCGTGTCGGGGATCGTCGCACTGACCCTGTCGCCGATGATGAGTTCGCGGGTGCTGAAGCACACCAAGCATGGCGGGTTCGCGGAAAAGGTCGACAAGGTTTTCAGCCGCCTGCAGCGCGGCTATAGCCGTGTGCTGACCGCGTCGCTGCACGACCGGCCGACGACAGTGGTCTTCGCGCTCATTGTGTTCGGGATGATCGGCCTGCTGTTTCCCGCAATCCAGCAGGAACTGGCACCCGACGAGGACCAGGGGGCCCTGTTCACCCTATACAACGGGCCGAGCTTCGCCAACATCGACTACATGAACCTCTATTCCGATGACGTCGCGGATGCGTTCTCGGCTCTGCCGGAAACCGAGCTGGCATTTACGATCGTCGGTTTCGATGGCTCCACCAGTTCGGCGATCGGCATCGGCACCTTCGTGCCGTGGAGCGAGCGCGACCGCACGGCCAAGCAGATGACGCCCGACATCCAGGCGGGGCTGAACAAGATCGCGGGCATTCGCGGTTCTGTGTTCTCGCCGCCGCCGCTGCCGACGTCGGGCGGCGGGTTCCCGGTATCCTTCGTGATCCAGACGACCGCCGACTACGAGCAGCTTGTGCAGGTCACCGACAAGATCGTGGACGCGGCCCGCGAAAGCGGGCAGTTCCTGTATCTCGACACCGACCTGAAGTTCGATACACCGCAGACGATCATCGAGATCGATCGCGACAAGGCCGGTTCGATCGGCGTGACCATGCAGGATATCGGCGCGACACTCGCCATCATGACCGGCGGCAACTACGTCAACCTGATCAATCTGGGCGGGCGCTCCTATCAGGTCATTCCGCAAGTGCCGCGCGTCGACCGGCTCGATCCCCAGCAACTCGGCAACTACTACGTCAAGACGGCCAGCGGCGACATGGTTCCGCTATCCGGGCTGATCAAGATCAAGCAGGACGTGGTGCCGGTCAGCCTCAATCGGTTCAACCAGCTCAACGCGGCGACGATCAGCGCGGTGCCAATGATCGGCCTAACACCAGGCGTGGCGCTGAACTTCCTTCAGGAAGAGGCTGCACGCAATCTGCCCGAGGGCTTTTCCGTCGACTATGCGGGAACATCGCGCCAGTACATTCAAGAGGGCAGTGCCCTCTACCTGGTGTTCGTTTTCGCTCTCGTCGTGATCTATCTGGTGCTGGCGGCGCAATACGAGAGCTTGCGCGATCCATTCGTCATCCTGGTTTCGGTGCCGTTGTCGATGGTCGGCGCGCTGATCCCGCTGGCGCTCGGACTGGCGTCGATGAACATCTACAGCCAGATTGGACTGGTGACGCTGATCGGACTGATCACCAAGCACGGCATTCTGATCTGCGAGGTGGCCCGCGAACAGCAGGAGGACTTCGGCCTGTCCCGCCTGGAAGCGGTCGCCCATGCCGCCGAGCTGCGGCTTCGGCCGATCCTGATGACGACCGCGGCAATGGTGGCGGGTCTGCTGCCGCTGCTGTTCTCCTCCGGCGCGGGCGCGGCGAGCCGTTTCTCGATTTCCGTGGTGATCGTGGCCGGCCTGCTGGTCGGTACGCTGTTCACGCTGTTCGTGCTGCCGGTGATCTACACGTTCCTGGCAAGCGACCGGTCGGGAACCCGGGAGCGGATCGCCAGGGAAGACGAAGCGATCGCGGCGATGGAGGACGCCGAGCCGGCGCCGGAGCCCGGTGCATGAGCGGAAGCTGCGTGCTTCGTGAGTTTTTTGGTGACTTGAAAGTCCGCTAGTCTCCCTTGACGGCTGACACGACCGCGCGGAGCGCGGCGGTGTCGGAGAGGACTGCCATATGGTCGATTTCGGGCAGGATCTCGACATCGACGGGTGGCTGCACGTCATCGACGACACCGGCATACTGTTCGGTGTCCATCAGCGCGTCGTCTTCGCCGGCCAGGACGACGACGGGGCCGGTGGCATCCGCGAAGGCCGCCTCGTAGTCGTCGGGCGGGCCGAAGTTCGTGAGCAGCCGGTAGGAATAGCGCAGCGTTGCGAACTTGGCCTGGTCCTGCGGAAGGGCGAAAGCGATGACCGGAAGGCCCTCGCAGCACTCCACACCGGCCTGGTGCAGAATATCGAGAGCGATGATGCGCGGGACGTGCGGATGGGCCCAGGCTTCGCCTTCCTCCAGTTCGCGCGATGTCGGGGCGAACGGTCCAAGATAAGGCGCGAGCAGTACGAAGCGCTCGAAGGCCTCGCCGACCGGAGAGGCCGCGATCCTGAGCGCGAAGCCGCCGCCGGAGGAATGGCCGACCAGGACGAAGCGCTTGTCTTCGAAGCGCTTCCGTAGCTCGGCGAGCAGATCGCCGAGGTCGTCTTCGAGCTGCCCGATATATCCGATGTCACCGCGATGACCCGAGAAGCCGTGGCCGCGTATGTCCGGCACCGCGACCGTGACACCGGCGTCCGCCAGTGCCTTTGCGACCGGGTTCATCGCCGTGGCATTGCCGCCCGAGCCGTGGATGGCGATTGCGACGATTTCGCTTTCCTCACCCTCGGCGGGGTAGAGCCGGTAAGCCAGTTCGGTGCCGTCCCTTGCCTGAAACCGTGTCGCAACCGGAAGGCCCGAGCGATCGATCGAACGGGCGGCCGACAGGATGTCCGCATTGACCGATGGCGTTCTGATCGGCGATGCGATCAGGATGGCCAGCACGGAAACGATCAGACCGATGGCCGCCAGCGGCCAGACGAGCACGATCAGAATCCATTTGAGCAGACGGAAAAACACGGCGGGCGATCCCTGGTCTTGTCCGTTAGCCGGACGTTTCCTGCGGCGGCGCAATCGCGATCGCGCGCCGTCCTGTTATCGCACCTACCGCGCGTCGATCACGCGGATCGCAAGGACGGCGGCCGAGGCGCGATTCTCGACGCCCAGCTTTGCATAGATCTGCTCGAGATGCTTGTTCACCGTGCGCGGGCTGAGCCCCAGGATCTCGGCGATATCGCGGTTCGACTTGCCGCGACCGATCCACAACAGGACCTCCGCCTCCCGGCCGGTGACACCGTAGTGGGTGCGCAGCAGGCCGATCGCGTCGGCGGCGTTGTCGCGGGTCAGGCGGAACAGGTATTCGTCATCCCCCGTCTTGCCGAGAAAGGTGAGGGCGAGCTCGGTTCCGTCGGGGGTTTCGAGGTCGGGCGCCTGTGCGCCCGCCGCGCCGTCCGCATTGGCCGCGAGCCAGTCGCGGACCGCCTCGGGCAGGACATGGCCACTGCCGGACGGTTCGGCGGCCTGCAGCAGCCGGACAGCCTGAGGCGTGCTCCATTTGATCTCGCCCGACCGGTTGACCGCGAGGATAAAGCGCCCGGCGGTATCGAGCTCAGTCCGCGCGGCCTGGGCGGCGCGCGCGTTGGCGAGATGGACGCGAATGCGGGCGAGGATCTCGTCCGGCACGATCGGCTTGGTGACGTAATCAACGCCGCCGGCCTCCAGCCCCTGGACGATGTGCTCGGTCTCGGTCAGGCCGGTCATGAAGATGACGGGGACGTGGGCGACCGCGGCGATCGCCTTCAGCCGGCGGCAGACCTCGAAGCCGTCCATCTCGGGCATCACCGCGTCGAGCAGCACGATGTCCGGTGTGATGCGTTCCACGAGCTCAAGCGTCGATTGGCCGTCGGTTGCCACGAGAACCATCGCGCCGGAGCGTTCGAGCGCATCCGTCAGGAGACTCAGCGTTTCGGGCGAGTCGTCGACAACGAGGATGATGTCGCGCTCTTTGGGTGTGTCATTCGTCATGGGCTATCGCTTCAAGGACAGCGTTATAGCGCCGAAAATCGAAATTTCGTACCAGTCGCCGCAATTCTTCGACGAAAGGACGATTGAATTCGTCTATTTCGAGTTCGTCGAGCTTGGCTTCGATGCCTCGGACGTAGCCGATCCCGCCGAGCCGCAAGAGTTCGGCGACGTGCTCGGCGCCGGGGTTCGTGATCGCATCGATGGACCGAGTTCGACGGTCCTGTCCGTCGTCTGCCTCGATCCAGACGATCTTGAGCAATGCCTGGATGCGGTCGAGGAGCTGACGCAGATTGAAGGGCTTGGCCATCATGGCGTCATGCGGCGTCGTCTCGTTCGGCGCGGCCGACGTCTCGCCGACGTTGGCCGACAACATCAGGATCTTCGCCTTGTCCTGGCCGAGGTCGCGCAGGCGTCTTGCCAGGGTCCAGCCGTCCATGCCCGGCATCGAGATGTCGAGGATGAACAGGTCCGGCGCCACGGTGTCGAGGAAAGAAAGACATGCCGGACCGTCCTCGGCGGTGAAGACCGCGAATCCGAGCGGACGCAGGATCTCGCAGACGAGATCGCGATGGGTCGGGTCGTCGTCGACGACCAGCACGGTGCGCCGCGGCCCCTCGTAGCCGATCGGGCGGCTGGGAATGCCGGCCTTCGCCTGCGGCGAAGTGATGGCCGACAGCATCATGCGGACCTGGAAACGACTGCCGCGTCCCGGCTGGCTTTGCAGCGTCAGGTCACCGCCCATCAGATTGACGAGCAGTTTGGTGATGGTCAGGCCGAGGCCGAGTCCCGGCGCCTTGCCGGTCCCGGACGGGCCGGTCACCCGCTCGAACGGCTCGAAGATCTTTTCATGATCGGCATCGGCGATGCCGATGCCGGTGTCGGAGACGGTCAGCGTGGCGATCTGATTCTGATAGGCGACGGTCAGCGCGACCTCGCCTTCATCGGTGAACTTGATGGCGTTGGAGAGGAGATTGATCAGGATCTGCCGAAAGCGCTTCTCATCGGTGCGGATTACCTCGGGCAGGTTGGCGGCGCGCTCGAAGCGGAAATTCAGGGACTTCGCCTCGGCCTGCAGCCGGAACATGTCGACGAGTTGGTCGAGGAACTCGACGAAGCGTACCTGGTCGCTGTTGAACTGCAGGCGGCCGGCCTCGATCTTCGAGATATCCAGTAAGCCGTCGATCAGGCCCGACAGGTGCTCGGCGCTGCGGCGGATAACGCGGATGCCGTTGTCGCGGACCGTCGCGCTGGCGTTCTCGTCGTGCTCGAGCAGCTGCGCATAGCCGAGTACGGCGTTGAGCGGCGTCCTGAGCTCATGGCTCATGCCGACGACGTAGCGGCTCTTGGCGAGGTTGGCGGCCTCGGCGATCTCCTTGGCCTTCTGCAGCGCCGCATCGGTCTCCTTGTGGGCCTCGATCTCGTTGAGCAGCAGCTTGGTCTGGCGGGCGGATTCCTCTTCCGCGACCGTGCGGCTCTGGTGGGTGAGAACGACGAACCAGGTGGCGATGCCGGCGATGATCAGCAGGATGAAGAAGGCCGCCCACAGCGACTTGACGATGACCTCGTCCTGAGCGGGATCGTGGGACGCCACCTGATACCATATGAGAGACAGCACCAGGCTGATCACTCCGGCCGACAGCAGCAGCCCGCCGAGATACTGGATTACCTGCGGGCTGGCGTGCCGGGCGAGCGGGGCCGGCAGGATCGCCTGCACGGTCCCGAACACCTGGGCGCTGAACCGCGCGCGCGGCTTGCACAAATCATGGCAGCGGGCATCGAGCGAGCAGCACAGCGAGCAGATCGGCGCCGAATAGGCCGGGCAAAAGGCCATATCCTCGGGTTCGAACGGATTCTCGCAGATGCGGCACGTAATGGTCTCCCGGCTCTGCCACTGCGGCCGGGGCTTGCGGGCGAGTGCGTAGCGGCCTCCGGTGGCGACCGCGATGGCCGGTGCTACGATCATCGCGGTGGCGAGCGCCACGAAGGGTGCGAGCGCCTCGGCCACCTCCCCGACGAGGCCGGCCCTTGCGATCAGCGCGGCGAGAATGGCAATGCCCATGGCGCCGACGCCGACCGGGTTCACGTCGTAGAGATGGGCGCGCTTGAACTCGATGCCGGGCGGGCTCAGGCCCAGCGGCTTGTTGATGCCGAGATCGGCGACAATCGCACCCAGCCAGGCAACCGCGACGATCGCGAACAGGCCGAGCGTCTGTTCCAGTGCCTGGTAGATGCCGAGCTCCATCAGCAGCAGCGCGATCGCCACGTTGAAGATCAGCCAGACGACGCGGCCGGGATGGCTGTGGGTGAGGCGGGAGAAGAAATTCGACCAGGCCAGCGACCCGGCATAGGCGTTCATCACGTTGATCTTGAGCTGCGAGACGACGACCAGCACCACCGTCGTCGCCAGGACGAGCGGGGTGGAGTCGAACACGAAGCCGAAGGCGACGTTGTACATGTAGGCGGGTTCGGCGGCGTGGATCAGCGGCACGCCGTGACGCATCGCCAGCACGGCGAGGAACGATCCGAACAGCAGCTTCGGGGCGCCGAGGATGATCCAGCCGGCCCCGCCGGCCAGGAGCGCGCGCCGCCATGCCGGCTCCGGCCTGCCCTTGCGGGCGGGAAGAAAACGCAACACGTCGACCTGCTCGCCGATCTGCGGCATCAGGGCCAGGATCACCGAGGCGGCCGCGCCGAAGCGCAGGATGTCGAAGGCGGTGCCGTCTGTGCCCGGCACCAGGCCGCTGATGCCCTCGAATCGCATCCAGTCGCCAACCGACGGCCAGTCGGTCGTCAGGATGAAGGCGAGCGGCAGGATGTTGAGGATAATCCAGAGCGGCTGGGTGGCGAGCTGGAAGCGGCTGATCCAGGTGATGCCGTGGGTGACCAGCGGAATCACCACGACGGTCGAGATGATGTAGCCGAGCCAGAGCGGGATGCCGAGGCACAGCAGAAGCGCCGACGACATGATCGAGGCTTCGATGGCAAACAGGATGAAGGTGAAGGTGGCGTAGACCAGCGAGGTGATCGTCGAGCCGATATAGCCGAAACCGGAGCCGCGGGTGAGCAGGTCGATATCGACGCCGTAGCGCGCGGCGTAGCTTGAGATCGGCAGGCCGGTCACGAACAGCACGACGCTGACGACCGCGATGGCGACGACCGCGTTGGTGAAGCCGTAGGACACCGTGATCGCGCCACCGATGGCTTCCAGCGCCAGGAACGATATCGCGCCGATCGCGGTCTGGGCGACGCGTCCCGCCGACCAGCGGCGCGCCTTCTTGGCGGTGAAGCGCAGCGCGTAGTCTTCGAGCGTCTGGTTGGCGACCCACTGATTGTAGCGTCGCCTGACCGGAAGAATGCGCTGGCGCTCCGACATGTCTGTCCCTTGTTTGCCGTGCCCGACCAAGGGTTGGCCGCAACCGATATACGATACTAAAGAAAGCGCAATTTTTGTGCATGGTATCACTGCCTAATGATTAGGCGTTCGAGAGAAGCAATTGCAGCAATTACGATCAGAGCCGGCCCAAAACCGCTTGTTTCCCACAAGCCTACGTTAATCGACGTATATGCTGCAGTGCACGCCTCGACTGATAGTTCCCCATGCGTGGGCTTTAGAACCGCGCCGAAGAGGGTCGTCGGGAACGAACGCCGATGCCCGCAACAGGGTGGTCCGGACGTTACCCGCGACCGTTCGACAGAGGGGACTATGATCGATGAAACTTAAGAGCAAAATCTGGCTGGGCGCGCTGGCCGGTGCGGCCATGTTCGCCGGCACAATCGGCGGCGCGACCGCACAGGAAGACACCATCAAGGTCGGTATCCTGCATTCGCTGTCGGGAACGATGGCGATCTCCGAGACGACCCTGAAGGACGTCATGCTGATGCTGATCGAGGAGCAGAATGCAAAGGGCGGCCTGCTGGGCAAGCAGCTGGAGGCCGTGGTCGTCGATCCGGCATCGGACTGGCCGCTGTTCGCC
>CAJQNW010000004.1 GCA_905479765.1 uncultured Tepidamorphus sp. | reverse complement strand
GTGCGCGCCAGTACTGTTTCGCCGTGCGCACCTGACCGCCCAGTGCAGCGGCTGCGTGCCAGGGCCAGCGCGGGTTCCACAGAAGGCCGCGCCCGAGACCGACGAGATCGGCGTCGCCGTTCGCGACGATGTCCTCGGCCTGCTGCGGCTCGGTGATGAGCCCGACGGCGAGCGTCGCGATCCCGGTTTCCGCGCGGATCGCGCGGGCGAACGGCACCTGGTAGCCCGGGCCGAGCGTGATCTTCTGCTCCGGCGAGATGCCGCCCGAGGAGGCGTCGATCCAGTCGCAACCGTGTTCTTTCAACGCCTGCACGAACGTGACCGACTGCTCCAGATCCCAGCCGCCCTCGATCCAGTCGCTCGCCGAGATCCTGACTCCGAGTGGCCGGTCGGCCGGCCAGACGGCGCGCATCGCATCGAAGATTTCCAGCGGCAGGCGCATGCGGTTTTCAAGCGACCCGCCGTAGCGGTCGTCGCGCCGGTTGGAGATTGGTGAGAGGAATTCATGCAGGAGATAGCCGTGGGCGCAGTGTAGTTCGACGGCGTCGAGCCCCAGCGCCGCCGCTCGCCGTGTGCTGGCGACGAAGGCCTCGCGGACGCGCGTGATCGCCGTGTCGTCGAGCGCGTCCGGGGCAGGTTCGCCGACATGGATCGGCAGCGGGGAGGGCGCGAGCGGCCGCCAGCCGCCCTCTTCGAGAGGAATGAGCTGCCCGCCGGCCCAGGGCGGCCGGCTCGAGCCCTTGCGGCCGGCATGGGCAAGCTGAATGCCGATCGGCATGTCGGACTGGCCGCGCACGGCGTCGAGAACGCGCGCCAGCGCGTTTTCGTTCTCGCCCGAGTAAAGCCCGAGACAGCCCGGCGTGATGCGCCCGGCCGCCTCCACCGCGGTCGCTTCGATGATCAGCAGGCCCGCGCCCGACAGGGCGAGAGGGCCGAGATGGATCAGATGCCAGTCGGTCGCCGCGCCATCTACTGCCGAATACTGGCACATGGGGCTGACGACGATGCGGTTTTCGAGCTTGAGCGAGCCGAGGTCGAACGGAGTAAAGAGCGCGGGAGCCATGGAGCGTTTCCGGAAAGGACAGGTGTCGCGGTTCGCACCGCGTGATGGAGCGACACTATCCTTCAAGACCGGTGTTCCGCCAACAGCCATCGGTTTGGCATGGTGTCGGCAGCTTTTCGCAAGCCAAGTGCCTTTGCCCCGTCGCGGATGGTTATCCGGGACGGGGCACGCGCGATGGATTTGGTTGCAGTCTATGCGGCGACGCCGCGCAGGGCATCGCTCAGTTCCGCGGAGATCCGGCGATCGTAGTCGTCCGCCAGCGCGCTCAGCGCGCCCGCGCCGTCTCCGGTGAAGGAGGGCCCGTGCATCAGCGCCAGCGTACGCGGCGCGAGGTCGGCGAGGCCGCGGATCGTCGTGCCCATCGCGGGGTTGAGGGCGGAATACCGGAAGATGTCCTCCGCCGCGACCGCCGGCCCGACGATGTCACCATCCGTCGTGGTGCGCTCGTCGCCGAGCTGCGTGAAGAGGTCGCCGCACAGCAGCGTGCCGGTCGACTCTTCGTACATGACGCCCGCGTCCCAGCCATGCGGCGTGTGCGGCGTGTCGATGAAGCGGACGCGCTTGCCATTGCCCAGATCGATCACTTCGCCGTCCTGCAGCACCCGCGGAGCGCGGTCTGCGAAATCGTTGAGCGAAACGTCGACACCTGTCTGCCCGTGCGCGGCGGTCGCCTGCGGCGCGACAGACAGCCATTCGTTCATCGCGCCGCATTCGTCGGCCTCGAAATGGCCGAAGGCGATCCAGCGCAGTTTCTCAGGCGCGATGATGCGTTTCAGGGCCTCGCGGTTCAGCGGGAACATCTTTCGCAGGCCGGTGTGAAACATCAGGGGTTCGTCGCCGAGCACGAGAAACTGGTTGAAGGTAAAGCCGGCGGGCGGCGCGAGGTCGGGGACGTAAGTGGACAGGCGATAGATGCCGTCGGCGATTTCGCTGACCTTGGTTTCCATGATGAGGCTCTCCGTTGGGGGCTGGACCTCTGTTAAATTCGCTATACATATACGTGTAGTGAAAATATCATGCGCTGTCAATAATGGATGCACGTGTATGTGCAGTTAAATAGCATGGCACGGAAATACACGCTGAAGCGCCGCGCGGAACAGCAGGCGGAAACCCGGCGCCGGATCGTCGAGGCCGCGGTCGATCTGCACTGCAGTGTCGGGCCGGCGCGCACGACGCTGAGCATGGTCGCCGAGCGCGCGGGCGTTCAGAGGCATACGCTCTATGCGCATTTTCCCGAGGAGCGCGATCTGTTCCTCGCCTGCTCGGGCCTTGCGATGGAACGCGATCCGCCGCCGGATGCCGAACCATGGCGTGCGGTCAAGAACGGAAACGAGCGGCTGCGCACCGCCCTGCTGGAGATTTATGCGTGGTTCGAACGCAACGAGGGGCAGGCGGCTTGCGTGCTGCGCGACGCCGAGTATCACGCGCTCACGCGAGAAGTGACCGAGATGCGGCTCGGCCCGTACTTCACCGCCTACCGGGAGGTGCTCGGTTCCGGACTGAGCGCCAGGCAGGAGGCGATGTTGGAGCTGGCGCTGGGTTTCCACACGTGGAGCACGCTGGTGCGCGTTGGCGGTCTCGGTACGGACGACGCCGCAGAAGCGATGGTCATGGCTGTCGAAGGAGCGAAGTAATAGCCCGGATATATAGACCCGTCGGCTAAGGTGTCTCATATCCGGCCGGAAGGCGATTGAGGCGGATTGCGGGCCTAATCAAGCTGCGGCTTGCCTCGCGCCTTCTTGATCTGGGCCCGTTTGCCCTTCGACTCCAGTCGGCGCTTTTTCGATCCGAGCGTCGGCCGGGTCGGCCGGCGTATCTTTGGGCGCTCCGCCGCCTCGCGGATCAGCTCGATCAGCCGGGCCCGTGCGTCCTCGCGGTTGCGATCCTGGGATCTGAACTGGCGCGCGTCGATGACGAGCACGCCGTCCGGCCGGCCGATCTCCTCGAGTCTTCGCTTGACGCCGCGGAACCCGGCGAGGGCGTCGGCCACGGACACGGCGTCGATGCCGTCGGCCCGGGCGGCTGCCCAGACGGCGAGGGCGTTGGCGACCGAGTGCTCCCCGGCGAGGCGAAGCTCCACCTCCCGGGTCCCCTCGCTGTCGCGCAGTTGGAAGGAGGTGCCCTCGGGGGAGAAGCGGATCGGCCCCACCGGACGGACCTCGTTGTGCTCGCCGAGGCCGTAGAGGATCGTGCGGCAGGGCGCTTCGCCGGTCAGGGGGGGGATCTCCGGATCGTCGCCGCAGGCGACCAGCAGTCCGTCGGCGGGCAACCGGCGCAGGAGCTCGCGGTAGGCGTCGAGAAGGCTCTCCGGCGTGGGATAGAGATCCGCGTGGTCGTACTCGACGCTGGTGAGGAGGAGCGTGCTGGCCCGGTAGTGCAGGAACTTGGGGCCGCGGTCGAAGTAGGCGGCGTTGTACTCGTCTCCCTCGACGACGAAGCGCTCGCCGGCGCCGGCGTGGAAGCTCGCCGGCAGATCGTGAGGGATGCCGCCGATCAGATAGCCGGGATC
>CAJQNW010000003.1 GCA_905479765.1 uncultured Tepidamorphus sp. | reverse complement strand
TATCGCGATCACGACTGCCCCGGCGAATGTTCTGCCGCGCCGGCTGAGTTTCATTTCATCCCTCATGGCTTGCCGAGATCCTTAAGGATCTGTTCGGCGGCCCTGAGCGCGTTGGCCGCCACCGTCAGCGTCGGCGCGTTGACCGGCGCGGTGAGGTGGGCGCCCGTGCCTAGCACGAACAGATTCCTGTGGTCGTGCGAGCGCAGATGGATGTCGACGACCGAGGTCTTCGGATCGGTTCCCATCCGCGTCGTGCCGCAGATGATGGCGCTTGACAGGTAGGGCGTATCGGTCTTCACGTCTTCGGCTTCGAGCGCTGCAAAGACGCCCTTCGACTTCTCCACGGCGTAGGCGAGCCCGGCCTTGGTGTAGTCGTCGACCTTGAAGTAAACGCGCGGCCTGGGGATGCCGGCGCTGTCGACCAGCTTGTCATCCAGATCGATGCGGTTGTCGCGGTCGCCCAGCGTCTCGGCCGAACAGTTGAGGCGCAGGTGGCGGGCCATCTGCTCGCGCATCGTCGAGATCATCTTGTGGCCGCGATAGCCCTGCTTGGCGAGCTTGCCGGCCAGGTTCACCGCGTCTTCGTTGCCGGACCAGCCGTCGTTCATGAACGACGTGCCGACAGCTGCGCGCGTCTTGCGGAATTCGCCGTCGCGGAACTCGATGATGCCGGATGTCTGCTGCGGCCCGCGATAGGGGTAGACCGGGTCCTTGGTCAGGCCCCAGATGTCCTGGTTGTACTGGCTGAGCAGGTAGCGGCCGACGTTGCCGCTGGAATTGGCGACGCCGTCGGGCGCCTGTTCGCTTTTGGAATTCAGCAGAAGGCGCGGCGTCTCGATGGCGTGGCAGGCGACGACATAGATCTTGCCGGTGGCGAGTGCTTCGGAGCCATCGGGGCGGCGGATGCGGATGCCGGTTATCTGGTTGTCGGCGTCGACCTCGATCTTCGTCGCCAGCGCCTTGGTAACGATCCTGGCGCCCAGCGCCTCGGCCTTCAGCGTATGGACCGAGCCGTCGTACTTGGCCTGGATCGGGCAGATCGGCACGCAGGTGTTGTTGCCGCAGCACGGTGGGCGCCCGTCGAAGGGAACCGAGTTGCGGGCGTGCGAGAACAGCGCCGACTTCAAGCCGACCTTGCGCAGGCCGATGTTGACCTGCTGGTCCATGTAGCTCGAGGGAATCGGCGGCTGCGGATAGGGCACCTTGCGCGGCGAGCCCCAGTCGTAGTCGGGATCGCCGGCCACGCCCCACATCTTCTCGACTTCCTCGTAGTGGGAAACGAGATCCTCGTAGGTGATCGGCCAGTCCTCGGAGACGCCGTAGCGGGTGCGCATCTGGAAGTCGGCGGGGCGCAAACGGTCGGCGAAGCCCGTCCAGTGCCAGGTGGTGCCACCGAGGATGCGCGTGTAGGAGCCTACGAACTGGTCGGGGCCGGCCTGCACGTAGAATTCATTGTCCTTGCCGTCGACGGGGTGCGGCGCGTACGGCACGGGAGGATAGGGCGCGTTCGGGCCCTTCTCAGGGTTGGCGACGAAATTCGCCACCGCGTCGTTGCGGCTCAGGTGAGGACCTGCCTCGAGCACCAGGGTCTTGACGCCCGCGCCGGCGAGCTTGAAGGCGGCGTGGCCGCCGGCGATGCCGGAGCCGACGATCACCACGTCGGCGGAAAGGTCGGACTGCTCTGTCACGGCCGCATCCCTCAGCTTTGATCGGGCGGGTTCGTCCACCAGCCCATATCGGGCCCGCAGACGCTGGGCGGTTTGGTGAAGGGCAGGACCTGCCAGGCCAGCGCCTGATGGAAGCCGACTGTCGAACCGGGTGTAATTTCGCCGGTGTAGATCATCTCGACAAAGCGCCGCGAGGCGGCTTCAACGGCATCGTCGGCGAACGGTTCGACGATATCGGCCGCGTCGCGTTTCAGGATCGCGGCATGAAGGCGGCTGACGACATCTGCGCCGACTTCGGATTCGAGCGCCGTGACCGCCATCTCGAGAACATTCGGGTCGGCGACGCGCGTGCCGGCGATGATCTGCGTAGCCAATGGCCACGAACGGCCTGTCGCTGCGAAGGATGTGCCCGGTAGCGTCAGCAATGCCGCCAGTCCGGCGACAACGGCGCGCCGGTCGGGTGCAATCGCGACGGGTTCCGAGGGGTCGGGGCTGCCCGGAAGCCGATTCATCGTGGTTCTATCGTCCGCCAAATTATCAACGCGCCAGCATCTGCCGGTACGGCGAATCGATCATACACGGTGCCTGTGTCCCGACAACCGCTCCCGGGATTCGACAGTCTTCCGATGTTTCGCCGACGTTGTTGCGGATCAATCCGGCATAGCGTATTCCGAATCATCATTTTTTTGGGAGGAGGAATTCATGCGGTTTGGATATCGAACCGGATCGGCGGCGGCTGTCGGTCTTGTCTTCGCAGTAACTTTGGGGCTCGGTTCGGGCGCGGTGCGCGCCGACAACCAGACGCCTACGGTGTCGGCGGTCTCGACGAATTCAGAGTCGCTACCCTATAGCGTCAAGCTCAAGAAGGTGAAGAACACCGCGAAGACACTGCCGACGCTGCAGAGTTTCGCCTCCGGACAGATCGACGGCCTCTGGGTGCTGATCGGGGGTCGTACCAACGGCCTTCACAAATTCAGCAACAGCGGCCTCAAGAATTTTCCGCCGCGCGATCAGAACGATCGCATCTGGGTGATCGATCCGGCGACAGGCGATCGTTGGTCGCGCAAGCTGTCGGATTCCTCGCTGAGCGAAGATCAGGTCGACGCGCTGTCCAGCACCGCGATGGAGAGCATGCAACTCGGCAACACGCTCTACGTCATTGGCGGTTATGGATATCAGACCTCGATCGACAACTTCGCCACCTTCGACACCCTTACGGCCTTCGATCTGGCCAAAATCGTCTTGTGGGTGCGCGCGCCGAAGGCCTTGCCGGCGAATGAGCAGGATCTTGCCGATATCATTCGCCAGACGTCTCATGACGTACTGAAGGTCACCGGCGGGCAGATGACGAAGCTCGGCAAGCGCACCATCCTCGCCTTCGGCCAGCTTTTTGACGGCGGCTATGGCGACCCGGATTTCGACCAGGTCTACACGACGCAGATCCGCAGTTTCAAACTTAAGGACACCGGCCAGAAGATCTCAATCAGCAGTGTTCGCCACGATCCGACCGCACCCAATCCGACCGACTATCGCCGTCGCGACTACACGCTGATTCCGTTCCTCGACATCAACAAGGGAAAGATGGTCCCCAAGGCGTCCGCTCTGGCCGGCGTGTTTACGGAGACCGACGGCATGTTCACCGTTCCAGTCGAGATCAACAAAGGCGGCCATCCGTCGATGGCCGATCCGGATGATGCCGAAACTTTCAAGCAGGCGATGAGCGGCTACGACTCGGCGTTCCTGCCGATCTGGGACGAAAAGCATAAACAGAGCCACGCCGTCCTGTTCGGCGGCATCAGCTTCGTCTACTACGATAAAAGTTCCGGCACGTTCGTCGAGGATACGGGCTTTCCGTTCATCAATGACATCACCACGGTCATTCGCAAGAAGAATGGCAGCTACAAGCAGGTCCTGATCGGTCGCTATCCAAAGGTCCGCGACGCTGACGGCAACAGGCTGCGCTTCGGTGCCGAAGCTGTCGTGTTTCTCGATCCTTCGACGCCCGTCACGTCCAACGGCATGGTCGATCTGAAGGCGCTCAAGAAGAGCCGTGGCAAGAAGTCGACGGTCGTCGGCTACTTGTTCGGCGGGATAGCCGCGGATGCCGGAAATAACGGCAATACGGTTGCGTCCAACGAGATGTTCAAGATCGTCCTGAAACCGCAATAAAGTGAGTGATGCGGGGATGACCAGACCCGGATGTTGTTCCGTGGCCGGCGGCACTCGGCCGGCCGCGGGCGCTTCCAGATCGCTGTGACCGAAGGGCCGGCATCCAGTCCCGGAAAGCCGCGCCCGGCGTTATGGCTGGTTGTTTTCACTGGTCCGGCGTTGCGGACGAGCCTGCTCGGCGGGCTTCTTGTCGCGGAAGAGGCGATCGGAAGCGCGTTCGATCTGAAGGCCGGCGCACTCGCCATCCTCGTCGAATGCAGCATTTTCGGCGGTCTTCTGGCCGTGTTGCTTCTCCCTTCGCTGATTCGGGTCTTCGGTACCTGGGCAATCAGCCTGGGCTCGACCGTTGCGACGATCGGCTTGCTGGCGATCGGCATGTACGCGGCCCCGGCGCATTCCGCGGGAGGAGTTTTTGAGAGTGTCGCGTTGTTCAGCGCCGCGACGCTGCTCGGCTTCCTTGTCTCGGTATTGTCGCCGGTAACGCAAACCCTGCTCAACGAGGCGACTACCGACGATGCCCAGTCGCGCCATTCGCTTCAGTCAGTGTGGTCGGCCGGGCTGCCGGCGGGATTTATCGCCGCATCGGTCGTCGGTGGCGTTCTTGTAGATTGGGTCGGTTGGTGGTCGGCCCTTGCGGTGCCGCTCGCACTTGCCGTTCTTTCGGCCTTGTCATTCCTCGATCGCGGCATCGTGCCTCCGGACAATCCGGCGTCGGCCGAGCCGGATCCGCCGGCGAACGAAATCGCCACGATCGTCCTGGCGCTGGTCGCCTTCGAGGTGTGGTCGACCTGGGGTACGCTGAATTCCTGGATTGCTCCGGAGGTTCTTCTCACTCTCGCGGCCACGGTTGCGATCAGTGCCTATGCGATCGGCATGTTGCGCCACTCCCCGCAGCCGGCGATTTCGCTCGAACCTTTCGCGATTTCGGGCTTCGCGGCAGCGACGCTGATTCTGCTCATCTACCAGTTTCCGACGACAGCCGAATTCGAAGTTCTGCTGTTGACCGAGCTCGACCACATGTCCGCGGAGTTGATCGGAGATCGCACGGCGATTGGTAACGCGGGCCAGGTTGCCGGAACGATCATCGCCGCCGGGCTACTTTACAAAAAACAGGTCGGATTGGCTTTGGTAGCGAGCTTCGCCCTGACGATCATCGGTCTGGCGAGCTACACGCTCTACCCTTGGGTGGACGGGTTTATCTACACGGCGGCGACGCGGACGATTACCGGCCTGGGCGGCGGACTATTGACGCCGGTCCTGTTCGTCCTCGCGCTGGACCATATGCCCCCTCCACTGCAACTGGCTGCCGGCACCTGGCTGGTGCTGGCCAATATCGGCGGCGTGGAGATCGGGCTGGCGCTGTTCGATATGGTGCTCGAAATCTCGACCACGCTTTCGGGATCCACGGAGGTCGCCTATTTCACTGTGGAGATCGCCCAGCTGGCCGTCGGGGTGATAACGGCGCTGCTTGTCGCAGGCCTCGTGGCCAAGGGCAGGCTGCATACCCGGATTGGCGCCGGCGCGTCCGGCGGCTGAACGTCTGGGGCCGGGGTTCCGGTATCGGTTTTCCGGCTTAGAACTTCGCAGGCCCTTCTTGCCCCCGTGTGCCGGCCATAGGAGAATGCGGCTTCAGGGTTATCGGGCAACGATTCGGGAAAGCACACCATGACGTTCGGTCTGGACATCGTCGTTGTCGTATTCGTCGTCCTTTTGATCCTGCTGGTCATTTCCGGCGTCAAGCAGGTGCCGCAAGGCTACGACTACACCGTCGAGCGGTTCGGCCGCTATTCGAAGACACTGCAGCCCGGACTCGGGTTCATTGTGCCGCTGATCGACAGGATCGGCCGCAAGATGAACATGATGGAACAATTCATCGACGTTCCGAGCCAGGAAGTGATCACCCGCGACAACGCCACCGTCACGGTGGACGGCGTGGCCTTCTTCCAGGTGCTCGACGCGCCGCGCGCGAGCTACGAGGTGTCCGATCTCGACAACGCGATCCTCAACATCACGATGACGAACGTGCGGACCGTCATGGGCTCGATGGACCTGGATGCGTTGCTGTCGCAACGCGACGAAATCAATTCGAGGCTCCTCATGGTCGTCGATGCGGCCACCGAGCCGTGGGGCGTGAAGATCACCCGCATCGAGATCAAGGACATCAACCCGCCGCGCGACCTGGTCGATTCCATGGCGCGCCAGATGAAGGCGGAGCGCGACAAGCGCGCCTCGATTCTCGAGGCCGAAGGGGAACGGCAATCGGAGATCCTGAAGGCGGAAGGCGAGAAGCAGGGGCTGGTGCTTGCCGCAGAAGGCCGCCGCGAAGCCGCATATCGCGATGCTGAGGCACGCGAAAGGCTGGCCGAAGCCGAGGCCAAGGCGACGACGGTCGTCTCCGAGGCCGTGCGAACCGGCAGTATCCAGGCGATCAATTATTTCATCGCCGACAAGTATGTCGGTGCCCTGAAAGAGCTCGCCGCCGCGCCGAACCAGAAAGTGATGATCCTGCCGGTCGAAGCCACCGCGCTGCTCGGCTCCCTAAGCGGGATCGGCGAGATCGCCCGGGAAGCCTTTGGCGGCGGTGGTTCCGGCGGCGGAGCCGGCCCGGGAGGCGCGCGTACTGGCGCGGGTGGCGATGCGCCGGCACCGCGCGCACCGGGCGGGGCATCCTCGACCCGATCGGCCGGAGACAGGTCTGCATCATCCTCGTCGTCGGCAGGGCGGCCGTCCAATGAGGAGCCGACGGTCGGCCCATGGGGCTCCAGTTGACGCAAGGCAGCGCCGTGATTGAACTCATCGCGTCGCTTGGTGTCTGGAACTGGTGGATTCTCGGAATCGTTTTGCTTTGCATCGAGCTCGTGGCGCCTGGCACATTCATGCTGTGGTTCGGCGCCGCGGCGATCTTCGTCGGCCTGCTGTCGCTCGCGATCGACTGGTCCTGGCAAGCGCAGTTGATCACATTCGGCGTCGCGTCGGTGATCAGTGTCGGCCTGTCGCGGGTGCTGTTGCGCCATAAGCCGTCGGAGGGTGAAGCGCCGTTTCTCAACAGGCGCGCGGACGCCATCGTCGGGCGGCGGTTCGAGCTGACCGAGCCGATCGTCAACGGGCGAGGCCGCTTGTCGATCGACGATTCGGTCTGGCGTATCGAAGGGCCGGACCTGCCGGCAGGCGCCGAGGTGGCGGTGACCGCGGCGAAAGGGTCGCGGCTGATCGTCGAGCAAGCCGCCCCCTAGGTCCGGCGAGGCCTATCCGAATTCACGCCGGTTCCCGAGGCTACAGGCGCCACTCAGGGCCGCAGATCGGCGGGCAGCGGCGGTGCTTCGGCAAGGAGCAGGATGCTGATCCGCCGGTTGGCTGCGAGAAAGGCGTCCTCGGGGAAGAGCGGCTCGGTGTCGGCTTTGCCGATAACGCCTTCGATGCGATCGTTGGGCAAGCCATGCTCGGCCAGGATCGAGCGGACGGCATTGGCACGCTGAACCGACAGATCCCAGTTGCTGCGGCCGGGCTGCTCTTCGCTGCGGTCGGCGCTGGTGTGGCCGGTAATCTCCACGTCGTTGGGCAATTCGCGCAGCACGCCGGCCATTTTCATCAGGATCAGCCGTGTCCGCTCATACGGGTAAGGCTGGCCGGGCGGGAACATCGAACGCCCCTCCTGATCGACGATCTGGATGTTCAGCCCCTCGGGCGTTTCCTCTACCAGGATCTGGTCGGAAATTTCCATGATCTCAGGCATTTCCTGCCAGGCCTGGCGAAGCGACGCGGCGGCGGTGGCGAACTGGCGGGGCTTTTCGATATCCGTCTTGTCGATGTCGTGGGTATTGGCTTCCGGGCCCTGCTTGGTGCGCAGTTCGTGACGCTCCTGCGCGAACTCGGAATCGGGATCCTGGGGGATCGAGGTGATGTCCTTGACGAACTCGCGGATCGGGACGCCTTCCACTTCGATCATGCCTTGTTTGCGGCTGTCTTCACGCACGCCGAAGGCTTCACGCATCGAGCCGGCCACGACCTGCAGCTTCTTCTCGTCTTGAATGGAGAACGAGATAATGAGCACGAAGAAACACGCGAGCAGGGCCATCAGGTCCCCGAAGGTCACCATCCATTCGGGAACGCCGCCGCCGGAGTCTTTTTTCGGGCGCGCCATGGTTCAGGCTCAGGCCGGTATCGGTTCGGTGATCTCGCCGCGGTGCTTCTCGGGCAGGTAAGCGATCAGCATCTCACGGATGAGCGCGGGGCTCTTGGAGTCGCGGATCTGCATGATGCCGTCGAGGACGAGGGTTTGATTGACATCCTCGACCTTGGACTTGAGCGCCAGCTTGTCGGCGATCGGCAGCGCGATCAGGTTTGCGATCAGGGCGCCGTACAGGGTGGTCAACAGCGCGATGGCCATGGCCGGGCCGATCGTCGCGGGGTCCGACATGTTGGCGAGCATTTGCACCAGTCCCACCAGTGTACCGATCATGCCGAAGGCGGGCGCAGAATCGCCGATCGCCTTGAAGATGCGCTGGCCGTCTTCAAGGCGCTCGAGATACAGATCGCGCTCGCGTTCCAGCGACTCGCGGATGAAGGCGGGATCATAGCCGTCGGCGATCATCTGCATGCCCTTGGCCAGGAATTCATCGTCGACTTCGACGCTCTCCAGCCCGAGCGGTCCCTGCTTGCGGACGACCTCGGCCAGGTTGGCGATCTCATCGATGAGTTGTCGCGGTTCGATCTTGCGGTGCGTAAATGCGACCTTGCCGCCCAGCGCCAGAGCGGAAAGGACGCCGGTGATGGGAAAACGGATGACCGTCGCGGCCATTGCCCCGCCGATAACGATCAACGCCGAGGGCAGGTCCATGAACAGCGTGACATCGCCACCAACGAGAATAGCGGCGGTAACGACACCGGTGCCGGCCAGAATGCCGATGATTGTGGCGAAATCCATCTAACTACCCGCAACCGTCCATGGCTCCGGCCCGGTCGGGCCAGTACAACTATGCGGGCATCCTAGGGAGGCTTCCTAAGTAAAGGCTAAACAAACGCCCGAAATCCGGGAAAATTCCGGAATCAGGCGACGCCGGCGCGCAAAAGATCGTGAACATGGACGACGCCGACCGGCCGGTCGTTCTCGACGACGAATAGTGCCGTAAAGGGACGGTCCCGCAAATTCATGATAGCCAGAACCTCGGACGCGAGCGTATCCGGGGTCACGGTGGTCGGGTGCGGCGTCATGATGTCCCGCGCGGGTTTCCTTAACAGATCGGTGCTCATGTGCCGGCGCAAGTCGCCATCGGTTATGATGCCGATCAGGCGATCGCCATCGGTGATGCCAAGGCAGCCGAGGCTTTTCTCGGTCATGATGACGATCGCCTCGGCCATCGGCGTATCCGGTCCAGCCAGCGGCAGCCGGTCCTCGCCATGCATCAAATCGCTGACGAAACTGAGCTGCGCCCCCAGCTGGCCGCCTGGATGCAGGCCCTTGAAGTCGCGGGCGGTGAAACCCTTGCTTTCCAGAAGCGCGATGGCCAATGCGTCGCCGAGTGCCAGCTGCATCACCGTGGAGGTGGTGGGCGCGAGGCCGTGCGGGCAGGCCTCGGGCGATTTCGGCAGGGCCAGGATCACGTCGGCCGCGGCGGCAAGGGTCGAGCCCGGGTTTGAGGTGATCGCGACCATCGGTACCCGGTAGCGTGTCGCGTGTTCGACAACGGCGCGCAGTTCGGCGGTTTCGCCGGACCACGACAGCGTGATGACCACGTCGTCGGCGGTAATCATGCCCAGATCGCCATGGCTTGCTTCGCTGGGATGGACGAAATAGGCCGGCGTGCCGGTGGAGGCGAGGGTTGCGGCGAGCTTTTGGCCGACATGACCGCTTTTTCCCATGCCCGACACGATAACGCGGCCGCGAGCGCCGCGTACCAGACGGGCGGCGGCGGCAAAATCCTGGCCCAGCCCGTTAGACAGCGCTTTTTGCAGCTCCGCCAGGCCCGCGCTCTCCAGATCGAGAGTGCGCAGTGCTGAATCGATCAACGCGGTGTCGGTAGGCGTATCGCCGACGGATTTCAACGCAACCATGATGAGCTAACGTCCTTGGTGGAGATGGAGGCTGCAGGATCGTTGAATACCGGCCGATCCGGCAGCTTCCCCCTTCGAATAGCACATTTCGGGGGCAGGGCGCACCTGTCCCAAACGCCCGAATTTAAGGACCCCTTAACCAAATTTTTCATAGTTTCAGGGGGTGTCGACGGCCCCGGCTGCCGCCCCTTCCCGAATCGCCAGCACGGGTATGCGGTCCGTGACGAGTATGCCCACTACGAATGGAGTTGCGACGTGGTGCATGACCGCGGCGATATTGCTGTGGGCTAACCAGATGACGGTGCAATCGGCAGCGGCGCAAACGGCTGGAGTCGGTGCGCCGGGATCCTTCGCGACGTTGCGCGGCTCGACCGACGCGGAGGACGAGGCTGCCGTCGATACCGCGGTTGCGATCGACGGTGCCGAACTTGCCGAGATTCCCGACGCGCCCGGCCAGCCCGGAATCGAGGAAGACGATCCGTTCGCGCCGCTCGGTATCCGCCTGGGCGCATTCACCCTGCTTCCCGCGATCGAGGCATTTCTGGGACATGCCAGCAACGTGTTCTCCAGCACCACGAACCCGCAAAGCGGCGGTTACTACCGGGTTGCCCCGGAGATCGAGGTCGTCTCCGACTGGGTGCGCCATGAACTGCGCGCCTTCGCATCCGTCGATCATGAATCCTTCTTCGACTATTCCGGCGAGACGACAACCGCCGTCGATGCCGAGATGGAAGGCCGTCTCGACATAACCTCCCGCGATGTTGCCGGCTTGAGGCTCAGCTACGCGATCGTTCCGGAAAGCCGGGGCGATCCCAATGTGCCACGGTCCGTCGTCAATCCACCGGATTCCGAAGAGGCGGTTGCCGAAGCGACCTATGGCCACAGGGTCGGCCGCGTCGAGGTCTCGCTGCGCGGCGCCTACGAGAAGTTCAACTACGACAACGCCTTGCTCACGGATGGCACGATCGTCGACAACTCCGACCGCGACTACGCGGAAGTGAACGGCGCGGTCCGCACGAGCGTCGACATCGACGATGGAACACGTGCGGTCTTCTTCGAGACCGGCGCCAACAAGCGCGATTACCGGCGCGAAACCGACGCCAACGGCATCCGGCGCGGCTCGGAAGGCTACGACGTACTTGTCGGAATTTCGTTCGACCGCGGCGATCCGCTGTCGGGGGAGGTCGCCGTCGGCTACCAGCGACAGACGCCCGACGACCCGATGCTTCCGGAGATCGACAGCATCGCCTTCCAGGGCTCGCTGGTCTGGCGGCCGACCCGGCTGACCACCTTCAATTTCGAAGGCTCGATCGAACCCGAGGAATCAACGCTGGACCCCAACGCCTCCGGCGCGCTTGTCTATACGGCCGAAATCGGCGTCGAGCACAAGCTTCGCGACAACCTGATCGCCGCGGCGGGTGTTGCCTATTCGCGATCGGACTATGTCGGCTCAGTCCGCGTCGAACGCGACACCGTCGTGAGCGCCGGACTGGAGTACCTGGTCAGCCGCTGGCTGTCTTTCCAGCTCGATGCTTCCTACGAGAAATTCGAGTCCAACGTTGGCGTCGAAGACTACGTCGACACGACCGTCGAGTTCGGCATGCGGCTGCAGTACTGAGACAGCCGGCAACGAGACACCCAGCAACGGTCAGCCGAGAATCTCGCGCAGCGTTTCGCGGAATTCCGGTTCGATGTCCGGGCGATCGAGCGCATAGGCGACGTTGGCGGATAGAAAGCCGACCTTGGAGCCGCAATCATACGTCCGTCCGTCGAACTTGAAACCGTGGAAGGGACGGCTATCCATGAGCTTCAGCATGGCGTCGGTGATCTGGATCTCGCCGCCCGCGCCCTTTTCCGGGTTGTCCAGAATCTTGAAGATTTCCGGCTCGAGGATGTAGCGGCCGGTAATGATCAGGTTGGAGGGCGCGTCCTTGGGGTCCGGCTTCTCGACCATCCCGGTCACCTCGAACGAACGGCCCTTCTCTTCGCCGACAGCAACCACGCCGTAGGATCCGACCTTTGCCGGGTCGATTTCCTCAACGGCGATCATGTTGCCGCCGCCAACCTCTTCCCACGCCTCGACCATCTGTTTCGTGCAGCTGGTCTCGGCCTTGACCAGAACGTCCGGCAGGATAAGCGCGAACGGTTCGTCGCCGATCAGGTCGCGGGCGCACCACACCGCATGACCCAGACCCAGCGGCGCCTGCTGGCGGGTGAAACTGGTGGAGCCCGGGCCGGGCAAGTCCTTCTCGAGTTCCTCGAGCGCGCTGGTCTTGCCGCGCGCTTCCAGCGTCATCTCCAGCTCTATCTGCTTGTCGAAATGGTCCTCGATGACACCCTTGTTGCGGCCGGTGACAAAGACGAAATGCTCGATCCCGGCTTCGCGCGCCTCGTCAACCACATGCTGAATCAGCGGCCGGTCGACGACCGTGAGCATCTCCTTGGGCATCGCCTTGGTGGCGGGCAGGAAACGGGTGCCGAGGCCGGCAACAGGGAATACTGCCTTTCGGATCTTTCGCATTGTGATCTTGGTCTCGCTAAGGTTAGGGGAAGGGCGGGCGTTAGTTACCAGACTTAAAGCCCCGTTCGCTAGTTTGGGCTTGGTTATTGGTTGACGAGGAAACGATCCATGACGGTTTTGGTTTCGGGCGGCGCCGGTTACATCGGCAGCCATATGGTGCTTGCCCTTGTGGATCGCGGCGAGGACGTCGTGGTTCTCGACAATCTCACTACGGGCTTCAAGTGGGCCGTGCATCCCGCTGCCGAGCTTGTCGAGGGTGATGTGGGCGACACGAAGGCGGTCCGTGCGCTGATCGAGAGCCGGGGGATCGAGGCTGTCATCCACTTCGCCGGGTCGATCGTGGTGCCGGATTCGATTTCCGATCCGCTCGGCTACTACCTCAACAACACCGTGAAGTCGCGTGCCCTGATCGAGGCCGCCGTCACGGGCGGCGTCAAACACTTCATATTTTCCTCAACGGCGGCCGTCTATGGCATGCCGGAGGTGAATCCGGTTACCGAGAACGCCAGTCTTCATCCGATTTCGCCCTATGGCAGTTCCAAGCTGATGACGGAAATAATGCTGCGCGACGCGGCTTTTGCCCATGATTTCAACTATGTGGCGCTGCGCTACTTCAACGTGGCCGGCGCCGATCCGCAAGGCCGCAGCGGCCAGTCGACGCCGCGCGCCACGCATCTGATCAAGGTCGCCTGTGAGGCCGCGCTTGGAAAACGTGCGCGGCTGGATGTTTACGGCACCGACTACGAGACACCGGACGGCACCTGTGTCCGCGATTACATCCACGTCAGCGATCTGGCGCGCGCGCATCTGCTGTCGCTCGACAATTTGCGGGAGAAATCCGAAGATCTGGTGCTGAATTGCGGATACGGGCGCGGATTTTCGGTTTTCGAGGTGATCGACGCGGTAAAACGGGCTTCCAACGTCGATTTCGACGTGCGGACTGCCGATCGCCGGGCCGGTGATCCGGCGGCCCTGGTCGCCGGCGCGGACCGTATCCGCGCGACCCTCGGCTGGGTGCCTGAGCGTGACAATCTCGATCAAATCGTCACCGACGCGCTTAATTGGGAGCGGCACCTTATGGAACGTGCGGCTACGATCTGATTTCGGCGGTTTCAGGCGAGCATTGGCCGGCACGCGCCGATGGTCTATATATTTGCGCAATTCCGCGCCCATTCGTAGTCGTCGTGCAGCGGGGCCTTTGCGCAACGCGCCGTGGCGATCGAAGGTAGAGCCATGTTACGAGCCGTCCCCCGGTTGATCCTCGCGCTGACGCTGGTCGTCACGGCGCTGTCGTTTGCACCGCCGGTTATCGCGCCCGCCTACGCCCAGACC
>CAJQNW010000002.1 GCA_905479765.1 uncultured Tepidamorphus sp. | reverse complement strand
TAGATATCGTTACGATTGTTATGATAATTCAATATGTTATGCCGTACTATAGCGTAGAAACGGATACTGCCGGAGGGGTAAAAATCATTCCCACTCGATGGTTCCCGGCGGCTTCGAGGTCACGTCGTAGACGACGCGGTTTATGCCCTTGACCTCGTTGATGATGCGGGTCGCGGCGGTGCCTAGGAAATCCATGTCGTAGTGGAAGAAATCCGCCGTCATGCCGTCGACGGAGGTCACCGCCCTCAGGGCACAGACGAAATCGTAGGTTCGCCCGTCTCCCATGACGCCGACGGTCTGGACGGGCAGCAGCACGGCGAAGGCCTGCCAGATGGCGTCGTAGAGGCCGGCCTTGCGGATCTCGTCGAGATAGATCGCGTCGGCCTTGCGCAAAATCTCCAGCTTGTCGCGGGCAATGCCGCCCGGGCAGCGGATCGCAAGGCCCGGGCCGGGGAAGGGATGGCGGCCGACGAAGGCTTCGGGCAGGCCGAGTTCGCGGCCGAGCGCCCTCACCTCGTCCTTGAACAATTCGCGCAGCGGCTCGACCAGCTTCAGGTTCATCCGCTCCGGCAGCCCGCCGACGTTGTGGTGCGACTTGATGGTGACCGAGGGACCGCCGGTGAAGGATACCGACTCGATGACGTCGGGATAGAGCGTGCCCTGCGCCAGGAACGCCGGCGGACCTTTTCCGTCCGCGGCGATCTTGTCGGCCTCGGCCTGGAAGACGTCGATGAACAGCGAGCCGATGATCTTGCGCTTGGTCTCGGGATCGGAGATGCCTTCGAGCGCGGAAATGAAGGTTTCGGAGGCGTCCACGTCGATCAGCGGGATGTTGTAGTGGTCGCGGAACAGGTCGACGACCTCCTTGGCCTCGTTCATCCGCATCAGGCCGTGGTCGACCAGGATACAGGTGAGCTGGTCGCCGATCGCCTCGTGGATGAGAACGGCGGCGACGGCGGAATCGACCCCGCCCGACAGCCCGCAGATCACCCTGCCCTCGCCGACCTGCGCGCGGATGCGTTCGATCGCCTCGTCGCGGAAGGCCGCCATGGTCCAATCGGGACGGCAGCCGCAGATATCGACGACGAAATGCTTCAGGAGCTTCGCCCCGTCCGGGGTGTGGTAGACCTCCGGATGGAACATCGTCGTGTAGATGCGCCGCTCTTCGTCGGTGGCGATGGCGAACGGTGCGTTCGGCGAGGTGGCGCGGACCGCGAAGCCATCCGGCAGCGTGGTGACGCGGTCGCCGTGGCTCATCCACACCTGATGGCGCTCGCCGACCGACCAGATGCCCTCATATAGTGCCGAAGGTTCGTTGATCTCGACGAAGGCGCGGCCGAATTCGGCGGCGTGACCGCCCTCGACCGTACCGCCTAGCTGCTGTGCCGTGGTCTGCTGGCCGTAACAGATGCCGAAGACCGGCAGGCCCGCCTCGAAGACGATCGGGGGTGCAGAAGGCGATGCGTCGTCGAGCACCGAGGCCGGCCCGCCCGACAGGATGACGCCTTTGGGCTGAAGTCGCTCGAAGGCCTCGGCGGCCTTCTGAAACGGGTGGATTTCACAGTAGACCCCGGCCTCGCGGACCCGGCGCGCAATGAGCTGGGTGACCTGGCTGCCGAAGTCGACGATAAGGATGCGATCGTGGGAAGGTTCCGTCATAGCGAGCCTTTATTCCCAAGCACGAGTCGAGTCCAGTCTCACGCCAGTGTTACCTGTCATGCATCAATCCGGCTCGCCGAATGAAAGCCGGAACACTAGATATTAGGAGAACCAGATTTATCCTCGACGAGATTCCCGTCAGGGCGGACAAACAAGAGGCAGACAATGAAGTTCATATCCACAGGAATTGCGGTCCTGTCAGTCGTGATCGGAGCGGGAGCCTTGGCGCCGATGGGCGCTCTCGCGTCAGCTGGCAACACCCCGGCCACGGTTCTCGGCCTCGGCAGCGAGCTGGTCCATCAATCCACTTCGGCGCCGGGCTGCATGCGCAACCCGCCTCCCTCGCAGTGCAAGACCGTGCCGGCCCCCTATCCTCCGTTCACCGACACCCGCGACTAGCGCCCACGGCCGCTTCCGCGTGTCGGCGGGAGGCGGCCGACCGGTGCTTATTTTGATCCGCAGGCCTTCATGGTCCGTAGCCACACGGACAAGTCGATGACAACCTCAGGAGGCAGAGATGGACAGAATGAAATCGAAACGGGCGTTGACGCTGCTGGCGGCGGCCGTGATCATCGGTGCGATACCCGCCTGCACGCCGACAAATGACGCGGTCCGCCCGGAAAACCATATCTACGGCCAAACCACCACGGCGCCGCTGGGCACCGGCCCGGGCATCGGCTGCAACCGAAATCCACCGCCGTCGCAGTGCTGATGGGCGCACGTCCGTCCTAAGCCAGTCGGGGACCGGCTTTACTGCGGGCAGGCGTGGAGGATTCTTACGAAGCCTTCGTCGAGGTGAATCTGAGTCAGGAACAGCGGCTCCCCGAAGGGCTTGCCGCCGCCTGCCGCCATGATCATGTCGAACTCCGCCGTCTCGCCCTCGGTCGTGCAGACGAGATGTGCCTTTCAGGCCGCGTCCCAGACGCCGATGTCCTCGATCGAGGACATCTCGCAGGTGCCCTCGTAGTAGCGGATCGTCTTACCGGATATCTCAACCGCAATCTGTTCGGTGCCGCTATCGGCGTCGTTGGCGCACCACTCCGGCTCCTGCGCCCAGCGTCCTTCGTATGGCGCGGCAAGCGCCGGGGCGGCGGCGAAGACGACGAACAAGGCAATCGGCAGGACGGATTTCATGAGTCGTCTCCACGGCTTGAGGGCCGACGCTGAAAATCTGATTCAGGCTATTGTCTGATTCAGGCGCTTCCGGCTGCCGATATCAAGTGCGGGTGAGCACCGAGACGTAAAATCCGTCTGTTCCCGTCCGGTGCGGAGTCAGCTGTAGCCCGTGAGTCGTGGTGAGCGTGGGATTGGACAGGCGCTCCTTCACCTCGTCGGATAGCGTCGAACCGGCGACGATATCGGCGGCCGTCATCGGAGCGAACCCGTCGTGCGCCTGAACGAAGGCGGAAACCCGCGCGTCGTTTTCGTCAGGCAGCACCGAGCAGGTGACGTAAACTAGCCGGCCGCCATGCCTGACCAGCGGGGCCGCCAAAGCCAGCACAGCGGTCTGGTCGGCCTTGCGGTCTTCCAGCGCCTTTTCGCTGACGCGCCATTTGGAATCGGGCCGCCTGCGCCAGGTGCCGGTGCCGGTGCAGGGCGCATCGACCAGCACCATGTCCATCTTGCCTTCCAGATCGGCCAGGACCTTGGCATCGCCCGGTTCGCGCACCTGGGCGTTGCGAACGCCCGCGCGCTGCAGGCGCTCGTATATGCCGGCAAGACGGTGGCGGTCGGCGTCCCAGGCGTAGACCTGGCCCTTGTTCTCCATGATCGCGGCAAGCGCCAGCGTCTTGCCGCCGGCACCGGCGCAAATATCCGCGATCTGCTGGCCACCGGTAGCGCCCGACAGGAAGGCTGCGAGCTGCGAACCCTCGTCCTGCAGTTCGAACCAGCCTTTGCGGAATCCCGTCTCGGATTCGACGTGCGGCTGGCGGGCTGCCCCGAAGCCGGCGCCAAGCCGGATACCGACCGGCGACAGTGGCGTTTCGGCCGGCTCGAAGCGCGCCAGCGCCTTCATCACCTTGTCGCGGGTGGATTTCAACGTGTTGGCGCGCAGATCGACCGGTGCCCGCCGGGCGAGCGCGGCGCCCTCGTCCGCGGCGACCCTGCCAAAGGCCGCCTTGAGCCCGGCATCGAGCCATTCGGGATAGTCGCCCTTCACCCAGTCGGGCGCAGCGTCGAGCGTGCCGGTCCGGATCGCGATCTTCTCGGCGTCGGTCGGCGGCTCGGGTGAATGACGGTCGGCGGCAAAGGTAATCTCCAGACGATCGCAGCCCACATCCCAGTTGAAGGCATAGGCCCCAAGCGCCAGCGCGCGCGGGGTGTCCGCGCCCATCCGCCAGGCGATCGACGCGCGGTTGCGCAAGGCGTCGAATACCAGATTACCGATCGCGGCGCGGTCGCCGGAGCCGGCAAAGCGATGCGACACGCCCCAATCCTTGAGCGCCTCCGACGCGGGCCGGTGGCGCGCCTCGATATCGGCCAGAACTTCTATTGCCGCAGCGACAATACCGCCGTGTTTCATAAAACCGCCTCGCCAAGCACGATGATCAGCGCGTGGATCGCGAGCGCGATGACCGCAAGCAGACAGAAGCCGAAGATCCTCATCCGCGCGACAACATCCTGCCCCTTGGTGTGGGCGAAATAGTGGGCAACGCGCAGGACGACGAAGATCCAGGCGAGGATGACGTCGAGCATCGTCACGCGGTTGATCGCAACCAGCATCAGCACCAGCGCGTAGAACAGCACCGGCAGCTCGAACTGGTTGCGCACATTGTTGGTGGCGCGGGCGAGATGCGGCGGTTCTCCCTCGACAAGGACGTATTGCGACGTGCGCATTTCCTTGCCGCGTACCGCCGCAAAGCGGCCGCGGACCATCACAATATACGCAATGAAGGTGAGCAGCATCTGCGCCAGAACGGCGAGAAGGATCAGGGCGGTATTGAGCGGCATGGCGATCTCCGGTCGCGGAATCGGTTTCAACGGCGGGCGCGAACTACACCGTCTGTGCTGACCACGTTAGGGCGCGAGCGTCAATCGCATCCGAGGGGGACAATACGGCGACTTGACGGACAGACCCTGAAACTGGCGTCATGCGCGCCCTGCCTCGCCAAAGCGGCATCGCGTTGCTTTCGGGCTACACGGAGAAAGACATGGACCTTCGCCTTAAAGGCAAACGCGCGCTCGTCACCGGCGCTTCGCAGGGGATCGGCGAAGGGATCGCCAGGACACTGGCCTCGGAAGGCGTGAACCTGGTGCTGACCGCGCGGTCGCAGACCAACCTGGCGCGGGTCAAGGCGGCTATCGAGGACAGCTGCGACGTCTCCGTGGACATCCTGCCGCTCGACATCACCGTGCCGGGAGCCTGCGAAACGCTTGCCCAACAGGCCGGCGACATCGACATCCACATCAACAATGCCGGCGACATCCCCGGCGGCGACCTGTTCGACATCGACGAGGAGAAATGGCGGGCCGCCTGGGAACTGAAGGTTTTCGGCTACATCAACCTGTGCCGCCTGGTCTATCCACGGCTCAAGGCGCGCGGCGGCGGCGTCATCATCAACATCATCGGCAACGCCGGCGAGGTGTACGACCCGAACTATATCGCGGGTACGACCGGCAACGCCTCGCTGATGGCCTTCACCCGCGCGCTCGGCGGCAACAGCCTCGCCGACAAGGTCCGCGTGGTCGCCATCAATCCCGGGCCGGTCAGGACCGAACGCATCTACACCCTGCTTAAGAAACTGGCGAAGACGCAATACGGCGACGAAACCCGCTACACAGAGCTGGAAGCCAAATACCCGCTGGGTCGCCCGGCCGAAATCGCGAAAATCGCCGATCTTGCCGCCTTCCTCGCCTCCGACCGCTCCGCCTATACGACCGGGACGATCTTCGCCGTGGACGGCGGCATCGCTTCGCGCCGTTCCATCGTCTGAGACCGGATAGCCTCATGCCGACCATCACCACCAGCGACGGCTTCAACCTGTACGTCGAGGAGACCGGGACAGGCGATCCGGTCGTCTTCGTGCATGAATTCGCCGGCGATCACCGCAGCTGGGAGCCGCAGGTGCGGTTCTTTTCACGCCGCTACCGCTGCATCACCTACTCCGCGCGCGGCTACCTGCCCTCCGACGTGCCGGACCATGCGTCCGATTACTCCCAGGCGCGCGTCGCCGCCGACATCGCCGACGTCATGGATGGGCGCGGCATCGACAAGGCGCATATCGTCGGCCTGTCGATGGGGGGCTTCGCAACGCTGCATTTCGGGCTGACCTATCCGGATCGCGCCCTGTCGCTGGTCGCCGCCGGCGCGGGGGCCGGGTCTGATCCCGACTATCACGCCCAGTTCAAGCGGGAGGCGCTGGAAACCGCCGACATGATCGAGGCCAGGGGCATGCAGGCCTTCGCGGAAATTTACGGCGGGGCAGCAACGCGGCAGACGCTCGCCAAAAAGGATCCGCGCGGGTTCGCGGAGTTCCAGCGCCAGCTCGCCGAGCATTCCGCCAAGGGCTCGGCCAACACCATGCGCGGCTATCAGGGCACCCGGCCCTCGCTCTACGACTTCGAGCCGCAGTTTTCGGCAATGACCGTGCCGACGCTGTTCGTCGTCGGCGACGAGGACGACCATTGCTTGAAACCGAGCGTGTTTCTGAAGGGAATCATCCCATCCAGCGGCCTTGCCGTGCTGCCGAAAACCGGGCACGCGGTGAACCTCGAGGATCCGGCGTTGTTTAATGCGATCGTCGCGGACTTCCTTGCTCAAGTGGAGCACGGCAGCTGGCCGATGCGCGACATGAGCACAGCGGGCGAACTGATGCGCGTGAAGTGAAACGACCCCGCACCGGTGTTGACACCCCCACGTCCCTAACGCTACGTAAGGGGCATCATGAGCCCCTACGCGATCAATCGACGCCGTCAATTCGAAAACCCCGCCCGCGCGCGAGGCCGATGACGCTCGTCTAGCAGTGTTCATTTCCCGACCGCGCCTCGAGCGCGGTTTTTTTATGCCCCGAAATCGAAGGAGAACTGCGATGAGCGCCACACTCAAAGCCCTCAATCCGTCCGCCCTGTGGACGGTGCCCGAAGCTTTCCGCACCGTCTATTCTCACGCCACGGAGGTATCTTCCGCATCGAAGATGCTCTTCATATCGGGCCAGTTCGGCGTCCGGCCGGACGGCTCGCTGCCCGAGGCTTTCGCGAACCAGGCCGAACAGGCCATAGACAATATCGAAGCGCTGTTGGCGGCATCCGGCATGACATTCGCCAATGTGGCGAAGCTGAATTTCTTCCTGACCCGCAGCACGGATGCCGTCGAACTGGTGACGGTCCGAGAGCGCAAACTGGCTGGCGGAGTGCCGCCCGCGGTCACCGTGGTTACGGTATCCGCCCTCGCCCGCTCCGATTACCTCGTCGAGATCGAAGCAATCGCGCTTGCATGAGCCCGGCTTTGGGGGAATGACAATGACCGTAACCGTTGACCTTCAGGCACTCGACGGCGAATACGCCGTGACGCTGCTGCCGCCGGATCATGGCGTACCCGAATGGGTAGGCGGGCCGGGCTTCGTGAACGTCAGCTTCTGCAGCGACGAACTGTCGATCGTCACACAGGCTGACCGCGTTCCCGACGGGGTGGAAACCGACAAGGGATGGCGCACGCTCAAGCTCACGAGCATGTTTTCGTTCGATCAGCCGGGCATCGTCCTCTCGGTCGTCCGGCCGATATCAGAGGCAGGGCTGGCGGTGTTCGTCGTATCGACCTTCCACCGCGACTACCTGCTTGTCCGCTCAAGGGACTTCGACCGCGCCCGGGAGCTTCTTGGCACCGCCGGGCACACGTTCAGCACCGAAGCGTGAGTCGACGGCCCTCCCTTCACGCACCGCCTGGGTAGTTGGGGCTTTCGCGCGTAATCGTCACGTCGTGAGCGTGGCTTTCCCTGAGCGCCGACGGCGAGATGCGGATGAACTTGGCGCGCTTGTGGAACTCGGGGATCGAGGCCGAGCCGGTGTAGCCCATCGCCGCCCTCAGGCCGCCGACGAGCTGGTGCAGGACGCTGGCCATCGGACCGCGAAAGGGCACCTGACCCTCGACGCCCTCGGGCACCAGCTTCAGCGTGTCCTTCACCTCCTGCTGGAAATAGCGGTCTGCCGAGCCGCGCGCCATCGCGCCGACCGAGCCCATGCCGCGGTACGACTTGTAGGAGCGGCCCTGGTAGAGGAACACCTCCCCGGGGCTCTCGTCGGTGCCGGCAAACAGCGAACCGACCATGACGCACTCGGCGCCCGCTGCGATCGCCTTGGCCAGATCGCCGGAATACTTGATACCGCCGTCGCCGATGACGGGGATATCGGCTTTGCGGGCCGCCTCGACGGATTCGAGGATCGCGGTCAGCTGCGGCACGCCAACGCCGGCGACGATGCGGGTGGTGCAGATCGAGCCCGGGCCGATAC
>CAJQNW010000001.1 GCA_905479765.1 uncultured Tepidamorphus sp. | reverse complement strand
CGACGGCCTTCAGCCGGTTTATCGCGATCAGCGGCCTGACCCAGCAGCTCGCCAACCTGGTGATCAGCTTTCAACTCGGCAACTACGAGCTGATTGCCGCCATCCTGGTTTTCTACGTGCTGATCGGCATGTTCATGAATGCGCTGCCGGCGCTGGTGCTGACGGTGCCGCTGTTCTTTCCGATCGCCATGAACGCGGGCTTCGATCCCGTCTGGTTCGGGGTGCTCGTCGTCATCATGGTCGAGCTCGGTGTCGTCACGCCGCCGATCGGGGTCAACGTCTTCGCGATCGCGACGATCGCCAAGGACGTGTCCATGTACGACATCTTCCGAGGCGTCTTCCCGTTCTGGATCGCCTTCCTCATCCTGATCGGGCTGATCGTCGCGTTCCCGCAGATCAGCCTGTTCCTGCCCTCGCTCATGTAGCGACGCAGTGCGCTATTCAGGCCGGCGAGCGAGAGCATGGCCGAAGCCGACACCCTGCCCGACCAGCCGGCGACCGAGCCAACGCGGCGACGACCCATAGCCGACGTGCATCGTCGCCTCGCGGATGCCAGCACGCGGCACCCCGGTCCCGGGCGGGTGCGTGCTTGCGCCGAATACCGTCATTCCATGGCGCCCCGCTGTACTTCGGCGGGCCTTTGTCAGGTCATGCGCCGCAATTGCTTCCGGCGCACCAGCAGGCTCCTCGACGTTATGCTCTTTGTCTATAAAACCAATAATTGCCCCGCTTTTCCGACTGTGTGCGCTTACGGCGACAAAGTCTCGCCGGCGATCGGCATCCTGTGTGACATAATTCCAGTTTGCCAGCCCTCGCAGAACTCATCTCTTGACATCGCAAAAAATGTCAGAAGAAATAATGCAAACGTTTGCATAACCCCGATACGGGGCGAGCACAGCCGCCATGACACATCAAAAGAGCGGCACGGAGGAAACATGGGCACCGGCGGGCTTCTTTCCGTCAACGAGCTTGCGAAGCGCTACGGAGCGACGGTTGCGCTTCAGTCGCTAACCATGGATGTCGCCCCTCACGAGGTTCATGCGATCCTCGGAGAGAACGGTGCCGGCAAGTCGACGCTGGTGAAGATCCTGTCGGGCGTCGTCCGCGCAAACGGTGGTACGATGCGGCTCGACGGGATCGAATACATCCCGCATTCGATCGTCGATGCGCGCCGCGCCGGTGTATCGACCGCTTTCCAGGAACTCAGTCTGCTACCCAATCTGACGGTGGCGGAGAACCTTCTGCTCCCGAACGTATCCGGCGGACCGTTCAAGATGAGCCGGCGCGGTGAAACCGTTGACGCCGCACGGCAGGTTCTCTCCAAGTTCAACGTGACCGATATCGATCCGCGCAGTCGTGTCGAGGATCTCAGCCTTGCAGAAAAGCAGCGCGTCGAGATCGTGCGCGCCTTTTCCCACGAGCCACGTTTGCTGATCCTCGATGAACCGACGGCCGCATTGCCGGACACGACCTGGCTGTTTGATCAGATCCGGAGATTGACGGAAACCGGCGTCGCGATCCTCTACATCTCGCACCGGCTTGGCGAAGTGCGCGAGCTTTGCCAGCGCGCCACGGTTTTGCGCAACGGGGTTTCGACCGGCACAGTCGACCTTGAAGGCATCAACGACGACGAGATTTTCCGCATGATGGTCGGGCGGGCGCCTGAAGCCCGCTTTCCCGGCCGCACCGCATCGATCGCGGAGCGACCCGTCGCGCTGGAAGGCCGCAATCTTGCAGCCGGGCGCCTGCACGATGTCAGTTTCACGCTCCAGCAAGGCGCCATCCTGGGCGTCGCCGCGCTGGAAGGACAGGGGCAGGTGGAACTGTTCCGCGCGCTTGCCGGGCTCGACCCGATCTCCGGCGGCACCATACTGGTCGACGGCAAGCCGACGGCCATTGCCTCGCCGCAGCAGGCAATGGCGGCGGGAATTTCCTACGTGCCGGAGGAGCGCAAGATCGAAGGGGTGTTCAGCGGCCTAAGCACGGCTGCGAACGTGTCCCTTCCCAAGATCATGGAGAACTCAAAGGCCGGGTTCCTGACCTATGCGCAGGACGCAAGGGCGATTACGGAGCCGGCGAAAGCCGTTGAACTCGCCGAGCGTTATTTCGGGTTCAGGATGAACGACTTGTCGGGCGGTAACCAACAGAAGGCGGTCCTAGCGCGCGCCTTGATGAGCGACGCGCGGTGCCTTGTGATGTTCGATCCGACACGCGGCGTCGACGTCGGTACGAAACAGGCGATCTACAACATGATGCGGGCGTTCGCCGACAAGGGCGGGGCAATCCTGGTTTACTCCTCGGAACTGGCCGAACTGGTCAACCTCTGCGATGCCTGCCTCGTGATCTATGGCGGCCGCATCGCGGCGGAAGTGCCTCGCGCGGAGCTTTCAGAGGAACACCTGCTTTCTGCCGCGCACGGCCATGTGGACGACGCGCCCTTGAGGGTCGCCAGTTGACATGAGCGCGGCGGACACCACCCCGATGACTGATACGGCCCAAGCCAGCGACAAGCGCCGGCTGCTGACCGGCCTGGCATCCCAGGGTGCCGTGCTGATCACGGTCGTCTACGTGCTGCTGTGGATTATCTATGCCAGCGAACAGCCCTCCGCGCTGTCGGCATACTCCATCGAATCGCTGCTCAACAACTCGCTGCCACTCATGCTGGCTGCCGCCGGGCAGACGTTCGTCGTGTTGCAGGGCGGTTTCGACCTGTCGGTTGCCGGGATCATCTCGCTGTCCAACGTGGTCGTCGCGGTCTATCCGGTCGAGGGTCCGTTCGGGGCGCTGGTCAACCTGGCGATGGTGGTGGGCATCGGCCTTGCCGTCGGCGCAACCAATGGATTCCTGGTCGCCTACATGCGCATCCAGTCGATCGCCGCGACCCTGGCGACCATGATCATCTGCCAGGGTATCGCGCTGCTCATCTTGAAGGCGCCGGGCGGCTACGTGTCCGAGTTCATTTCCTATGAGCTGACCGGCTCGCTGTTCGGCGTGGTGCCGGTCGCCGCCGTCATCGGCGCGGCCGTCGCGGTCATCTGGCTGGCATTCCGGCGCACCAATACCGGCATTGCGCTCTATGCGGTGGGGCGTGACGCGGCTGCGGCCGAACTGTCGGGGATAGACGTCAGGCGCGCGCGGTTCGCGGCGTTCTGCTGGGCCGGCGTTCTGTATGGCTGCGCGGGTTATATGCTGTCGGCCCAGACGGCGACCGGCAATCCGTCGGCGGGAGAACCGTTCCTGCTTCTCTGTTTTGCCGCGGTGGCACTTGGCGGTACTTCGTTTTCGGGCGGCTCAGGCGGCGTAATCGGCTCGCTGATCGGGGCCGCGACATTGATGCTGATGCAGAAGGTGCTGTTTTCGACCGGCGTCTCGTCGTTCTACACCGGCGTTTTCCAGGGCGTGATCATGATCCTGGCAGTGCTGTTCGCTGCGTTCGTCCAGTATATGTCCCGGTCGCGGGGAAACCGCTGATGAGCCTCGAGCAGGACATGGACACGTCGGCCGGCGTCGATACACGGGCCGCGTCCCGGTTCGGCAGCGAGGCAATCACGATCGCGGTGATCTTCGGCCTCACCATCGTGCTGATTCTCGGTTCGCGGTTCATCAGCCCGGCCTTCGGCGGCTGGGGGCAGACGGAGACGATCCTGTTCCTGTCCTCCTTCCTGGTGTTCTGTTCTTTCGGGCAGGGACTGGTCATCCTGGTGCGTGGTCTCGACCTGTCGATCGCATCGATGATCACGCTGGGCGGCGTCCTGACGACGACCTGGCTTGCCGGCAGCAATGAGGGCCTCTGGTACGTCGTTCCCGCCATTCTCGTTGTCAGCGCGGCGATCGGAAGCATCAGCGGGTTCGGCGTCACGATGCTGCGCATCCCACCCTTCATCATGACGCTCGCCATGGGCATCATCATCTACAGCCTGTGCCTCGGCTACACGCAGGGCACGCCACGCGGCTATCCGGCCCCCGCACTCGCCGACCTGATGCGCGCGCATTTTCTCGGGGTGCCCGCCCCTGTGATCCTGCTGCTTGTATTCGTCGCCATCGCCGTAGTCCTGCAGTCCTGGACGGTGCTCGGCCGGCGGCTGTACGCGGTCGGCAACAATCCAATCGCAGCCCATGTCTCGGGTCTTTCGACCAACAAGCTGACGATCGGCGCATACGCCATCTCGGCCATGTGCGCCGGCTTCACCGGTATCGCGCTGGCCGCCTATGCCAACGGCGCGACGCTGCGTATGGGCGATGACTACCTGCTGCCCTCGATCGCCGCGGTAGTTGTCGGCGGTTCGTCGATCCTGGGCGGCAAGGGGAATTTCCTGGGTACCGTCGGCGGGGCGATCCTATTGACGACGCTGGGCACCATCCTGGCGGCGCTGGGGATCGAGCAGGGCTGGAAAACGATCATCGAAGGCGCGGTCATTCTGGTCGCGCTGATCATCCTGCGCGAAAGCGTCTACGAGGCCATCCGGGTCTGGATGGGCAGGTCGTCAACGGGTTGAGGGCAACGCCCCGAACCCTGTGACGTCAAGAGGAGGCGAGTGAACCTATCAGTCCGAAGTTTTATGCAAACGTTTGCACTTCGGACTGGATACGTCTTCGACATTCGCCAGCGTGCTGGCTCGTGTCGATATCTGAAGGCCGGGAAATTCGGCCGAACCACTGGAGGGACACCAATGAGAGTGACTAAAGGATTGGCATCACTGGCGCTTGGAGCGCTCGTGGCGCTGGCCGTTACAGGCGACGCCGATGCCCAGGACAAGAAGAAAATCTACTTGTCGCTGAGCTATTCCGGCAACTCGTGGCAGAGCGAGGCGGCAAACATCGTGAAGGCGCTGGCCAAGACGCCGCCCTACAACGATACCGTCGAACTGATCGAGGTGATCTCGGGCACCGACCCGCAGGCCCAGATCTCCGACTACGAGAGCATGATCGCCAATGGTGCCGACGGCATCATCAGCTTTCCGATCTCCTCGACCGCGCTCAACCGCACGATCAAGCGCGGCTGCGAACAGGGCGTCCTGTTCTTCATGTACGACGCGACGGTGACCGAGCCCTGCGCCTACAACATCAGCTACATCACGTCGGGCTTCGGCGAAAACACCGCCCAGGCGCTTGTCAACGAGCTTGGCGGCAAGGGCAAGATCTTCCTGTCGCGCGGCGTGCCGGGCAACTCGGTCGACGAGCGTCACACCAACGGCGCCAAGCACATCTTCGACCAGTATCCGGGCATCGAGGTGGTCTCCGAGTACTACAGCTACTGGGATGACCGTACGACGCAGCAGGAAACCGCCAAGGCGCTCGCCGCTCATCCCGATGTCGACGGCATCTGGGCGCAGGCCGGCGAATACGGCGCCATCGAAGCGCTCCGCCAGGCCAACCCGGACCGTCTGATTCCGATCACCGGTGAAAACTCCAACGGCCTTCGGCTGGCGCTCGCCAACCCGGAAGACCAGGCAAAGGGCCTCAAGGGCGTTTCGGCCGGTTCGCCGCCCGCGCAGTCGGGCTATGCGTTCAAGCTGATGATGGAAATCCTCGACGGCAAGCGCGAGCTGAAGCCGATGAACATCCAGTATCCGCTTCCGTGGGTACCCGCGGATGCTGTCAAGGTGTGCGAAGGCGACACGTTCGAGAACGGCTGCAACGTGTTCCCCGAAGGCAAGGTGCCGAGCTCCTTCGTCACCGAGGTGTTCAATCCGGAGCTGCTGCCGGAGCTGTCGCTGGTTTCCGCACTCGAGGGAGAGCCGACTCCCGGCGCCACCATCCAGCCGCTTGCCGCCGATGTGGTGGTCGCCGCGCCGAACGAGCCTGGCATCAACTGCCAGCGCTGCGAGCCGCCGGCCGATCTGTACAAGCTGACCAAGATCGAGCCGACGGTTAAGCCGTAACCAAGCCTCGAAAATCGGGAGAGGCGGACCTCCGCCTCTCCCATCCAAGAACACGCCAACAGCGCCAAGTCAGGAAAAAAAATGGCCGAGATAGTAAAGTCAGGTATGGACCCCGAAGCGTTGGATGCGGTGGACAAGTCGGTCCGCGAAACCGTTCAGGGGATTCTCGAGCGCGTCCGTACGGAAGGCACAGCGGCTGTTCGTGAATACTCGGAGAAATTCGACAAGTGGAGTCCGGAGAGCTTCCGGCTCTCGGATGCCGAGATACAAGCCTGCATCGACAGCCTGCCGGCGCAGACGATCGATGACATCAAATTCGCACAAGCCCAGATTCGCGGCTTCGCCGAAGCGCAGAAGGCGTCCATGTTGCCGGTCGAGGTGCAGACGATCCCGGGCGTTACGCTTGGGCATCGGCACATCCCGGTCAAGAGCGTCGGCTGCTACGTTCCCGGCGGACGGTATCCGATGGTTGCCTCGGCGCATATGAGCGTCGTCACGGCGCGTGTCGCCGGCGTCGACCGCGTCATTGCGTGCACCCCGCCGACGGACGGCAAGGCTCATCCCGCCACCATCGCCGCGATGGCACTTGGCGGCGCCGACGAGATCTATCTGCTCGGCGGCGTCCAGGCGATGGCCGCCATGGCGCTGGGCACCGAGGAGATCGCTCCCGTCGACATGCTTGTGGGTCCCGGCAACGCCTTCGTCGCCGAAGCGAAGCGCCAACTGTTCGGCCGCGTCGGTATCGACTTGCTTGCCGGGCCGACCGAGATCCTTGTCCTGGCCGACGACACGGCTGACGGCGAGATGTGTGCCACCGACCTTCTCGGACAGGCCGAGCATGGACCGAACTCGCCGGCCGTTCTTGTCACGACCTCGCGGCGCGTGGCCGACGAGACGCTGCGGGAAATCGACCGCCAGCTCGGCGTTCTCGAGACGGCCGAAGTCGCCGGAAAGGCATGGGCCGACTACGGGCAGATCATTATTGTGAAAGACGACGAGGAGATGCTGAGCGAGGCCGAACGGATCGCTTCGGAGCACGTCGAGGTGCTGACCGAGAATCCGCGCTGGTTCCTCGACCGGATGACGAATTACGGTTCGCTGTTCCTCGGCAAGGAAACCAATGTCGCTTATGGCGACAAGGTGATCGGAACAAATCACACCCTGCCGACAAAGACCGCGGCGCGTTACACAGGCGGGCTTTGGGTCGGGAAATTTATGAAGACGGTGACCTATCAAGAATGTACGGAAGAGGCGAGCGTCGTCATTGGAGAGTACTGCTCGCGGCTTTGTGCCATCGAAAATTTCTGGGGTCACAAGGAACAGGCCGACCTGCGCCTGAGGCGCTACGGCGGCAAGAACACGGCCTGATCGCGAGTGGGGGCTTTCGGCGACGCACTTGATGCTGAAGCAGACGGAAAGAACAATGACGTCTATCGCCAGAAAGGCGGCCTCGGACCGCGCCCCGACAAGTTCCGACGATGACGCGTCGGCCGGCTGGTCGCGCGTCACCGCGCGGGATATCGCCGAAGAACTTGGCATCTCGATATCGACAGTATCGCGCGCCTTCACCGAAAACGCCGTGATCTCCCCGCGGACCCGCGAAAAGGTGATGCGTACCGCCGAGCGGATGGGCTACCAACCCAATCCGTTCGCGCGCAGTCTGATCACGAGACGCAGCAAGATCGCCGGCATCGTCGTCGCCGACATCACCAACCCGTTCTATCCCGAAGTGCTGGCCAATCTGACCAAGCGGCTGCAGGACACGGGTCTTCAGACCATGCTCTTCTTCGCCGGCCCGGGGCGCAAGGTCGACGACGCGTTGCCGACCCTGCTGCAGTACAGTCCCGACGTGGCCATCGTGCTGGCCGCCACCATGTCCTCGGAAATGGTGAGCGCCTGCCGGGAGGTTGGAACGCCGGTCGTCCTGTTCAATCGCTATGTGCCCGGATCGGGCGCCGCGGCGGTGTGCTGCGACAATGTCGACGGTGGCCGCCAGGTGGCGGACGCGCTGGCAAACGCGCATCATCGCCGCCTCGCCTATATCGCCGGCTCGCCCGATACCAGCACGAACAATGACCGGCTTCTCGGGTTCACGGAGCGGTGTAGAGAGCTCGGACTCGACGATCCGATCGTCGAGGAGGGCGGCAGCTTTACCTATGAAGCCGGCTCCGCCGCCGTGAAGCGGCTTCTGGATCGCCGCAATCCGCCCGATGCCGTATTCTGCGCCAACGACATCATCGCCATCGGCGCGCTCGATGCCGCGCGCCGCGAGCTCGGCTTGTCCGTGCCGAAGGAACTGTCGGTCATCGGCTTCGACGATATCTCGATGGCGGCCTGGCCCTCCTATTCGCTGACCACCGTGCGCCAGCCGGTGAATGCGATGATCGAGATGACGATCGACGAGGCGCGCCGGCTGCTTGCCCATCCCCAAGCCGAGGCCGAGGAGCAGACCGTACCCGGGCGCCTGATCCGGCGCAATTCCGCGAGACTGGAGGAGGTGTCGTGACCGAGTTGAAGCCAGCCGCTGTGGGAACCGGCAGCGTCCATCGATCCGACTGCGCGATCTGGGATACGCCGGCCGACGCGCTTCCCGACGCGCTGATTACCGAGGGTATCGATCGCGACGACGTTATCGCTTACCTCCAGGTCGTACGGCCGATCTACGACGCGCTCAAACGGGTCCTCGGCCAGTTCGCCGGGCTGCTCCTTCTCGCCCAGGCCGAAAGCCGGCCGACCGTCGATCTGGACCAGCCCATGTACACGACGGCGAAGACCCAACTCGCCGAGGCCGTCGACCGGCTGCGGGCGGTGAAGAGCACGTCCGCGGTGCGCCGGCATCGCGAGGAGCTCAACGCGGTGGCTGAATTGCTGGCCACGGGGCTTGGCAGGCTCGAGACCGACCTGGCGTCGTCGCGGCGCGCCGAGGCCGAACTAGAAACGATCATCGCATTGCTGTTTCAGGCGCAGCGCCGGCTTCTGGCCGCCTCGGAGCCGCGCGCGGGAATGACGCCGGTCGACTTTTCCCATGCCTGCTGCTCGTGCGGCGCGGCACAGCGCACCGGGCCGCAATAATTCACATTTTCCAGGATCAACGAAAAAAGACCGAACGGAGGACACGCACAAATGGCACTCTATTCAATTCACGTTCTCGAATATTCCTACGTCCCCGAATACCACAAGAGCGGCGTGCTCTACGGTGCCCACAATCAGGGATACGTCAAGCTTCCCTATTGCTATGTGCTCATCAAGAGCGAGAACCATACCGCGCTGGTCGATGTCGGTTACAATCATAAGGAATACGGCCAGCATCTCGCCGAAAAATTCGGCGTTGAGAACTGGCACAGCCCGAAGGACGTTCTGGCCGAATGCGGCGTGACGCCGGAAGACATCGACACCGTCTTCATCACCCACGCGCACTTCGACCATTTCGGCTGCGTCGAGGATTTCCCGAACGCCACGTTCTACATCCAGCGCAGCGAGATCGAGAACTGGGTCTGGGCGATGTCGCTGCCCGACCGCATGCGCTGGATGATGATCGCCGTCGATCCCGGCGACATCCTGCGCGGCGTGAATCTCGCCAAGGAAAAGCGGCTGCGGGTGATCGACGGCAGCGTCGAGGACGTTCTGCCCGGTGTCGATCTGCATGTCGCGCGTGACAGCCACACCTTCGGCTCGATGTGGGTGACCGTGCGCAACGACAACAAGGCGGACTCCAAGGATACCTGGGTGCTGGCCGGCGACCTGGTCTACCAGTTCGACAATCTGGAAGGCGACGGTTCGGCCGTGGACATCGACACGATGTATACGCCTGTCGGCCTGGCGGTGGGCAGCCAGATGAACCTGATCCTGGCGACCGAGGAGATGATGAAGCAGGCCGACTACGAGTCGCGGCGCGTCATCCCGATCCACGAGGAACGCCTTGCCGATACATTCCCGTGCCGCATCTCCTCGAAAAAACTGCGCATCAGCGAGATCTGCCTCGCGGACGGCGCAACGTCCGTCGTCTCTTGAGGGAACAGGGCGCAATGATCAAACCAATCGGAGTCGTCGGAGCGGGCCTCGTCGGGTCCGGCTGGGCGATCGTCTTCGCCCGCGCCGGGCGCGAAGTACGTGTCTTCGACAGCGAGGCGCGAACGCTCGAGACGCTGCCGGATCGCCTGCGCGCCAATCTCCGGGATTTGGCCGAGTTCGAGCTGATCGACAATCCCGACGAGGTGTTCGCAAGGATTTCCGTTGTCGATCAGCTGGCCGACGCGGTCGGTGAAGTCGACTATGTCCAGGAATCGGTGTTCGAGCGTACCGACGTCAAACGGACAATCTACGAACAGCTCGACGACGTCGTTGGCCCCGATACTGTGATCGGCTCGTCGTCGTCGGGTATTCCGGCGTCCGAATTCACCGACGGCCTGGATCATCGCGCGAACTATCTCGTCGTTCACCCCGTCAATCCGCCTTATCTCGTCCCGGTCGTGGAAATCGTCCCGGCGCCCTGGACCAGCGATACGGCGGTCGAAAAGGCGACGCGATTGATGGACAGCGTCGGGCAGGTGCCGGTCCAGGTGCGTCGCGAGGTATCGGGGTTCGTGCTCAACCGGCTGCAGGGCGCTCTGCTGCGTGAGGCCTGGGCCTTGTACGAGGAGGGCTACGCGAGCCTTGAGGATATCGACAAGACCGTATCGGCCGGGCTCGGCCGCCGGTGGTCCTTCATGGGCCCCTTCGAGACGATCGACATGAATGCGCCGGGCGGAATCCGCGACTACGCCGAGCGGCTCGGCGGCCTGTATCTCGACATCGCCCGGGAACGCGCCGATCCGCAGCCGTGGAGCAAGGAGCTGATTGCCAAGGCCGAGGCGGAACGCCGTGCCGCCCTGCCGCTCGAAGATCTCGGCAAGCGAAGCCAATGGCGCGACCGGCGTTTGATGGCGTTGTCCGCGCATATGGCGGATCGCCTCGCCGCGGATGGCAAATGACGGGCGTGACCAGAGACCGTTTCTCGCTCGAGGGCCGCACCGCCCTTGTCACCGGGGCCGGCCGCGGTATCGGCCGGGCCTGTGCGCTGGCCATCGCTCAGGCAGGAGCCGACGTGGCCGTGATGGCGCGTTCTCGGGATGAGCTCGAGTCGATTGCCTCCGAGATTGAGGCGACCGGGCGACGCGCCCATGTGCTGGTCGCTGATGTTTGCGACCGTACAGGCGTCGAGGCATGCATCGGCGACCTGCCGCGCCTCGACGTGCTCGTCAACAACGCCGGCACCAATGTGCCACAGCCGTTCCTCGACGTGGACGAGGAGACGTTCGACAGGGTCTCCGCGATCAACATCAAGGCGGCGTTCTTCACTGCCCAAAGCGCGGCCCGGCGGATGGTCGCGCAATCAGGCGGTGTCATCATCAACATGAGTTCGCAGGCGGGACACGTCGCCTTGCCGAAACGCACCGTCTATTGCACGACGAAATTTGCCATCGAGGGCCTGACCAAGGCGATGGCCTACGACCTGCGCGGGACAGGAGTGCGGGTAAACACGGTGGCGCCGACCTTCGTCGAGACGCCGATGACGAAGCCGTTCCTCTCCGATCCGGCATTCAAGGGCTATGTCGACGACAACCTGCTGCTGACGCGGCTTGCCGGCCTCGACGACATCGCAAGCGCCGTTCTTTTCCTGGCCTCCGATGCTTCGGCGATGATGACCGGCACCAGTCTCGTCGTCGACGGAGGCTGGACGGCGCATTGATCGGGACCGGCACACCCAGCGCCACGCCGTTCGTTGTGAGCAGCTCGCCACCACTTGTGCTTAATGCCTATGGAGACACGTTGCCCTCGTCGCCATCAAGCCACGACGGTTGTCCAGCGGGTCTCCGGGTTAGTTATGAGTTGCGCGGCGATTTCTAGAGGCCTCCGGTCCGCATTTACGACTGCCATTCGCGCTCGAGCAGCTTGAAGGAGCTCTCCGTGACCGCATTCCCGCGCCAGACTTACGAGTCCTCGAACTCGGCTAAAAACGCGTCGATAAGCTCGCGGTAGCGGGACAGGCCGAAGCTTTCGAAGTGCCCGCCATGGACGACCGACGGCTCGAGTTCGCGCAGGCGCCGCATCGTTGCGCGGTAGTCGTCCATGTCCGAATGATAGCAGTCGGTCACCAGCGGGCCGTCATAGATGATGTCGCCGGCGATCATGATGCCGGTTGCCTCTTCCAGTAGCGCGATGCCACCCGGCGAATGGCCGGGCGTATGAACTACCCGGAACGCCCGGTCGCCGAGATCGACGACGTCACCGTCCTCGACCAGCCCGGTCGCCGGCGCGGGCGGGATGACGTATTTCGCCGGGTCCCAGCCTTCCGGTTCGTCGTAGAAGATTTCCGATGCCGGCGTCTTGACCAGATACGGATCGGCGAGCGTCCATTCGGGGCGAGGGTCCGCCTGTATCTCGGCCTCGGCGGGATGCACCAGCCGTTCGGCGAATTCATGGGTCGAGCCGATATGGTCGAAGTGGGTGTGGCTGGAGACGCAGACGATCGGCCTGTCCAGCAGCCACGGCAGGCCCGCCGTCAGACTGAACCAGCCGAGCCCGGTATCGACGATCATGTCGCGGTAGCGGCCGCGCACATGAAACATGTTGCAGCGGAAGAAGGGATGGACGTGCGGCTCGTGGATTAGCGTGACGCCCTCGCCCATCGGCACCGCCTCGAACCAGTTCTCAAGCGCAATCGCTTTATCGCTCACCGTCCCGCGTCCCCCTTTGTTTCTGCCCTTCGGCTGTCGTCGGCGATGAGCATCAGGTCGGCAGCGGCGGCCGTCAAGGCGACCCGATCGCCGGGCCGCGGCGCGGCTTCCGGCGCGACCTTGGCGAGGGCTGCAAGACCATCGTTTCCTTCCAGCGTCACGCGGGCGAAACTGCCCTGGAAGGTCACGACCCGGACCGTCGCCTCGCCGAGCCCTGTTTCGCCTGCCTTGGCAGCGCGCAACAGTAGTTTTTCGGGGCGAATGGCGATCGCAACGCCCGCGCCCGCCGGCAGATCCGTGACAACCGTCAGCGGTCCCTGCGCCGTCTCGATCCGCGCCTCACCGCCGTTACACGCGACGACCCGGCCATCGAGGATCGTGCTCTCACCCATGAAGGTCGCCGCGAACCGGGTGCGCGGGCTTCGATAGACCCGGTCCGGCGGACCGACATCCTCGATGCGGCCGTCCTTCATGATGACGATCAGGTCGGCAAGCGCCATCGCCTCCTCCTGATCGTGGGTGACGTGCACGAAGCTCTTGGCGGTCGTCCGCTGCAGGCTTCGAAGCTCGTCCTGCATCTGGCGGCGAAGATGCAGGTCGAGCGCGCCGAGCGGCTCGTCGAGCAGCAACACGGCGGGATCGAGCGCGATGGCACGGGCGAGCGCGACGCGCTGCTTCTGGCCGCCGGACAGCTCGTGGACCCGGCGCCCAGCCATGCCGGGCAGGCCGACCAGCGTCAGCGCCTCGTTGACGCGGCGGGCAGTCTTCTGTTTCGGCATGCGGCGCACCGACAGGCCGAAGCCGACATTGTCGCCGACGCTCAGATGCGGAAACAGCGCGTAGTCCTGGAACACCGTGACGGTCAGGCGCTTCGCCGGGGGGACGTCCGTCACGTCCGCATCGCCGAGCAATACGCGGCCCTCGCTCGGCACGGTAAAGCCGCCGAGGATCGACAGTAGCGTCGTCTTGCCGGAGCCGGACGGTCCGAGCAGCACCACATAGCTGCCGGCCGGGATATCAAGGTCGATATCCTCGACGGCGGTCGTTTCGCCGTAACGCTTGGCGACGCCTGACAGGCGCATGTCCTGCGCAGCACTCATGGCGACGTTCCCTTCCGGCGCGAAATGGCGAGTTCGAAGGCAACAGCAACCGCCAGCGAGACGAGGAAGACGAGCGTGCCCGCGGCATTGGTTTCGGGATTGAGGCCGGTGCGCAGCATCGACCAGATCACCACCGGCAGGGTCACGTCGAACGAGGTCAGCAGGAAGGCGATCACGAATTCGTCCCATGAGAAGGTGAAGGCAAGGCAGAAGGCGGCGAACAGCGCCGGCCAGATCAGCGGCACGGTGACCCGCGCGATGACCTGGAATTCACTGGCGCCAAGGTCGCGCGCCGCCCGCTCCAGCGCCGCCTGATGGCCGCCGAGCTGCGAGACGATGATGGCGAAGCAGAGCGGCAGGTTGATCACCACATGACCGATACCGACCAGCCACAGCGACTTGCCGAAACCGAGCGAGGAAAACAGGATCAACAGGCCGAGGCCTATGACGAGGTAGCTCATGGTCAGCGGCATCATGATGGCGGCCTGGATTACCGTGCTGCCGGGCGGACTATGGCGCGCCATGCCATAGGCGGCAAGAAAGCCGAGACCGGCGGCGAGAAGGGACGAGAGCGCGCCGACAAGGATCGAGTTGAAGATACCGTCCGTCACCCGACCGTTGCCGAGCACCTCGGCGTACCATTCAAGCGTCGGCCCCTCGAATGGCGGCACGGGCACGGTGCCCGCGTGAAACGAGAACAGCACCAGCACCGCGACCGGGAGGTAGATGAACACGTAGAATGCGGCGAGCGCCGCCACCACCGCGATCAATCGCGCAAAGCCCTTTCCGCCCGTCATGTCCGCATCCTCAGCCGCCGGGCCGCGAGGATATAGACGACGGAGATCACCACCATCAGGACCAGCGACATGGCGGCGGCAAAGGGAATGTCGCCGCGCCGGGTGATCTGGAACAGGATGAGCTGCGGCAGCACCACGTCGGTGTTGCCGCCGAGGATCTGCGGCGTGATGTAGTCGCCGATAGTGATCAGGAAGGTCAGGAACGCTCCGACCGCGACACCCGACGCCGACAGCGGCAGCGTCACCCGCCAGAAGGTCTGGACGGCCGAGGCACCGAGATCGCCGGCGGCCTGCAACAGGCGCGGATTGATCTGCACGAGGCTGGCGTAGATCGTGAGCGCAGCCAGCATCGTGAAGAAGTGCACGAAGCCGATCACGGTAGCGGTGCGCGAATAGGCGATAGACACAGGCTCGGCGACCAATCCCGTCGCCATCAGGGCCTGGTTGACGACGCCGTTCGGCGCCAGAACCAGGAGCCAGGCATAGGAGCGCACGATATAGGAGGTCCAGAACGGCAGGATCGCCAGGATCAGCGCCAGCCGCTGCCAGCGGGCCGGCACCCTGAAGGCGATCAGCCAGGCGAGCGGATAGGCGAGCAACACCGAAACGACGGTGACGATGGCTGCGACTTCCAGCGAATTGACCAGCGCCGACAGGAAGCCAGGCGTCGCGAAAAAGCGCTCGTAATTGGCGAGTGACAGGGACGTATCGCGGGTGCGGCCGGAGCGTGTGAACAGGCTCCAAACCGCGGTAATGGCGATCGGCAGCGCGAAAAACGCCGCCGTCCAGACGAGCGCCGGCGCGACAAAGCCGTACCCGCGGCGCAGGTCTGCGCGGCGGGCACGGGTTTCGGCGGACGCGGGCGTCATCATGAGTGCAGTTTAACGGGTTGCCCGCCGCAGGATCACTGCTGCAGGAATTCGGTCCACAGGTCCTGCAGCTTCGTGTCGAGGTCCTCGCTCGGCGAGATGTAACGCTGCGAGCCTTTGATGAAGGCGGGCTGCTCGTCCCAGCGCAGGGACTTCTTCTCAGCGTCGGTGAGCGCCGCCGACATATTTGCCGGCATGCCCCAGTAGCACGACGAGGTGGCGAGACGGGCCTGGCCCTCGGGGCTTAGGATATAGGCGACGAACTTGCCGGCCGCGTCCTTCTTCTCGGAGTCCGCGAACACGCCGATCGCCTGCTGCCAGCGCACGCCGCCCTCGGCGGGCAGCACCCAGTCGAGCTCCGGCTGTTCGGCCATCAGCGAGGCGACCGCGTATTCGCCGCCGCCGACCAGGATGTCGACCTCGCCGGTTGCCAGCGCCGTCTGGCTGGTGACGACGTCGGAGACCAGCTTGGCGTTCTTCTTCATCTCGAACAGCTTCTCGCGGACCGCCGGGATGTCGTCGGCCGTGAAGTCGGCCGTGTTCATGCCGAGCCCGACCGCGATCTGCGAGATGATCGGCAGGTAATAATCGTAGATCGCGACCTCGCCCTTGAACTTCGGATCCCACATCGACGCCGCCTTGCGCATGTCGGCTTCCGAGACCTTGTCGCGATTGTAGGCGATGGCGTTGTAACCGAACTTCTCGGGGAAGGCGTACCACTTGCCGTCGACCATATGCAGGTCCTCGGCCTTCACCGCGTCGGGGATTGCGCTCATGTCGATAAGGCCGGGATCGACCGGCGCCAGCAGGCCGCGGTCGACGACGCGCTTTACGTCGGTGGAGTCGACGACGAAGACGTCCCAGTCGCCGGGCTGCGACTGGTCGACCAGGGTGAGCGCCGTGCCGGTGCCCTCGTAGTCCTTGACGTTGACCTCGATGCCGGTCGCCTTGGTGAACGGTTCGAGTAGCGCGTCATCCGTGTGATCGCACCAGACCAGCGCGTTGATCTCCTCGGCCGAGGCCGGCGCCATCGCCAGAACCGCGGCGATCGCGGTCGTTCCGGTGAATAGAGCCAGCGCCCGGTAGCGAGCAGGTATCGCAGTGAATGTCGTCATGACGGGTCTCCCTTGGTTTCCGTACTATGCGGACGTCTCGGTCAGGCGGCCTCCAGAGGCTCGCGCCTGAGCGGCATCGTCATGCAGTGAACGCTGCCGCCGCCGGCGGCGAAAAGTTCGAGCGCGGGGTCGAGAACCGAAATGCCCTCGGCCCGCAGCATGTCGTTGATCCGTTGGCTATGGCGCGGCGACACGACCCGGTCGCGGCCGAGCGCCAGCACGTTGCAGCCCATCTCGTGCATGGCCTCGCGGTAGCCGACGTCGAGGGTGCGAATGCCCTGCGCGGCCAGCCAGTCGAGGAATCCGTCGCTGAGCGCCTCCCGGCAGGCCAGCGCCAGACCGTCGGAGACCATCGAAAAGATGACGTCGAGGTGGAGGAAATGCTCGTCGAAGGGCTCCAGCCGCACGTCCCATCCCGCCTCGCGGAACCATCCGGCGAACTGCTCGGCGCCGGCTTCGTCGGTGCGTATGCCGGAATGGCCGATGGCGAGCAGGCCCGGGCGGATGATGTGGATGTCGCCGCCTTCGATGGTGCCGGCGGTGCAAAGGCGCCAGAAGCTGTCCGATCCGCCGTAGAAATTCAGGACCGAGGCGTATTCGCCGCGCCGCTGCGGTTTGAACAGCTGGGTCAGTGCCGGCCCCCAAGGCGTCATCTGGCTCGAGTCGCGCGTATAGACCTGATAGGGCAGCTGCGGTTCGGTTTCGAGATAGTGCAGCCGGGTCCCAGACTGCTCCAGGGCGTCCTCGAGCTCGCGGAACTCGGCCTGGAGGCGCTGCTGGTCGAGGTCGCGGCCCGAGGCGATGGTACGCTCGGCGATCGCGTTGGTTGGAATCCAGCGATAGTTTTCCGGACGGCAAAGCAGCACGTCGGTGAGAACGCCAGTCTCGGAATCCACTTGCCACGTCATAAGCCGACCCACCCTGCCAAGGACGAGCCATTATGCGCGCTGTTCCCGGGGAGAAAAACCATGCAAACTTGCAGTTCAGTTTGAAGATCATCAAAGTATGGCATGACCAAGCCCCTTCTCCATTCGGTCGACCCGCGGCTGTTGCAGCTCTTCGTCGCCATCGTCGAAGCCGGCGGCTTCGCCGCGGCGCAGTCGACCCTCGATTTGTCCCTGTCGACGATCTCCAACCATATGACGACGCTGGAGACGCGGCTCGGGCTGACGCTGTGCCGTCGCGGCCGGGCCGGGTTCCGGCTGACGGAGGCCGGCGAGATCATCTATTCGGAAGCGCTGCGGCTGTTGCAGGCCAACGAGCGTTTCGTTACCCGCGCGGGAACGATCCGGGATCGTCTGGCCGGTCCGGTGGCGGTCGGGCTTCTGGACAACATCATCTCCAATCCCGAGTCCCGCATCTCGCAGGCGCTGGCCCGGTTCACGGAGACCGCGCCGAACGCAACCCTGACCCTGGTCACGCGGCCGCCGAACGAACTGCTACGCGATCTCGTCGGCGGCCAGATCGACCTTGCGATCGGCAGCTTTCCCCGCGTCACGCTCGGGCTCGACTATCTGGACCTGTTCAAGGAGCGCCAGCTCTTCTACTGCAGCAGCCGGCATCCTCTGTTCGACCGGCTTGAAGAAGACATCGACATCGACGTCATCCGCGGCCATCGCCTGATCGGACGCACCTATTGGGGCTCGCGCGACCTGAAGCTGTTCGCCGTCGGCCAGGCCACGGCGACCGTGTCGGACATGGAAAGCGAGGCGCACCTGATCCTGTCGGGCGCGTTTCTCGGGTATCTGCCGGAACATTATGCCGCGCCGCTGGTCCAACGCGGCGAGTTGCGCGACCTGCTGTCGGCCCAGCTCGGCTATACCGCCCAGTTCCAGCTCGCCAGCCGACCCGAGGCGCGCAACGAACCGAGGCTGGTGGCTGCCATCGAGACGATCCGCGACGCGCATTAGGCAAAACCATGCACAATGGCCGCTGAGAGACCTATTGAGCAACTTCGGCCAGCGCCCGCCTCAGCGTTTGCAGCGCCGCCATGTCTTCGTTGTGCGCCAGCGCCACGAAGCCGATCTGGATCGGCGGGAGGCGAAGGTCCGGCAGGTCGAGCGTGCAAAGCGCGCCGTCGGCGACCTGGGAGTCGAGCGCCAGACGCGGCACGCAGATCAGGTAGTGGACCTGGCGGGCCAGAAGCATCAGCGCATTGGGATCGGAAGCCATCTCGACCACCGGGACAGGACCCGCGAAGCCGTGGTTGCGGAAGGCGGTCTCGAACGCGATGCGGTTGTTGGACCCTTCGGGCGGCAAGGCCCACGGCCAGTCCAGCAGATCGCGGACCGACACATCGGTGCGGGCGGCGAGCGGATGCGTGAGGGAACAGGCCAGCACCAGCTCGGTTTCGGTGAGCGGATCGTGGCGCAGCACGTCCAGCATGCTCGGCGGCAGCCGGTCCCAGTCGACGCGGCCGACGTAGCAGTCGAGGTTGCCGGCCCAGAGTTCGGCCAGCATGTCATTCACCATCCCGGCGCGTATCTTGAACCGCAGTCGCGATTTCTGCGCATCCAGCCGTCTGATGGCAGATGGCAGCAGCTGGAACATGACCGCCGGATTGGTGCCGATGCTGACCACCGGCGAGCGGTCCGCCTCTAACTCCTCGGCGAGATGATCGAAAGCGGCAAGGCCGGAACAGGCGCGCTGCAGCGCGAGCTCGCCTGCCGCCGTGAGGGTCACGCCGCGCGCCGAGCGATCCACAAGCGTAACGCCGAATGCATGCTCCAGATCCTTGACCATTTGCGAGACTGCCGGCTGGGTCAGTTTCAGCACACCGGCGACGGCTCTCAGAGACCGGTGCTCGTCGATAAGCTCGAGCAGGCGCATGTGGCGAAGACGCAGACGATCGAAATGCAGGGCCGAACGAGTCATAAGCAATGGTTATCACGTTGAAGAAACTTTCGACTACTTCTAATCGCTCTGCGGGTCTACGACTTTGTCTTGGGGCCGGTTTATCCGCTCCGAAGACGGTGTGGTTTCCGCCAGTGCGCATCGGATCTCGCGCACTGGCGGGCCGGACTGGCAGGGCAGGCGGTAAAACCGCCGCCAGAAATATCGAGCGGGCAAAGACCGGCGCAGGGGACCGTCCCCGGGGAGGACCGAGATGAGACACGCCAATGTCGTGTCCGGCGTCGTGCTGGCCGTGGTCGGCCTGGTAATGCTGTTCGCCGTTATCCCGTGGCAGATCGATCCTGGCCCCGAAGGGATGGTGTCCCCCCGTCTCATGCCGAGCATGATGATGGTCCTCATCGTCGCGCTGTCGGCAGTATTGATCTTCTCCAACCTGCGCCGCGCCGATACGGACGCGCCGGAACCGGCGATGCCGTTCACGTGGAGCGAACTCGCCGCGCTGGTGAAGATGGGCGCCGTCTTCGCGGTCTCGCTCGCGCTTTACCTTTTCGTATCGCCACTGGCGGCGGGCGCGGGGCTCGTCATCGGCTCCCTGGTTGCGCTCGGGGAGCGCCGCCTCGCCGTCATCGTGCTGATGCCGGCTGTTCTCCTGCTGGCGATCTGGCTCCTGTTCTACAAGGTGCTGGGCACCGCGATCGTATGAGCGCGCCATGGAACACCTGATCGTCGGCTTTCAGGACGTTCTCAACCCGGCCACCCTGTTCTGGGTCGCGGCCGGCGTGACGCTCGGCTACGTGCTCGGCGCCATTCCCGGACTCGGCAAGGCCACCGGTGTCGCCGTGGCGATCCCGCTGACCTTCTATCTGGCGCCGGCCGCGGCGCTCGGCATGCTGATCGGCATTGCCAAGGGCAGCGCGGCGGGCAGCGCCGTATCGGCCATTCTGCTGAACACGCCGGGCGAGCCGTCCTCGGCGCCGACCGCGATGGACGGCTATCCGCTGGCGCGCCAGGGCAAGGCGCAGAAGGCGCTGAAGATGGGGCTGTTCGCCTCGGTCATCGGCGACTTCGTGTCGACCATGATCCTGATCGGCCTCGCCGCTCCGCTGGCCAGCTACGCCCTGCTGATCGGCCCGGTCGAGCTATGCGCGATCCTCCTGTTTTCGCTGACGTTCGTCGGCGGGCTTTCCGGGCGGTCCCTGACCAAGGGGCTGATCGCTGCAGCCTTCGGCGTGTTCTTCGCCACCGTCGGGCTGGAAGCGGAGACCTTCATCCCGCGCCTGACCTTCGGCATGCTCGAACTGGACGACGGGATCGCGCTGGTGCCGATCGCCATCGGTATGCTGGCGGTGGCCGAGATGATCGTGCAGGCCGGCAACATCAAGGCGCTTGACGTCGAGTCGGCGCAGATTTCGGACGGCGCGTCGCGCGAGGATCGAGTGGTGCTGGCGTCGGAATGGCGGCGCTGCCTGCCGGTAATCGCCAGGGGCACGCTGATCGGCTCGGTGGTGGGCATCCTGCCGGGGCTCGGCGCCAGCGTCGGCTCGTTCCTGTCTTACGGCGCAACGGTGCGCGCCTCGAAAACGCCGGAGAAATACGGCACCGGCATGATCGAAGGCATCGCGGCGGCCGAAAGCGCCGACAATGCGGTGGTGCCCTCCAGCCTGGTGCCGCTGTTCGCGCTCGGAATTCCCGGCAGCGTCATCGCGGCCCTGCTGATCGCAGCCTTCATCCTGCATGGGCTGACGCCCGGCCCGCTGATGTTCAAGCAGCAGCCGCGGCTGGTTGCCGACGTCTATGCCGCGATGATCTGCGCGAGCCTGATCATGCTGGTGATCGGCTACAACGGCCAGCGCCTTTTCGCGCAGATCATCCGAGTGCCGCTGCGGCTCATCATTCCCGGCGTGCTGCTTCTGTGCTGCGTTGGCGCCTACATGGAAACTGGCAGCGTGTTTTCGATCTACGTGATGCTGTTCTTCGCGCTCCTCGGGTTCTTCGCCCGCAAGCTCGATTTTTCTTTCGTCACATTCCTGATCGGATTTGTCATCGGTCCAAGTCTAGAACTGACATTCCGACAGTCAATCCAGATCCTCGACCACCAAGCAGTCAACCTCTCGGGCCACCCGATCGCGATCGTCTTCATCCTGCTGACGCTCGCGACGGTCTGGTGGACCACGAGAGACAACGGCCGGACCGCAGCTTCGCAACAACGCGGTGACTGCGGCCAGACGGACCCCACCGAAGCCGAAACCAAGCACATCAAAAAGGGAGGATAGAGAATGAAACACTCAACGGAGAAACACACAACGGGACGCCACCTATTGGGCGCTGCAGTAGCGCTCGCGCTGGGCTGGACCGGTTTCGCGACGGCCGCTTCGGCCGCCGATGACTATCCCACGGGCCCGATCACGATGATGGTCGGCTACGCCGCCGGCGGCCAGACCGACCTGGTGGCCAGGGCAACGGCCAAAGTAATGTCGGAGCAGCTCGGCGTTCCAATCAACGTGGTCAACAAGCCCGGCGCCGGCGGAGCGGTCGCGGCGCGCGAACTGCAAAAGGCCAAACCCGACGGCTACACGGTGCTGTTCCAAGCCAGCACGGTCATCAACTCCGCGCCGTTCATCATGGAGCGCGTGGACTTCACCCCGGACGACTTCGAATACGCCGGCATGATCACGGCCTACCAGGTGGGCCTGGCGACCCAGAAAGACGCCCCATTCGACACGCTGGCGGAGTTCGTCGCCTGGGCCAAAGAGAATCCCGGCTTCAGCTATGGCTCACTGAGCCCCGAAGCACGCATGTACATGGAGCAGATCGCCAAGAAGGAGGGGCTCGAGGCAAACATCGTTCCCCTCAAGGGCGGCGGCGACATGATCAACGTCATTCTCGGCCATCAGGTCGTGCTGGCGCTGTCGGGCGGCATCCACAAAAAGTACCCCGACGAAATGAAGATGATCGCCGCACTGACCACCTTCCGTCATCCGTCCGACCCCGACGTCCTCACGATCGACGAGAACGGCTACGAACTCGGCATGGACTCGCGCACTACGCTGATCCTGCCCAAGGGCACGCCGCGCCCGGTCCTCGATAATCTCGCGACCGCGCTCAAGGCGGCTGAGACCGACGAGGATTTCAAGAAGATCATCGCCGCCGCGAACATTCCGATCATGTACTTCGACGCGAATGGTGCCGCCAAGGAAATGGCGGACAGCTATGCTAACAACAAGCGTATCATGGAAAGCGTCGGCATCATTCAGAAGTAATCCCTACCTGAAGCTGCGGGCCGGTCACGGCCCGCAGCCTTGCCAATCCGACATTCAAGAGGCCGCCATGTTCGAGCCGCTCAAGGGCGTTCGCGTCATCGATCTGAGCCAGGTGCTGGCCGGACCGTACGCCACCTACCAGTTGGCGCTGATGGGCGCCGACGTCATCAAGATCGAACAGCCGGGCGAAGGCGACTGGACGCGTATCGGCGGGGCGCTGCCGGATCTGGCCGAGCGCCGCATGGGACTGGGTTTCCTGGCGCATAATGCCGGCAAGAAATCCGTTACCATCAATCTCAAGTCGTCCGAGGGGTTAGACCTAGCCAAAACCCTTGTCGCCACCGCGGACATCTTCGTGGAGAATTTCAAACCCGGCGTCGCCGAGAGGCTCGGCCTGGGCTTCGAAGTCCTGCGCAAAATCAATCCAAAGATCGTTTATTGCTCTATTTCGGCCTACGGCCAGGACGGCCCGCTCAGCAGGCGGCCGGCCTACGACCATGTCATCCAGGGTATGTGCGGGATCATGCTGACCACAGGCCGGCCGGGTGACGGACCGACCAAGGTCGGCGCGCCCTACATCGACTATGCCACCGGCATGAATGCTGCGATGGCGGCAATGGCAGGCTTGAGGGAAGTGGACCGCACCGGCAAAGCCGTACAGATCGATGTTGCGATGCTGGACACCGCGCTGATGCTGATGGCCTCACTGATGAGCCAGCAACTGACGACCGGCTGGAAACCTGCGCAGAATGGCAACGAGGCGTGGAGCGCCAGCCCGTCCTCGGGTGCCTTCGAGACCGCCGACGGCATGCTGATGCTGGCGGCGAATCACGACGCCCAGTTCCGCAACCTCTGCCAGGCGATCGGACGGGGTGACATCCTCCAGGATCCGCGCTGGAGGACGGCGCGGGAGCGGGCTGAAAACGCCCAGAGCCTGCGCGAGACGTTACAGAAGACGTTCCTGTCTCGCCCGGCCGCGCATTGGGAAGAAGTGCTGGAACAGGCCGCGGTCCCGGCTGCACGGGTGCGCGGGCTCGATGAGGTTCTGGCCGAGCCCCAGGCGCGCGCCCGCGGATTGACGAGTGAAATCAACGTCGACGGCCATGACGACGCAATCCATATCCCGACCATGAGCTTCAAGGCGAATGGCGAGAATATCCTGCCTCGAACGCCGCCCGCGTCGCTCGGCGCCGATACGGACGACGTGCTTGGCGCGGCCGGCATCGGCCCCGAACGCATCGCAGTCCTTCGCTCAGCCGGGGTGATCTGACGAGAACCGACGCGGTACGCGCAGGCCGGCGAGACCGGTTCACGTTCGGCTGACTGCGCTCGACAGCACTTAATGATCTCGCCGACCGGATCAGCCCGGCAAATTGACGTTTTCGCATTCAAATATTAGACGAGTTCAACGCTCTGCCGAAAGCCGGCCGGCTCAAGTCCGATTTGTGCCTTTGGGCCATGCCGAAAGGGCTCTAGCTCTCCAGTTCCGTCGACAGGCGCTCGGCAATCTCGCGCAAGGGCGCCTCGCAGGTGCGCGACGCCTCTTCAAGAGACATGGCAGACCGGATCCAGATAATGGAGATGCAAGCCACGATGCTGCCCGCGGACATCACCGGCGCCGCGATCGAGGACGTCTGCGGCCGGAATTCGCCGGCATCGCGGGTTGCCAGCCGGCGTTCGGCGACCTGCGCCAGCATCGGCTGGAGAAAATGATCGCCGAGAAACGGAGCGTCTTCGGGATCGTTGAGTCGGCGGATGTGCTCGAGAATGAGATTGCGTTCGGCGGGCGGGCACATGCCGAGATAGCACCGCCCCGCCGAGGTTCGCAGCATCGGCAGGCGATAGCCGACCATCCCGCGGTCGATCGACAGCGGACTGCGGCCGTGGGTGGTCTCCTGGATCACCATGGCCGCGTTCTCGTAGACCGAGATATCCAAGGGCCAGACGATACGCGGCGCATATTCGCCGATCAGCGGCCCGGCGATCTGGCAGAGGCGCGAGGTGACGGCGAAACCGTCACCCAGTGACGCAGCGAACCGCGTGACCCGCACCTGGTTGGCGCTCGGCGAAAAGGACACATAGCCCTCCTCCTCGAGCGTCTCGAGCAGCCGGTAGACGGTCGGGCGCGGGATATCCAGCGCCTTCGCGATCGCGCCCGGCCGCGCGCTGCCAGACGCGTTGACGTATCGCAGAACGGCAAGACCGCGAGCGAGCGACCTTACGGTGTTGGCGTTGCGCGCAGCCGATGGGCTCTTCGAGGTCATCAGCCGGTACTGCCACGCGCCCTAAGGCGGCAAAAGCCTCACGCCTCGGCCTTCACCGGGTTCGAGAGCGTGCCGATTCCGGAGATTTCCACCTCGCAGACGTCGCCGTCCTTCATCCACAGCGGCGGCGTCCGGCGCGCGCCCACGCCGCCGGGCGTTCCCGACACGATCACGTCGCCCGGCAGCAGCGGCAGGATCGTCGAGCAATAGGCGATCAGGCGCGGAACCGAGGCGACCATCAGGTCGGTCTGCGTGTCCTGGACAACCTCGCCATTGAGCCGCGTCGTCAGCCGCAGCGCGGAGGGGTCGGGTATCTCGTCGGCCGTCACCATCCACGGACCGAAACCGCCGGTGCCGGCGAATGTCTTGCCGGGCAGGAACTGGTGGGTGTGCCTCTGCCAGTCGCGCACCGAGCCGTCGTTGTAGCAGGCATAGCCCGCGACGACCGACAGCGCGTCCTCCTGCGAAACGCGGCGGCAATCCTTTCCGATGATGACGGCGAGTTCGCCCTCGTAATCGAACTTGTCGGACTCCAGCGGTTTGACCAGGGGCCGGCCGTGGCCGATCTGGCTGCCGGGGAAGCGCGCGAAAAGCACCGGATTCGGCGTTTCCTCGCGGCCCGTCTCCTGGATGTGGTCGTGATAGTTGAGCCCGACGCAAATGATCTTGTCGGGGTTGGGAATGACCGGATCGTGGGTAACGGCATCGAAGGCGTAGTCGGCGGGTTCGGAAGACAGTTTGGCGGCTTCGCCCATCTGATCCGAAGCCAGAAAATCGCGCAGCGTCGGCGCCTCGAAGCGCCGGCCGAGATCGACGATCCTGCTGTCCGTGACAAGACCGTAGGACGCGCGGCCATCGGCGGTGAAGGAACAGAGTTTCATGTATCAGGCCATTTCCGGTGTTTGCTGTTTAAGAACCTTGCTCGTCAGTCTGCCGACCAGTGCCGAAAGCTCCGCACCCGTGTCGGCGGTGCCGAAGACGTAGCGATCGGGCCGCAGGAGCACGGCGCGAACGCCGAAAGCCGCGAGTTGACCGGCTGCATCCGGCGTCTCCCTGGTCGTCACGAGCGCTACCTCGTCGGGCAGGCGAACGTCATGCGCCAATTCGGCCTCGGCGACAACCACGAACCTGTGGCCGACGACGTCATCCATGCGCCGGCCATCGGCCATGGCCGGCTGGCCGAACATCCGGCCGGCGTGGTTTCCCGTGCCGAGGCCCGGCCCGAGCGGCGGGTAGATCGACTTCATCGAGGCCGTGCCGTCGGCTGCCGGCATGGCGGCGCGAAGCGCGCCTTCGCTGTCGGCGGCGTTGATCAGCCGGCCAAGGCGCACCGCGGTCGTGATGAATTCGCGGGCGTTGGGGTGGCGTTCGCTCTGATAGGTATCCAGCAGCGCGTCGTCCGCGCGGCCGTGGATGACTTCGGCAAGTTTCCAGCCGATGTTCGCGGCGTCGCGAATGCCGGCGCACATGCCCTGCCCCATGAAAGGTGGCGTCTGATGCGCGGCATCGCCGGCGACGATCAGCCGGCCGCGCCGCCAATCCCTGGCGATCAGCGAGTGGAACGTGTAGACGGCGGCCCGCTCGAGGTCGGCCTCGTCCGGCGATAGCCACTTGGCGAGCAGCTTCCAGACTTCCGGCTCGGTCGCGATTTTCCGGCTGTCCTCGCCGGGAAGAACCGTGATCTCCCAGCGCCGGCGATTGAGCGGGCCACGCACGTAGGTCGCCGGCCGCGCGGGATTGCAGTACTGGATCGAATGGTCGCCGAGTTCCGGCTTGTCGCCTTTCAGGAGCACGTCGACGACGAGCCAGCGCTCGTGAAAACCGTAGTCCTCCATGCCCGTCTCGATGAAGCGGCGAACGAGGGAGCGTGCGCCGTCGCATCCGACGACGTATCTGGCGCGGACGCGGACGACCTTGCCCGCCGCCATGTCCTCGTAGCGGAGCGCGACATGATCGCCTGCTTCCTCGACCAGAAAGGCCTCGCAGCGCGCGCGCACCGTCACCGTATCCCGCGCCTGGAGCGTTTCGCGCAGCAGTTCCTCTAGATCGGGCTGATGGACCCGGTAGCTCGGGTGCCAGCCGAGCGCGGAGCGCTCCTGCGGGCGCGGCCAGTCGAGCAGGATCGCGCCGTCCGGGTCGACGAACCGCATGCCGATATTGATGCGCAGTTTCGGCTCCAGCTCGTCGGCGATCCCGATCCACTGGAACACGCGCATGATTTCGTCGTCGAAATGGACCGCACGCGGCAGGTGATAGGCCTGGGCCTCGCGGTCGAGCACCAGGGTTCGCACGCCCTGAAGGCCGAGCAGATGCGCCAGCGTCGCGCCGGCCGGGCCGAGGCCGACGACGACGACGTCGAAGTCCTCGACGCTGTTCTGACCGGCCATCGCCTAGGTCCCCTGCCTGACCAGTTCGCCGTAGAGCCACGGACAGTCGACAACGTCCGGCGCGCGCAGGCCGCGGGCGGCTGCATCGAGGCGCATGTCCCGCAGCCGCTTCCTGCCGCCGTCCTCGGACAGATACAGCCGCTCGTGCCCCCAGAACGAGGGGCCGTCATGGGTTTCGTGGGGCTGCCATGTCGCCGGATCGATGACCCGGCCGCCCCAGCCGTTCTCGACGAAGAAGCCGGACGGCGAATTGGCGTAGAATGAGGTCATGTAGTCGTTGGTGTGGCGGCCGAGCGTATAGGCGATGCGACCCTCCTCGAGCTGGGCGAGATCGCAGCCCTGGCCGACGTCGTCGAGATTGCCGAACTCGACCATGAAGTGATGGAAGCCGGACTGGCCGGACCCGACCATGGCGAAGCTGTGGTGGCGCCCGTTCACGTGGAAGAAGTAGAGGCCATAGGGCTTCAGGCCGTAGTCCGAGACGTGGAAGTCCAGCAGGTCGCGGTAGAACGGCAGCATCACGTCGATGTCCCTGACGTGCAGGACGGCGTGGCCCATGCCGAGCGGCCCGGTCCTGAAGCCGGAAATCGGACGGCCGGGCACGAAAGGGTCGCTGGCGATCATCGGGGCGTGGAAGAGTTCGACGCGGTTGCCCATCGGATCCAGGAACCAGATCAGATCGGCGACAAGACGGCGGTCGCGGAGATCGCTCGTTGCCGGATGCACCGTCACCCCGGCCTGTTCCAGCCGGGCTGCATAGGCGGACAGATCGTCGGCATGGTCGACCTCCCAGCCCATGAAGGCCAGGGTCTCGCCGGGTTCGTCGGAGACCAGCAGGCGTTGCGCCTGATCGTCCATGCGGAACGCCATCGCCTTGCCGCCGCGATCGATGGTCTGCATGCCGAGAAGCCCGCCGGCGAAACCGGCCCAGTCGTCTAGCCTGTCGGACCGGATACCCAGATATCCGAGTGCGTTGACTGTCATGTCTGCCTCCCTTTTGCCGGCGTGCGGTATATTATCCGCTTCCGGACCGTTTTTCCCGGTCGGCGCCCGCCCCGTCCGGCATGCGGACAGGGCGGGCGAAACGCAGCCTAGTCGCCCGCTGCGATCTCGGTCGCCCGCTTCAGCACCGCTTCGCCGCCGGCATTCTCCTCGGCCCAGAGCGCCGGGGCGCCTGCCAATGCTTCATTCCACTTTTCCCGCTGCGCGTCGTCCAGGTCGATGAACGTCACATTACCCTTTTCGCGGAACGCCTTCTCGATTTCCGCATCCTTGGTATCGACGATGGAAGCGACCCATTCCGCGGCCGTCCGGCCGGACATGGAATCGATCACCGCGCGGTCCTCCTCCGGCAGGCTTTCGTAGGCCGCCTTGTTCATCAGGATTGCCATCGGGCTTGCCGTAAACCGGATGTCGGTGATCGACGGCGCGACCTCGTCAAGCCGGAACGTCTTATAGGCGTCCATCACCCAGGCGGCGCCGCTGACCACATTGCGCTCCAGGTTCTCATAGACCTGAGGCGCGGGAATCGAGACGCCCGACGCGCCCATCATGCCAAACAGCTTCGACCCGAAGGGCGACGGCGTGCGCAGTTTCAGGCCCTCCAGATCAGCCGGGCTTTCCGCACCATCGCCGGAGAGGAAGATCCGGTAGCCGGGCGTCGTGAACACGGCTATGACCTTGTAGTCGGCATATTCCGCTTCCAGCGCCCCCTCGTCGGCGAGCGCGCTCAGGATCGCGGTGCCCTTAGCGGAGGTCGGCGCCATCGCCGGAATCTCGACGACCGAACTCATCGGGAACAGTCCGGGCGTATAGGTCGGCACCACGAGCGCGACGTCGGCAACGCCCTTCTTGACCAGTTCGGCTTGCGCGGGCGGCGCGCCGAGGATGGAGCCTGGATAGAGCTTGAAGGCGTTGCCTTCGGACAGCTTCGGATTCACCTCGTCGATCCAGGCCTGCAGGATCTGGGCCGAGTAGAAACCCTGAGCCGGCTCGAAGCTCGAGACACGGAATTCACGGGCTTCGGCGATACCGGTCGCGATGGCCATCGCCAGCGCGGCGCAGGCCAGGCTACGGTTGATACGGTTGCAGTTCATCTTGTTTCCTCCCTTTGGAACACGACGTCAAAACGCGTGGTTGGGAAGCCAGAGCACGATCGCCGGGAAGGCGATGATGATGGCAACGCGGACCACGTCGGCGGCGACGAAGGGCAGAACCCCCCGCCAGAGATCGATCATGCGAATGTCGGGTGCGGTGGTTTTCAGCACGAAGAGGTTCATGCCGACGGGCGGCGTGATGAGCCCCATCTCGACCACCATGACGGCGTAGATGCCAAACCAGACGAGGTCGATTCCCGCCGCCTGGGCGATCGGCACGAACAGCGGCAGGGTCAGCAGCAACATGGCGAGCGAGTCCATCAGCGTGCCGAGCGCGAGATAGATGACACTCATGATCGCGATGACCAGAAGCGGCTGGCCGAGCACGCCGGAAAAGAGCGAGGTCAGCGAGAACGGCAGCCCTGAGAGCGCCAGGAAGAAATTGAACAGGTTGGCCGCGATCAGCACGAGGTAAAGGGCGCCGCAGGTCAACGCGGTATCGCGGGCAGCGGCCAGAAAACCGTCGAACGGCAGGGTACGCGTGAGGATTCCGTAAACCAGCACGACCGCCACACCGATGGCCGCGGCCTCGTTGGCGGTGAAGTAACCGCTGTAGAGCCCGCCCATGATGAGGGCGAAAACGCCCAGCGGCGACGCCAGATCGGCTATCGCGCGCCGCCGCTCCCCCGTACCCGCACGCGCGCGGCTTGGCGCATCGGACCGGCCGAGCAGGATCGGCAGCCAGATCGCGAAGCAATAAAGCGCGACCGCAAGGATGACCGGCCCGGCGGTGGCCAGCAGCAGCTTGCGGATCGATTGCTCCGCGATGAAGGCGTAGATCACCAGGACCGTGGACGGCGGGATGAGGATCCCGAGCGTGCCTCCGGCGGCGACGGTTCCCGACGACAGGCTCGCGGAATAGCCGGCGCTGCGCATTTCCGGCAGCGCGATCCGGCCCATGGTGGCGGTGGTGGCGAGCGAGGACCCGGAGATCATGCCGAACCCGGCGGATGCCCCGATCGTCGCCAGGGCAAGCCCGCCGCGACGATGGCCGATCAGCGCGCGCATGGCGGAATAAAGCCGCGAAGACAGCCCAGCCTGAGCCGCCAGATTTCCCATCAGAACGAACAGCGGAAGCACGGTCAGCGTATAGTTCGTCAGGGAATCCCAGACCGTCGTCGCGCCGATTGCGGTCGTGCCCTCGAACCCGATGATGAGAGCGCAGCCGGCAAGGCCCACCAGCCCCATCGCCACGCCGACCGGGACTTCCAATACGATAAGGGCGATCGCCGCGGCGAAGCCGAGCCCGCCGAGCACGAGCCCACTAATCATTTAGCCGGCCCCGGGACAGTTCCCCGGCGACATTCGCAACTGCCGCCAGCAGCGCCACGACAAAGCCGAAGGCGGTGACGGCCAGCAGAACGCTCATCGGCAACTGCAGGTCGCGCGTCGTCTCCGGGCCGCCCCATTTCTCGAAGGCGTTCAGGGTGACCATACCGGCAAGCACGCCGGCGAAAACGACGGACAAGATCGAGCCCAGGACCGAAAGCGGACGCTGGAAGAGCTGCGGATTGGTTTCGCTCAGAAGCCGCGCGGTGACGTGGGTGCCGCGCAGATAGCAAACCGGAATCGACAAAAGCGCGCCCAGGGCGATCGACAGCGACGTCATCTCGATGACGCCGGGCAGACTTTCGTTCCAGACGGCGCGCAAGAGAACGTCGAGGACTGTCGCGCCCGCGCCGGCCAGGAAACAAACGGCGGCAGCAAGAAGCGAAACCTGCGCAAGCGCGGAGGGCAGAGCGTTGAGTTTCATGCGGAGAACCGGCGCACGCTCAACTCAGACGCCACGCGTGCGCGGTGGCGTACACATATGCCGGCATAGGCGCCGGCACACAGGCCAGCGCGGCAAATCCGATGGTCATCGTTCCTCCCGCAAGCGTTTCTCAGAATGCTTTTGAACGACGACTATCCATTTCATTAGGACTCCGCTGCTATCTTATCCGATGTGTCCGCTGTGCGGACACATGCCTCCAACATCCCGTTCAACTGGCGGCAACACTAAGGCCGTTCGGAAGGAACCGCGCCCGAAAATGCGATACCGGGCGAACAGACTGGATAGAAACCCGCGCATGACGAACAAAACCAGCCGGCTTTTCGGTTTCGCCATATTGCCCTTCCTTCTGGGACTGGTGTTTTTCGCGGCCTCCCTGACCCCGTCGCTGATCCCCCGGCCGTGGTTCATCCAGGGCGCGCTGGCGGGTCTCGTCACGGCTATCGGCTACGTGATCGGGCAGCTCGTCCTCTCCGCCTGGCGGGCGATCGAACTGCCGCGATTGCAGGGCCGCGCCAAGGTGATCGCCCATATCGTCGTCGCCGTGCCCGTTCTGGCTCTCTGGGTCTACGACCTGGCGCACTGGACGCGCTGGCAGGACTCGATCAGGACGCGCGTCGGGCTGGAGCCGACCGAGGAGTTTCATCTCTTTGCGATGCTCGGCATCGCCGCCGTCGTCTTCATCGTCTGTTTCGCCATCGGCCTGGCGGTGCAGTGGATTTTCGACATCCTGCGCCGCCGCCTCTACCGCTACATGCCGATGCGGACAGCGAACGCCCTCGGCCTGATCCTGGCGGCGGCAATCGTGTTTTTCGGGACCCGGGACGGCGTGATCCGCTGGACCTTCGAGGCTCTGGACGAGTCCTACGAGACCGCGCAGAACCTGTTCGTGAAGGCGCCGCCGGCGCCGACCAGTCCGCGCAAAGCAGGCGGTCCGGGATCGCTGGTCGACTGGGGGGCCATGGGCCAGCCGGGGCGCGATTTCGTCCTTGGCGGGCCTGACGCCGAGGCCATCTCCACGTTCAGCGGCCGGCCGGCTAGGGATCCGATCCGCGTCTATGTCGGCCGCGCACAGGCCGACACGCCGGAGGACCGCGCAAACGTCGCATTGGAAGAACTGAAGCGCCTCGGTGCGTTCGAGCGCAAGATACTGATCGTCGCGAGCCCGACCGGCACCGGCTGGCTCGATCCGGGCGGTCACGATCCGATCGAATACATGCACGACGGGGACATCGCCACGGTCGCGGTGCAGTATTCCTACCTGCAGTCGCCGTTCGCGCTAATCTTCGAAACGCAGTCCGGGCTCGAGCAGGCGACGGCGACGATGCAGACCGTCTACCGGTACTGGAAGTCGCTGCCCGAGGACGACCGGCCCGCGTTCTACGCGCACGGCCTCAGCCTCGGTGCGTGGTCGTCGATGTATTCGTTCGATCTCTTCGAGGTCATCAACGACCCCATCCAGGGCGCCTTGTGGACCGGTCCGCCCTTCCCGTCGGCCCTGTGGAACAAGGCGACGGAGGCCCGAAACAGCGGGTCCTCCTACGTGCTTCCCATCGTCGGCGACGGTATCCTCGTGCGCTTCATGTCGCAGTTCCACGGTCTCGACCGCGCAACCGCGGACTGGGGCCGGCTGCGCATCGCTTACCTGCAGTATGCCTCGGACCCGATCGTCTTCTACGAGCCGAACTCGGTGTGGCGCTCACCGGAATGGATGCGCGAGCCGCCGGCGCCCGACGTCTCGCCGGACATGCGCTTCATGCCGGTCGTCACGCAGTTCCAGCTCGTGGTCGACATGATCCTCGCCCTCGCGGTGCCGCCGGGATACGGGCACAGCTACGTCGCCCGCGACTATATCGACGCCTGGGTCGGCGTGACCGCACCGGACGGCTGGTCCCAAGCCGATTCCGCCCGGCTGAAAGAATGGTGCGGCCTCGAATGGGGCCTTGGATGCCGAAACTGATCCGGTGGGGGCTGATCGCCGCCGGGGTCATCGTTCTGGGTTTTGCGCTCAATACGGGGCGCCAGTACCTGGGCTGGTCGCCGTTCGACGAAACGCCCGAAACCAGGTCCGAGCGTCTCGCCGAGCACTGGCGCCTGGTTCGTCCCGAGGGACCCGGGCCTTTTCCCGCCGCCATCCTGCTGTCGGGCTGTGACGGCGTGCGCGACAACATGGACTACTGGGCGGCCCTGTTCGTCGAAACGGGCCGCG